>NZ_JAMYUY010000012.1:0-181243 GCF_040323385.1 Mesorhizobium sp. M0045
GGCCGATCCGCCGCATCAGGCGCGGCAGGTCGCGCAGGATGGCGCTAAGTCCCATCAGCGCGATCTCGCTGCCGTCGAACAATGGCGCCAGGCCGAGCGCCTGCAAATGGCGGCCGCCGATGCCGACAAGCCGAACGTCGCGCCCGGTCATGCGCTTTAACGCCTGCACAAGATCGGCGCCAAGCAGGTCACCGGACTCCTCGCCGGCGACGATAGCTATCTTCAACGGCCGCTCATTCGCCATGCGCCGGCTCCGCAGCAGGCAGCCCGATCACGAACAGGCCGAGCGCATTGGCACGCCCGATGGTGGCGGGACCTTCGAGCACCAGCGAGCGGCCGGCTTCTACGGCAATGCCGGCCAGTCCGGCGGCATGCGCCGCCTCGACGGTCAGCGGGCCAATGGAGGGCAGGTCGGCACGCAGTTCCTGACCGGGCTTAGCGCATTTGACCAGGACACCGCGCGTCCTGCCCGCCAGCCTGCCGTGCCCGCGCAACTCCCTTGTCCGCTCGAGCAGCCCGTCAGTCCCTTCGACGCCTTCCAGCGCAATGGCGCGGCCGCCGACCGCAACAGCCGCTTGGCCGATATCCAGCGCGCCGATGGCTTTTGCCGCCGCGTGCGCCGCCTCGATGTCGCGCCAGTCGGCTTTGCGTGGCGCCGCCTTGGTCAGCAGTCCTTCGGCGGCGACCAGCTCCGGCACGATCTCGTGAGCGCCGACGACTTTGATGCCGCTGCGCTCGATCCTGCGCACGAACAATTTCAGCACCGTATCATCTCCCCGAGTTACACCGACGAAGAGGCTGGGCAGCCAGGCGAGCAGGCCCAAATTGAGGCGCATGGCGCTCAGCCTGGGGCGGCGCGTGATATGACCCGCGGTCACCAGATGCGTAACGTGATGCCGCTTGAGGATCGGCAACAGCGAGCCGACGTCTTCCAGCCTCAAGGTTGCCTGCTCATAGGCCTCGAAATCGGCTATGCGATCGACCTCGCCCGCCGCCATCACGATGAAGGGCAATTTGCCTTGCCGGGCGAGCGCTCGGGCAATTTCGACCGGGAGGCTGCCGCCGCCGGCGATGATGCCGACCTTGGCATCTGGCGCGAGATCAAGGCCCTTTCCGGCAGCCTCAATCTTCGTCATCTGCTCTCAGTCTTCATCATCGGTATCGTCGCCGTCGCCACCCTTGAGCGACGGCACGGCATAGTGCCGCTTGCCGCGACCGGCGATGAAATCGACGATCTTCATGGCAGTCGGCGACGAGGCGAACTCCGCCTTGGCGAATTCGATGTTTTCGCCGACGGTCCGGGAGCGATCGAAGATCGTCTTATAGGCTTTGCGCAGCAAATGGATCTCCGAACGTGGCAGGCCGGCGCGCTTCAGCCCAATGATGTTGAGGCCGCGAAGGCTGGCACGGTTGCCAACGGCGATGGCGTAGGGAATGACGTCGCCGACGATCGCCGAGCAGCCGCCGAGAAAGGCGTTATCGCCGATGCGGACAAACTGATGAACCGCGGTAAGGCCGCCGATGTAGACATTGTCACCGACTTCGCAATGCCCGCCTAACGTCGCTTGATTGGCGAAGGTGGCGTTCTTGCCGACCACGCAGTCATGGGCAATGTGGGCATAGGCAAGGAAATTGCCGTTGTCGCCGATCGTCGTTTCGCCGCGGCTGGAATCGGTGCCGACATGCATGGTGACGCCTTCGCGGATCGTGCAGTTCTCGCCGATCACCAGCGTGGTACGGCCGCCCTTGTGCTTGGTGTTCTGCGGTGGTCCGCCCAGTATCGCCATCGGATAAACCTTGGTCGATGCACCGATGGTGGTCGCGCCAATCACCGAGACATGGCTGACCAGTTCGACGCGGTCGCCGATCACGGCATCAGGGCCGACGTGACAGAAGGGCCCGATGCGGGCGCCTTCGCCGATTTGGGCGCCTGCCTCGATGACCGACGATGGATGGATGACTGTCTGGATTTTCATTAGCATTCGTTTGTCAGCCGCTTGCGACCATCATCGCCGAGATCTCGGCTTCCGCCGCCTTGGCGCCATCGACGAGGGCCTCGCAAGCGAATTTGAGAAGATTGCCGCGTTTCTTGATTTTCTTCACATGAATTTTCAGCTGGTCACCTGGAACGACCGGCTTGCGGAACTTGGCATTGTCGATGGTCAGGAAATAAACCAGCGACGGCTTTTCCGTACCAAGGCTGCGGATGCAGATGGCGCCGGCCGTCTGCGCCATCGCCTCGATGATCAGTACGCCGGGCATGACCGGCTGGTCGGGGAAATGACCTTGGAAATGCGGCTCGTTTATGGTGACGTTCTTGATGCCGATTGCGGATTCGTCGCCATCTATGTCGACAATACGGTCGATCATCAAGAACGGATAGCGGTGCGGCAGGAGCTTCATCAGCCGCATTATGTCAACCGCTTCGAGCGTCGCCGCTGCGATGTCAGCCATTTCCCCCCTCACCCTGTTTGCGCGTCCGTGCAAGTCTGCGCAAGGCCGCTATCTCGCGCATAGCTTCCGCCATCGGCTGCGCCGGATATCCTCCCCAAATCTCACCGGCAGGCACATTGCTCATAAACCCGCTTCTTGCCGCAAGCTTGGCGCCGGACCCTATGGTCAAATGATCCGCAAGGCCGACGCCGCCACCCATGGTGACGTTGTCGCCTACCGTCACAGAACCGGAAATACCCGAAAGCCCGGCTATTATGCAATTGCGGCCGATGCGAACGTTGTGCGCGATCTGCACCAGATTGTCGATCTTGGTACCCTGGCCGATGATCGTGTCGGACATGGCGCCGCGATCGACGGTCGTATTCGACCCGATCTCGACGTCGTCCTGGATGATGACGCGGCCGATCTGCGGAACCCGCTCCGGACCCTTGGCGCCGGCCACGAAGCCGAAGCCATCCTGGCCGATCCTGGCGCCGCCATGAATGATGACGCGATTGCCGATCAATGCATATTGCACGCTGGCGCCTGGACCGACATAGCCGTCGCGGCCAATCTGGGAGGAAGGACCGATAACCGCATGAGGGGCAATGACGGTTCCGCTGCCGATGGCAGCGCGCGGTCCGATGACCGCGCCCGCTTCGATGATCGCACCGGGCTCGACATGGGCGGTCGCATCGATATGGGCGTGCGGCGAGATACCGGTTTCGCCGGTCATCGGCCCAGGCGTTGCAGCCGCCGGGAAAAGCAGGCGCCCGACCATTGCGAAAGCCTGCTGCGGGCGCGGATGCACCAGAACCGCGATGCCCGCCGGCGCCTTGGCGGCAAATTCGGCAGGGCAGAGAACCGCTGCCGCCCGCAGTGACTGCATCAGGGCGAAATTGCGCCTGCCATCGACGAAGACAAGGGCGTTCTCGCCGCCTTCGTTGGCGGGAGCCAGAGCGTCGATCGAAACATCGGAGAGAGCGGAATCGACAAGCATCGAGCCGGTCAGATTCGCGACTTCGCCGGCCGTATACCGGCGTGAGGGCGCGAAGAACACCGGATCGGTCATTCCAGAAGCAATATCCAGCTAGCGCATGACCCCGAAATCGGAAATCGATCCTCGGAAAGGATCATGCGCAAATCAAGTTGCTACAACGTTCTTTGAGCGTCCGATAGGACGCACTGCGCTGTAGTGTCGGATCACTGACATCCCGATCCAAACGAGCCGGAAGCATCGTTACCCGCACATCAGAAGCGGGTCGATATGCCGAAGTTGAATTCCTGCACGTCGTCGGTCTTTTCCTTCTTGACCGGGATCGCATAGTCGATGCGAATCGGGCCGAAAGGCGATGCCCACATCAAGCCGACGCCGACAGAAGCGCGCCATTCCATGCCGGTCGTCGACTGATTGACGAGGTTGGAGGCAATCTTGCTGCCGTAGAGCGTTGCCGCATCGGCGAATACCGCGCCGCGCAAACCGAAGCTTTCCGGGATGACCGGCAGCGGGAACTGCGCTTCCGCCGAGGCATTGAAGTAAGTGGTGCCGCCGAGATGGTCATTGCTGTTGTCCGAGGCAACCGGACCGATGCCGCCATATTCGAAACCGCGGATCATGCGATCGCTGCTCTGGAAATGGTCGAAGACACGCAGGTCGCCGCTGCCATATCCCTGGACATGGCCGGCACCGCCAGAAATGAGGCCTACCAGATCCAATTGTTCGGACAACGTCTGATAAATGCTGCCGCGCGCTGTCACCTTGATGAACTTGGCGTCGCCGCCCACGCCAGCCACTTCCGTGCCGACGTTGGCAAAAATGCCTTCATGGGGATTCTTCATGTCGTCAATAGTATTGTAAACTAGGCCGAGACTAACCGACGATTTGAGCCACGGACTCTCTTCGACACCGTTTATAATCGCCTGGGAGACATCGCAGGTGGCAGGGTCGCAGTTCTCGTCGAACTCATACTTCTCCTGAGCGATATTATACGCGAGCTGAGTCGAGATGTTGTCGGTAATCGGCAGACCGAAGCGCACTGTCGCGCCCGTCGTGTCGCTATCGTAATGGTCATAGTTTCGAGTCTGCTTGTAGATGTCGAATCCGGCAGCGATACGGCGACCAAGGAAGTACGGTTCGGTAAACGAGAAGCTGTAGTCGCGCGAGTTCTTGCCGCCGCCAGCCGCCACCTTGATGAATTGGCCGCGGCCGAGGAAGTTGCGCTCACTGATTGAACCTTCGACGGACGGACCAGCCGTCTCGCCACCAGTCGAATAACCGGCACCGACCGAGAACTCACCGGTCGATTTCTCGACCACGTCGACCACCAGTACGACTTGATCAGGCTCAGAGCCCGGAACGGTGGAAATCTCGACTTTCTCGAAATAATCAAGCGCTTCCAGCCGCCTCTTCGCGCGCTGGATGAGAACCTGATTGAAAGCGTCGCCTTCGCTGACATCGAACTCGCGGCGAATGACGTAGTCGCGCGTCCGATCGTTGCCGCGGATCTCGATGCGCTCGATATAGGCCTTGGTGCCCTGGTCGATCGTATAAACGACAGAGATGGTGTGGTTTTCGAAGTTGCGGTCACCGCGCGGCGTCACCTGGGCAAAGGCATAACCAGAACCGGCGACCTTTTCGGTCAGCGCGATGATCGTGTCCTCGACATCCTTGGCGTTATAGACATCGCCCTTGTGGGTCTCGACCACCGATTCAAGCGACTTGCTGTCGACCTCGGGGATCGTGCTTTCGACGCTGACGTCCCCAAACGTATACCGCTCGCCCTCCTGCACCGTGATGGTAACGGTGTATTTGTTGGTTGTGTCGTCGAGTTCGCCGACAGCCGAGACGACCTGGAAGTCGGCATAGCCGTGATTATAATAGAAGCGGCGCAGCAGCTCCTGGTCGGCGCGCAGCTTGTCCTCGTCATAAACATCGTCGCGCAGCACGAACGACAGGAAGGACGAGCGCTTGGTGGAGATGATGTCCGACAGACGGCGGCTCGAATAGGCGCTGTTGCCGACGAAATTGATCGCCGCAATCTGGGTGCGGCCGCCTTCGTTGATGTTGAAGACCACGTTTACCCGGTTGTCGCCGAGATCCATGATCTGGGTGGTCACGGCGGCATCGTCGCGGCCGATACGCCGGTAGGCGGCCTTGACCGCCTCGACATCGGCGTCGAGCTGTTGTTGCGAGAAGGTGCCGCGCGGCTTCAATTGCACCGCGGCTGCAAGCGCGTTGTCCTTGAGCTTCTTGTTGCCCTGGAACAGCACCTGGTTGACGACCTGGTATTCGGAAACCTTGATGACCAGCGTCGATCCGACCTGGTTGATCTGCACGTCCGAAAACAGCCCGGTGCCAAACAGCGCCTTGACCGCATCGTCGATGTCGGAGCTGGAAAACGCCTTGCCGGGCTTGATTGTCACGTAATTGCGGATGGTGTCCGCGTCGACACGCTGATTGCCGGTGACTTCGACTCTGGAGACGACAGCCGCCTCGGCGGCCGATGTGGCAACGAACTGCACTGCGAGCGCGCCTGGTACAACCAGAGCAGCGGACATAGCCACCGCGGACGCGGCGCTCAGAAACTTGGATGCTGCCTTCATCGGGCTTTTGTACCTTTTCTCGAAGTCCCCACGGCGAGAAAACCGGACGTGCGGTAATTTCCCCTACCGTATTAACCGGATTTTCCCTACACGCAAGGCTTCTGGTTAATTTGTATTTACTTAACCCTGTGGCGTGGCTTTCGCGTCACGCATATCCCCACGCATGGTAAACGGCGTCTCAACATTGGTCGCGCTGAAGCCAAATTTCTTCATGATTTCAGCACCCAAACAGATCGTTCCAGAAAACAAAACCCATGAAGCCGAGCACCAGGATGAGGCCGCTCCGATAAGCCATTTCCATCATCCGTTCGGACACCGGCCGTCGGATGACAGCTTCCACGCCGTAGAACAGAAGATGCCCTCCGTCGAGGGGGGGAATCGGCAGAAGATTGAGAATTCCTATCCCGACTGACAGATATGCAACAAGCTGGACGAGCAATTCGAAGCCGAGCTTTGCCGCCTGGCCCGACATCTTGGCGATCTTGATAGGCCCGCCCAGCTGGCACTTGTCCTCGCGGCCAACAACGAAACGCTGCAGGAACTGGCCGGTGCGCTGGATGACGTGTCCGGTTTCCTGGACGGCCGCCCCGACTGCCCCGGCCGGGCTGTAGGTGATCAGCCGCGGCTGGCCGAGTTCCTTGTTGTTGACGACGCCGATCACGGCCACCTGGGCTTTGTTGCCCAATGCGTCTTGTTGTTCCATCAAGCGCGGCGTCGCCGTGACGGTGATTTCCTTGCCGCCGCGTAACATAACGAAGGTGATGCTGTCGCCGGCGCGGCCCGAAACCAGACGCTGGACGTCGGCAAAGGTCTCGACCTTGCTGCCGTCGACGCTGACGAATCGGTCACCGGACATGATGCCGGCCGCCGCTGCCGGACTGCCTGCGGTGACTTCAGCCACCATCGGCTCGTAAACCGGCCGACCATATATGGAAAACAGCACGGCAAAGACGGCGATCGTCAGCAGGAAGTTGAACAGCGGCCCCGCCACGACGGTCGCCGCCCGCTTCCAGATCGGCTGCGTGTGGAAGGCAACCTTGCGTTCGTCGTCGCTCAGCGCCTCGACCTCCTCCGAGCTGGGCTGGCTCGACGTCGCGTTCATATCGCCGACGAACTTGACGTAGCCGCCGAGCGGTATGGCGCAAAGCTTCCAGCGCGTGCCGCGGCTGTCGTTGAAGCCGATGATCTCAGGGCCGAAACCGATCGAAAAGGCTTTTGCGCCGATACCGCACCAGCGGCCGACGAGGTAATGGCCCATTTCGTGGACGAACACGACCACGGTCAGCACGAACAGGAAAGGCACCAGCGTGCCGAGGACAAGGCCGTCCGTGCTGAAAACCGCGTGAAGAATCTCGTTCAATTCATGCCCTCAAATTCATCCACGGCGCAGATCACGCCGCGACTGTGACATCAATCCAGGCGAATCCATGACGCAGCCCCGCGCCGGCCCACCGACGATGCCGTTCAAACCGGAAACAGCCCCTGTGCCGGATGGTCGGCGGTCGCGGAAATCCAGCCGATGACGTATAGGGCGAAAGCCGCCGCGACAAGCCCATCGACCCGATCCATGATGCCGCCATGGCCGGGTATCAGCGTGCCGGAATCTTTACGGCCGTGGCGTCGCTTGACCCATGATTCGAACAGGTCGCCGGCCTGCGCGACGATCGAAAGCACCAGTGCGACCACGCCAAGCACGGCGAGGTTGCCCATTCCGGCTACTGCGGCCAGAAGCAGACCGGCCACTACGCCGCCGACCACCCCACCGAGCGCCCCGCTCCGCGTCTTGCCCGGCGAGATCGACGGCGCCAGCCTTGGGCCACCGACGGAGCGGCCGACGAAATAAGCAAAAATATCGGTCGCCCAAACCACGGCGAATAGGAACAGAATGGCCAGCAGCCCTGAATAGTCGCCATCACGCAAGAAGGCCAGCGACAAGCCGGACACGGCCGCATAGGCAAGGCCGGATGCTTCCCACGGTCCTGCCTTGCGCATCGACGCCGCGATGGCAGTGACAGCAACCAGAGCTGCGACAAGCGGCAGCAGCAAAGACGCAGGCAGGCCGGCGACGAGGGCACCAATAAAGACCACGATCAGCGCCTCGGGCAGAAAGCCGAGACCTGCCATAGCGCCAGCACCTGCCGCGGCAACGGGGCGGCTCATCCGCGTCCACTCGTAGAAGATCACCGCCGCCATGGCAGCGCAAAGCAACCGGAAGGGCAGTCCGCCGAGCCAGGTCAGGCCAAGCGTGACGATGGCAAGCACGACGGCCGAAATGACCCGGAGCTGGAGGTTGCTCATTCCTCAGCCTGAGGCGACATCTTGGGCGGCAAGTCCGCCGAAGCGGCGCTCGCGGCCGGCGAAATCGCGCAGTGCATCGGACAGGTGCTCGCGACTGAAGTCGGGCCAGTAGCAAGGCAGAAAAACGAGTTCACTATAGGCAGCCTGCCATAACAGGAAATTCGACAACCGAAGCTCGCCGCTGGTGCGGATGACCAGTTCCGGATCCGGAATGCCCTCTGTATCGAGCGAGCTGGCAAAGGACTCGGCCGTGATCGCCTCGCTGTCGATCTCACCGCGCGCCACCGCTGTGGCGAGCTTGCGCGCCGTGCGCACGATCTCGTCGCGGCCGCCGTAATTGAAGGCAATGACCAGTGTCAGCGCCTCGTTGCTAAGGGTGAGCGTTTCGGCTTCCTCGAGCAGCCCCCTTATGTCGGGCTGCAGCCCTGCCCTGTCACCGATGACCCTGATCCGCACCCCACTCTGGTGCAGCTCGGCGAGGTCACGTCGGATGAAAAGCTTCAGCAGGCCCATGAGGTCGCTGACTTCGGATTTCGGTCGTGACCAGTTTTCCGACGAAAAAGCGTAGACGGTCAGGAAGGAGATGCCGAGGCCGGGGGCGGCGCGCACTGTCTTGCGCAGCGCCTCGACGCCGGCGCGGTGACCAGCCAGCCGAGGCAAGCCGCGCGCCTTGGCCCAGCGTCCGTTTCCGTCCATGATGATCGCGACATGCGCGGGCGTTGCCATGTTCTCACTTCCGGGCCAGCCGTGGCCAGACCCTAGACCTGCATGATTTCCGCTTCCTTGTCGGAAAGCAGGTGGTCGATGGTGCTGATTGTCTCGTCGGTCAGTTTCTGAACCTGGTCGGCCCGTTTGCGATGGTCGTCCTCACTGATGTCGCCGTCCTTTTCCGCCTTTTTCAGAAAGTCCATGCCGTCCCGGCGAACGTGTCGTGCGGCGACGCGGGCATTCTCGGCATAACCGTGCGAGATCTTGACCAGCTCCTTGCGGCGCTGTTCGTTGAGCTCGGGCAGCGGAATCCTGAGATTGGTACCGTCGACGATAGGATTGAACCCGAGATTGGCTTCACGGATGGCACGGTCGACCGCGCTGACCATCGACTTGTCCCACACCGAAACCGAAATCATGCGCGGTTCCGGAACCGACACTGTTGCCACCTGGTTGATCGGCATGGTGGTGCCATAGGCCTGCACCTGGACGGCATCGAGCAGGTTGCTCGACGCGCGGCCGGTGCGCAGCGAAGCCAGATCATGCTTGAACGCGGCGATCGCCCCGTCCATGCGCCGTTTGAGATCGTCGTATTCGCCACTCATCATCGTCTCCTCGACCCGTTAACCCGGGTTCACTGCTTAGGGTAAGCCCTGTTCGAGCCTCATCCGCAACCGATCCCTTTCGGGTTCATGGTCCGGTCAATCGTCTGCGACGACCGTGCAACGGCCGCCACCCCTCAGGATATCGCCGAAACCACCCTTCTCGTGGATCGAATAGACGATTATCGGAATGTTGTTTTCGCGCGCAAGTGCAATCGCCGCCGTATCCATGATCGAAAGCCCGCGTTTGATGACTTCGTCATGGCTGATCCGCTCGAAACGTGTCGCGTGCGGGTCCTTCTTGGGATCAGCCGAATAGACACCATCGACCTGGGTGCCCTTGAACAGAGCATCGGCTCCGATCTCGGCGGCGCGAAGGGCTGCAGCCGAATCGGTGGTGAAGAACGGATTGCCGGTGCCGCCGGCGAAGATAACGACCTTGCCCTGGTTCATGTAGGCGGTCGCCTGACGCTGCGAAAAACTTTCGCAAAGCTCGGGCATGGCGATCGCCGACAGCACCACGGCGTCGACGCCGATCTTGTTGAGCGAGGTGCGCAGCGCCAGCGAATTGATGACGGTGGCAAGCATGCCCATATGGTCGCCGGTGACGCGGTCTCCGCCTTTTGACGCGACTGCGACGCCACGGAAGATGTTGCCGCCCCCTATGACGATACCGACTTCGATGCCCAATGCGCGGGCCTCGGCGATGTCGGCGGCGATGCGGTCGACCACCGATACGTCGATGCCGAAATGCTGCTCGCCCATCAACGCTTCGCCCGATGCTTTCAGCAAGACACGTCGGTAGAGGGGCTTCACCGTCATCTGGTCCTCGTCATCGTGCGTGTGACGCGTTTCGGCACGCCCCGAAACACTGGGCGTTCCGATACACGAAGGGCGCCACGATGTCACGCGGCGCCCGAGCCGGAAAACTCTCTTCCAGCTTCAGCTTACACGGCAAAAGCACCTTGCATGAACAGGTTCGGCATGTAGCCCGCCGGCTTGTCACCGACTGTCTGACCTCCGGTAAGGCCACCCTGTATTTCCGAGCCGAAGAACGAATACGAAAAAGGGTGTGAATGACCGGCTCACCGCATCGAGCCGTGCCCGAACGTCCTGCGCAATGTCGAAATCGAGCGCGCCGAGGTTGTCCTTGAGTTGATCCTACACCGCGCAAGAACTCGGCCGGGCATCCTCGCGGACACCCGGCCGAAAAAGCCTTTTAAACGAATAGTTTACTTCTTGACCGCTGCCGCGACTTCCGCCGCGAAATCGGTCTCTTCCTTCTCGATGCCCTCACCGAGCGCGAAGCGCAGGTAGGCAGCGATTTTGGCTGGCGCGCCGATCTCGCTTTCGGCATCCTTCAGCGCCTTCTCGACGGTGATGTCGGGATTGAGCACGAAAGCCTGCTTGAGCAGCACGACCTCTTCGTAGAACTTGCGCAAACGGCCCTCGACCATCTTCTCGATAATCGCTTCTGGCTTGCCGGACTGGCGTGCCTGGTCGGCGAAGATCGCCTTCTCGCGCTCCACCGCGGCCGGATCGAGCTCTTCAGTGGTCAAGGCCATCGGATTGGTGGCAGCGACATGCATGGCAACCTGACGGGCGAAGGCGTTCGCGGCATGCGCGTTGCCTGTCGTCTCGATGGCCACCAGCACGCCGAGCTTGCCGAGGCCGTCGGCGACCGCATTGTGAACGTAGGTTGCGACAGCGCCGTGCTCGACGGTGAGCTTGGCCGAGCGGCGGAAGCCCAGATTCTCGCCGATGGTGCCGACGGCGTCCTTGATGGTCTCGGCGACCGACTTGCCCGAGCCCGGATAGGGAGCAGCGGCAACGGCCTCGGTCTTGCCGCCATAGGCAAGCGCGACCTTCGCGACCTTGGCGACGATCTCCTGGAACGCAGCATTGCGGGCAACGAAGTCCGTCTCGGAATTGACCTCGACGATCGCTGCCTCGCGGATGCCCGAATCGACGCCGATCAGGCCTTCGGCAGCGGTACGGCCAGCCTTCTTGTCGGCCTTGGAAATGCCCTTCTTGCGCAGCCAGTCGATGGCTTCTTCCATATTGCCGTTGGTCTCGTTCAACGCCGCCTTGCAGTCCATCATGCCCGCGCCGGTCAAGTCGCGGAGTTCTTTGACCTGTGCAGCCGAAATGCTCATTGTCGCCTCTTTGTCTAAATGCACTGACGCACCATCGATTTTCGATGATGCGCCTGGTGCCGGTAGCGCTTACCGCGCCAACATATTGGAAAGATGAAGGCCGCAGCCGGCCTTCGCTACTATGCTTCCGGGGTCTGGGCTGCCGGGCTCTCGGCGGCCGGGGTCTGCTCGAGCGCCGGCTCGACCGGAGCCTCGACCGATGCGCCGATATCGACACCGAGCGCGCCCTGCTGACGGGCGATGCCGTCGATAGCTGCCTTGGCGATCAGATCGCAATACAGCTGGATGGCGCGGGCCGCGTCGTCATTGCCGGGGATCGGGAAGTCGATCTTGTCCGGGTCGCAGTTGGAATCGATGATGGCAACGACCGGGATGCCGAGACGCTTGGCCTCAAGAATGGCGATCGCTTCCTTGTTGGTGTCGATCACGAACATCAAATCGGGCGTCGAACCCATATCCTTGATGCCGCCCAGCGCCTTGTCGAGCTTTTCACGCTCGCGATCGAGGTTGAGGCGCTCCTTCTTGGTTAGGCCCTGAGCCTCGCCGGCCAGCATCTCGTCGAGCTTGCGCAGGCGCTGGATGGAATTCGAGATCGTCTTCCAGTTGGTCAGCATGCCGCCGAGCCAGCGCGAATTGACATAGTACTGGGCCGAGCGCTGCGCGGCATCGGCGACAATGTCGGAGGCCTGGCGCTTGGTGCCGACGAACAGCACGCGGCCGCCCTTGGCAACAGTGTCGGAAACCTGCTTCAGCGCCTGGTGCAGCAGGGGCACCGTCTGCGAGAGGTCGATGATGTGGATGTTGTTGCGGGCGCCGTAGATATAGGGCGCCATTTTCGGGTTCCAGCGGTGGGTCTGGTGGCCGAAGTGAATGCCAGCTTCCAATAGCTGGCGCATGCTGAAATCAGGCAGAGCCATTCTTATTTCCTTTCCGGTTAGCCTCCACGGACACAGGCATTTTTGGACTTTGTCCTCAAACGCCACCGGAGGTTTCAGCCGGATTTCTCCCGGGCAGACACCAAAGTCCGTGTGTGGAATGAGCGCGCATATAGAGGGGAAGCACGACAAACGCAAGCGCTGTGGCGTCTTGCGGCTCAGCGTGCGGCGATCAGCGCACCGGTGTCATTGTCGCATCTTCCCCTTCCGCACCCGCACACGCCGGAAAACAGCGACGATCTCCTCGCGGCTGCATTCGATGGCGCCTAACCGCACTGCGCGGTCACGCTCCAGCCCGGTTATGTCATAATGCGGCGCCGATGTCTTGGGCGGCCCTTGATAGGACGAGCGCTTGACGCCGAGCTGCGCGGCGAAGCGATGCAGCTCGTCAGTATCGTCTGCCAGCAGATGACACCAGCGGTGGCCGACCCATTTCCAGATCGCCGCATCGACATAGACCGCCATGAGGTTTGCCGCACTCCTTCATCTTGCGCCGACCAGCACGCCGCTAACGATGATAGAAGGGATTGGCATAGAAAATGAAGGCGCCGCCGGCCTCGAGTTGCGTCATCGTCCTGGTGACGGTCTCCTGCATCCGGTCGTGCAGTTCGGCGAGTGCCTCCTCGACGGAGCCTTGATAGGCGTGCAAGCCTAGCGGCTCCGGTACCCGAACATAGGCGCGGCGTGGGCCTGCCGGCTTCGGCACGAAACGGTTGATCGTATCGCGCAGCGTACCATTGCAATAGTCGTTGCGGATCCGCTTCAAATGTTCGGCGATCTCCTCCTGCGTGATGCGCGGACTGGTTGAGGCCCACGGCCCGACACGCTGCAGGCGCTGGATCGTATCTGCCAGCGTTCGGACCTGCGCCTGGTTTTCGGTGCCATCCGTGTTTTCCCGCAGCCGGCGCCGCGACCGGCGCAAAAGCTCGGCAGTGTCGAGCGTGTCGGCGTCGACCGAGACAAGTTCAGCAAGGCGACGGCCGAGTTCCGCGAGCAGGTCCTTTTGACGTGCGTCATACGAAACCCGCTCATCTGACCGCAGGCCATACGCAGCCTCATCGCGCGACAGCAACGTCGCATAGATATGATGGATGCGCTCCGGCAGCGAATCGGCGGCACGGCGTTCGATCTTCAGGCTGTGCTCGACATAGGCGCATTCCTTTGCCAGCGCTGCCTCGACATTCCCCGTGAAAGCAAGCTTCCAGATCACGGGCGCTATCCAAACCTTGAAGTCCGGATCGGTCAGGCGGCCGCGCTTCAGCGCCTCGTATCCCATCTCGACCGCGCCTGGCAGCAACGGGGCAACGATGTTGGCATGCCAGCCGACACCGCCTTCGGGATGCAGGAGCACGCCGTGCCCCTTCAGCGCCCAGGTCACCGAATGTTCCTTGGCGGCCGCGCTGTTGCCCGGGATTTGCGCGATCAGATTGTTGGCCAACCAGAATTTCTGCATCAGCCGGCCAAGCCCGTTGACGACGCCGTGCGTGGCCCAGGATGCCGCCAGCGGGCTTACCCGCGAGACGACCTCCTTGTCGATCATCCAGTCGGTAAAGAATTCGGGATGGTTGGGCGTGATGAACGTCGCCTTGCCCGCACCGCAACAAGCCTTCAGCCTTTGCCGGTCATCCTCCGGAAAATCGATGTGGCGGACATTGGCGACGCCGCGCAAACCGGCCAGACGGTTGAACGGCAACAGGTCGCGAAAGCCTGGAATGCCGTGCAGCATGACAATTCGGTTGACGAACGTCATGGCCTTGATCAGCGTCGCATTGGGCCGCGGCGCCACAAAAACGTCGATCCTGCTCAACCTGCTCCCCCACGGCGCTTACCGTCGTAAGACGATGATAGGCAATTGCGGCATGCTCAAGTCGATACGACACGCCCCGCAAGATCAAGCGCTACTATCCCGGATAGCGGCCGGCGGCTTGTCGTTGGTTCGAGCCTATTTCGACGGGCAGGTCTTTGGCTGATCGAACAGCGACAGATTGACCAGTTTGCCGGTCATCGAGAACTCGCCATAGTCCATGACGAGATCGCGCGTGATGCCGTTCTTGTGCAGCTTGAAGCTGATCCGGTATTCCGGCACCTCCTCGCCGCCTTTGTCGGCATCATCGAAATAGGCGATGTCGACCGGCCAGTATTTGTCGGTGGCGAGCTTGGCCAGCGCCGGCGCTTCCGGATCGGCGTTGTCGGCATCGGCTTGCTTGCCGACGACGACGGTGGTGGTCACCACCTTGTTGGCATCCTCAGAGCCGTCGAACAGGTTGGTTTCGTAGAAACGCTCGCCCTTTTCCGCCTTGCCGATCATTTCGACCATTTGCTGGGTCGGGAACTGGGTCGGCGCGAGTTCCAAGCTGTTCTTCTCGGGCTTGTCGATATCGACCTTGAGACCGTTGGCCTCCTTCGTTGCAGTCCCCTTGACCTCCTTGTCGAGGTTCTGGTCGACAAAGGACTTATTCACGAAGGAGAAGGTCTTGCCCTCGGCATCCTCGAAGGTGGTCATCTGCTGGTCGGTCAGCCTGGTGTTGTCGCTGGTTACGATCTGGGTCACCAAACGGAACTTTACCGTATAGCCCTCGCAAGGCGAGCCGTTGAACTCGTAGACCATGCGGCCAGTGATGCCGGTGATGCCGGAGCGGTCGGAGGCTTTGTCGAGTGAAATGTCGTAAACCGCGCGATGCGCCTGCAGCGCCGGCACCGCAAAAGCGGGAGCCGCCCAGGAAGCCGCTGTCAAGAGAACGGCGTTGAATGCGAGGCGCGTTGCGCGCATGGGGTGCTCCGATCATCGCGGCTAATGGCAGGCCGCATGGAAAGATGGTCCAGCTTAAAAAAAGTCGTGGCGGAAGCGAGGCAAAAATAGCAATTTCGGCCCGGCCTGCGCGGCACCTTCAAGCAATAGGGAAATAGCATGAGCGAAACAATCGAAAAGCGGCTAAGCGGTCTCGGCGTGACGCTGCCGGCCGCCGCCGCGCCTGCCGCCAATTACGTGCCCTATTGCAGGACCGGCAATCTGCTGTTCACCGCCGGGCAGTTGCCGCTCAAGGACGGCAAGCTCCAAGCGAGTGGACTACTTGGCCGCGATGTCGACACCGCGACCGGCAAGGAAGCCGCAAAATACTGTGCAATCAACATATTGGCGCAAGCCCAGGCAGCACTTGGCGATCTCGAGAAAATCCGTCGCTTGGTGAAGATCACCGTCTTCGTCGCCTCGGCACCGGATTTTGTCGAACAGCATCTGGTTGCCAACGGTGCCTCGGATTTTCTCGCCGCGGTGCTCGGCGATCGCGGCAAGCACGCTCGCTCCGCCGTCGGCACCGCCTCCCTGCCGCTTAATGCCGCAGTGGAAATCGAAGCGATCTTCGAAGTCGAATGACCGGGACTGCAACCATGACCGATCTTTCCTGGCTGACCGCCCGGCCCGTCGCCCATCGCGGCCTCCACGACATGAACAAGACGCGCTGGGAGAACACCCTTTCCGCCTTCGCCGCGGCGGCCGAGCGCGGCTACGCGATCGAATGCGACGTGCACCTGTCTTCCGACGGCGTCCCCGTCATCATCCACGATGGCGATCTGCGGCGGCTGACCGGCGAAAACGGCTTCGTCTGGCAGCGTACGGCTGCCGAGACCACCGCGCTGAAGGTCGGCGGCACCGCTGACCATCTGCCGACGCTGCAGCAGGCGCTTGATCTGGTCGACGGCCGTGTGCCGATGGTTGTCGAGCTGAAAGGAGCTGCCGGGCACGACGAAGGCCTGGTCGAAAGCGTCGGCAAGATGCTCAAGCAATACAACGGCAAGGCTGCGATCATGTCGTTCGACCATTGGCTGATCCGTGAGTTCCCGAAATATGCTCCCGGCATACCCGGCGGTTTGACCGCCTACGGCAACGACAACCACCTGATCGAGGCGCATTTCGCCATGCTGGCGCATGACATCGCCTTCACCTCCTACGCCGCCGGCGACCTGCCGAACCGGTTCGTCTCCTTCGTGCGAGAAAAACTCGGCATGCCGGTGATCACCTGGACCGTGCATGACCAGCCTGCCGTCGAACTGACCTTCAAATATGCCGACCAGATGACGTTCGAAGGATTCGAGCCAGATCTGGTACGGCTTGCTTGAGCGGGCTTGTATGGGTCCGCAGCGAGCTTAAGTAAGCCTCATGGATCAAGGGGACGACTGCGAAAGACAAACGGCGAACGCGGAGCTGTCGATCCGCATCGCAGCGGGCATCGGGGCCTTTACCGGCGCTGAATGGGACAGCCTCGGCGGCACTACACGCGGCGATGCAGAAAACGGCTACAACCCACTCGTTTCATTTGCTTTTTTGAGCGCTCTGGAAGATTCCGGCTGCGCTGTTCGGCGCACCGGCTGGCAAGGCCATCACCTGAGGCTGGAAACCGCCCGAGGCAAGCTGCTCGGGGCGGTCCCCTGCTATCTGAAGTCGCACAGCCAGGGCGAATATGTATTCGACCATGGCTGGTCGGACGCATTCGAACGTGCCGGCGGGCGCTACTACCCGAAGCTGCAATGCGCGGTGCCGTTCACGCCCGTCACCGGCCCTCGCCTGCTGGTCGGCAAGGGCGAGGACAGTCCCACCGTCAAGGCCGGTCTTGCGGCCGGCCTGAAGGCGGTGACGGATAAGCTCGGCGTGTCTTCCGCCCATGTCACCTTCGCGCCGGAGGACGATGTCCAGATATTGGCGGCGGCCGGTTTCCTGCATCGCACCGACCAGCAGTTTCACTTCTTCAACGAAGGTTTTTCGAGCTATGACGATTTTCTCGCGACGTTAGCGTCGCGCAAGCGCAAGGCAATGAAGAAAGAGCGGCGCGAGGCGCTCGCCGACGGCATCTCGATCGACTGGCTGACCGGCAAGGATCTGACCGAAAAGGCCTGGGACGACTTTTTCGCGTTCTACATGGATACCGGCAGCAGGAAGTGGGGCCGGCCCTACCTCAACCGCGATTTCTTCTCCCTAATCGGCGAGCGCATGGCCGACGACATCCTGCTGGTCATGGCCAAACGCAACGGACGCTACATAGCGGGCGCCATCAACTTCATCGGCTCAGACGCGCTCTACGGCCGCAACTGGGGCTGCATCGAGGACCACCCCTTCCTGCATTTCGAAGTCTGCTACCATCAGGCAATCGATTTCGCCATCTCGCGCAAGCTGAAGGTGGTTGAAGCTGGTGCTCAGGGCGAGCACAAGCTGGCGCGCGGCTACCGGCCCGTGACGATGCATTCGGCGCACTATATCGCCCATCCAGGTCTGCGCAATGCAGTGGCCGACTACCTCCAGCGCGAGCGGCGCGAAGTCGAGCGGATGAGCGAATATCTGGAGGAGCACACCCCGTTCCGCAAGGACATGGCGGAGTAGGGTAGCGAGCCCCAATCGCTCAGCCGCGCGGGCCCGCATGGCCGATGTCGATCGATCATCTTGCCCGCCCGGAACAGCTTCGCTACACGAGACAGCGACCCAAGAACCGGAGCGCGCGCCATGGCCGAAGCAACCTACGACAGCAGCAACATCTTCGCCAAAATCCTGCGCGGAGAAATCCCTTCGCACCGCGTCTACGAGGATGAAGCGGTCATTGTCTTCATGGATGTGATGCCGCAAGGACAGGGTCACACGCTGGTGGTGCCGAAAGCGCCATCGCGCAACCTGCTTGACGCGGATCCGGCGGTGCTTGGCCCGCTCTTCGCTCACGTCCAGAAAGTTGCGCGGGCCGTAAAGAAGGCCTTCGATGCCGATGGCGTCACGGTTATGCAGTTCAACGAACCAGCTTCGGGGCAAACTGTCTTTCACCTTCACGTCCATGTCATTCCGCGCTTCGAGGGGATTCCCCTGAAACCACACAGCGGACAGATGGAAAAGCCTGAAATCCTGGCCCAGAACGCCGGCAAAATACGGATGGCACTGGCAAGCTGAACCGGCGCAAACCGCTCCGGCGGGCGCCGGGTGCTTGACCGGAGGGTGTCACAAAAAAAGCCCCGTTTCCGGGGCTTTTTTACTGGCTGGTTCGTCAGTTCTTGCGCGGCAGTTGCGGCACGAGACTGCGCTTGCCCCCGTCCTTACCTTTGGGCTCCGGCTTCTGCGCCACCGCCTTTTTCGCGGCGGGCTTCTTTGCCACCGCCTTCTTGGCCTTCGGCACGTCGTCCGGCTCTTCCTTCTTCGGCTTCACCGGCGCCTCGTCGGCGAGCGATTCGAGCTTCAGGCCGGTCTCGCCGGTTTCCTTCTTCTCGACGGTGACACGCACCGTGCCGCCCTTCTTGAGCTTGCCGAACAGCACCTCGTCGGCCAGCGGCTTCTTGATGTGCTCCTGGATGACACGGCCAAGCGGCCGGGCGCCCATGCGCTCGTCATAGCCCTTGTCGGCCAGCCATGCGACTGCATCCTGCGACAAGTCGAAGGTCACACCACGCTCGGAAAGCTGCGCTTCCAGCTGCATGACGAACTTCTGCACCACCTGATGGATGACCGGCACCGGCAGCGAGCCGAACGGAATGATCGCATCGAGACGGTTGCGGAACTCCGGCGTGAACAGCCGGTTGATCGCCTCGACATCGTCGCCTTCGCGCTTGGTCGAACCGAAACCGATCGCCGCGCGCTGCGCATCGGATGCGCCCGCATTGGTGGTCATGATCAGGATGACATTGCGGAAGTCGATCTGCTTGCCGTTATGGTCGGTCAGCTTGCCGTGGTCCATGACCTGCAACAGGATGTTGAACAGGTCCGGATGCGCCTTCTCGACTTCGTCCAGCAACAGCACGCAATGCGGATGCTGGTCGACGCCGTCGGTCAGAAGGCCGCCCTGGTCGAAGCCGACATAGCCTGGAGGCGCGCCGATCAACCGCGAAACGGTGTGGCGTTCCATATATTCCGACATGTCGAAGCGGATCAGCTCCACGCCGAGCGAGGCGGCGAGCTGCTTGGCGACTTCCGTCTTGCCGACACCGGTCGGGCCCGAGAACAGGTACGAGCCGATCGGCTTTTCCGGTTCCCGCAGGCCGGCCCGCGCCAGCTTGATGGCCGAGGTCAGCGCTGTGATCGCGGTGTCCTGGCCGTAAACGACACGCTTCAACTCGATGTCGAGGCCTTGCAGCACCTTCTCGTCGTCGGCGGAAACCGTCTTCGGCGGGATGCGCGCCATCGTGGCGATCGTCGCTTCGATCTCCTTGATGCCGATGGTCTTCTTGCGCTTGGCTTCCGGCACCAGCATTTGCGAGGCACCTGTCTCGTCGATCACGTCGATCGCCTTGTCCGGCAGCTTGCGGTCGTTGATGTAACGCGCCGAGAGTTCGACCGAAGCCTTGATCGCCTCGCTCGTGTAGCGGACCTTGTGGAACTCTTCGAAATAAGGCTTGAGGCCCTTCATGATCTCGATGGCGTCCTCGACCGTCGGCTCGTTGACGTCGATCTTCTGGAAGCGCCGCACCAGCGCGCGGTCCTTCTCGAAGAACTGGCGGAATTCCTTGTAGGTGGTCGAGCCGATGCAGCGGATGGCGCCGGACGACAGTGCGGGTTTTAACAGGTTCGATGCATCCATGGCGCCGCCGGAGGTGGCCCCTGCCCCGATCACGGTGTGGATTTCATCGATGAACAGCACGGCGCCGGGATAATCCTCGAGCTCCTTGACGACCTGCTTCAGCCGCTCCTCGAAATCGCCGCGATAGCGGGTGCCGGCCAGCAGCGTGCCCATGTCGAGCGCGAAGATGGTGGCATTGTGCAACACTTCGGGAACGTCGCCCTCGACGATGCGCTTGGCGAGGCCTTCGGCGATAGCCGTCTTGCCGACGCCGGGATCACCGACATAGAGCGGGTTGTTCTTGGAGCGGCGGCACAGCACCTGGATGGTCCGGTTGATCTCGCTCTCGCGACCGATCAATGGATCGATCTTGCCGGCCTTGGCCTTGTTGTTCAGGTTGACGCAATAGGCAGTCAGCGCGTCCTGCTGCTGCTTCTTCTTGCCGCCTTCCTCCTGCGGCTCGGCTCCGCTCTGGCTGCCTTGCTCGTCGTCGGCGCCGCGCGGGGTACGCGTCTCGGAAGCGCCGGGCCGCTTGGCGATGCCATGCGAGATGTAGTTGACCGCGTCGTAGCGGGTCATCTGCTGTTCCTGCAGGAAGTAAGCGGCGTGGCTCTCACGCTCAGCGAAGATGGCGACGAGCACGTTGGCGCCGGACACTTCCTCGCGGCCTGACGACTGCACATGGATCACCGCGCGCTGGATGACGCGCTGGAAACCGGCAGTCGGCTTGGAATCTTCATCGTAGCCGGTGACGAGATTGTCGAGCTCGGTGTCGATATAGGTGAGAACCGTATGCTTCAACTCGTCGAGATCGACGTTGCAGGCACGCATGACGGCCGCCGCCTCGGTGTCGTCGATCAGGGCGAGCAGCAAATGTTCAAGGGTTGCATATTCATGGTGCCGCTCATTGGCGAGCGTCAGCGCTTGGTGAAGCGCCTTTTCCAGGCCTTGGGAGAAAGCCGGCATGTTACCTCACTTCTTCTCCATCACGCATTGCAGCGGATGCTGATTCTGTCGGGCGAAATCCATGACCTGAGACACTTTGGTCTCGGCCACCTCGAATGTATAGACCCCGCACTCGCCCACCCCATGATTGTGAACATGAAGCATTATGCGCGTGGCGGCTTCGCGGTCCTTCTGGAAAAAGCGCTCCAGCACGTGGACCACGAATTCCATGGGTGTGTAGTCGTCGTTAAGAATGAGGACCCGATACAGACTGGGCTTCTTGGTCTTGGTTTTTGTGCGCGTGATGACGGCCGTGCCGCGACCGGCCTCATTGCCGTTGCCGCCGTTCTGCATTCGCACCACGTAGCTCGTGGCAGTCAAACCTGTAGTCACGTAGTCCTGCCTCTTTCGAATCCTCATGCATGCTCGACATGTAGGTGTTCGATGGACGATTTTAAGCCCTTCTGTTTAGCTGACAATATGGCTAGGTGGCCAAACTTGACCGATTTTTCAAATCGTGAAGACCGTAGGCCCCCGATTTCGAGCTGGCATGAAAAAACCCGGCCGTGCGTTCGCGACCGGGTCTGTCTTTGCAAGCCCAGGGGCCGGCTCGGAATGTTCGTCGAATTTACTTCGCCTTGGCGACGATCGATTCGAACGGCTTGTAAGCTTCCTTGGCGAGTTCGGCATAGAGATCGCCAAGCTTGGTGGCCTCGGTGACGAAGCTCTCATAGGACTGCTTGGCATAGTCGGACTGGATCTCGATCGCCTTGTCCAGCGACTTGGCGGAAAAGAGCTTCTCGACAGCGGCGCTACCGGCTTCGAAGCTTTTCTTGGTGTACTCGCCCGCCTCGGCGGCGATAGCCTGCGCACCCTTGGACAGCGAGGCGAAGCTCTTCAATCCGGTGTCCGCAAATTCCTTGCCGTATTTGCTGAAATCTTCATAGGTCTGGGTCATTTCACGCTTTCCCTTGAACGGTTGCCTTGGACGATAGACGCGCCTTGTCCGGGCCGCGTTGTGCAATGCGTGTAAATATATTGTGCAGTGCACAAAAAGTCAAGATTCCCGCGGCAATGCGCATCGTGAGCTGCCGGCAATCGCTAAGATTCGAATAAAGAGAAGCTCAATCCCGCAGAAAATGGTGAACGCGGCGGTTACCATAAACGGATTGGTAACGCTGCCCGCGTTAGCGTGGCCGAAGGTGAGGCAGGACCCCTTTGCCGCCTCCAAGGCAACGGAAATTCAAAGGAACTATCAGTGCGTAAGGCGTTGTCGGGCTTCGTTTCCAAATCCGCGTCCCCCCTCAAAACGATCATGATCCTCGCTATGGCGATGAGCTTCGTCGTCGCGGACGCGGCTTCATCCATGGCGGCCAAGTCGGCGGCCATCGTCATCGATGCCAAGACCGGCAAGGTGCTTTATTCGTCGGATGCCGATGGCCGGCGCTATCCGGCCTCGCTTACCAAGATGATGACGCTTTATCTGACGTTCGAGGCATTGGCGAAGGGCAGGATCAGCAAGAATTCCCCGGTCGTGTTCTCGGCCAATGCCGCTGCCGAGCCGCCGACGAAGCTAGGCGTCAAGCGGGGCGGCTCGGTCACGGTCGAGACCGCGATCCTGTCGATGGTGACCAAATCGGCAAACGATTCCGCAACAGCGCTTGGCGAGATGCTCGGCGGCAATGAAGCCAATTTCGCCCGCATGATGACCGCCAAGGGGCGGGCGCTGGGCATGAGGGGAACCGTTTTCCGCAACGCCAACGGCTTGCCTGATCCCGGCCAGTTCACAACCGCGCGCGACATGGCGATGCTCGGCATCGCCCTGAGAGAGCATTTTCCGCAATATTACGGCTATTTCTCGCAGCGCTCCTTTCTTTATGGGCGGCAGCGCATCAACGGCCACAACCGTCTGCTCGGACGCATCAAGGGCGTCGACGGCATCAAGACCGGGTACACCCGCGCCTCCGGTTACAATCTGGTCTCCTCGGTCTCGGATGGCGATCGGCGGATCGTAGCGGTGGTCATGGGCGGCAGATCCGGCGGCAGCCGCGACAGCCAGATGGCCGGGTTGATCAATGCCTACATGCCGAAGGCCTCGTCGAGCGGCGGCGGCGTGCTGATTGCCAAGGCTGGCGGTGGCAATCCGATTTCAGCCTTGGCCAAGGTGTTTCTACCGAAGCATGACGCGCCTACACCGGACAGTAAGCCGAACGACGATGCCGTTGCCTCCCTTGTCGAGGAAAATGCGCCCGCCGTTGAAGAAACCACTCCGGTCGTTCAGGCTAAGAGGGTCAAGACGACGGCGGTGGCGACGGTGGACGACGTGGCGACAGCCCGGGTCGCCGCAGCCTATGCCGAACCGGCGGCAGAGGTCGATCCGGTCAGCACGGCATCGGTGCCATCCGGCTGGGCAATCCAGGTCGCCTCTTCGCCAAAACAGGCCGAAGCGAAGGCTTACCTCGACAAGGCGACGAAGCAGGCACCCTCCGTTCTGGCCGATGCCTCCGGTTTCACCGTCGCCTTCGACAAGGACGGCGTCACCTACTACCGCGCCCGGTTCGGTGGTTTCGGTTCGAAGACCGCTGCCTGGAAGGCCTGCAACGCTTTGAAAAAGAAGAAGATCGAGTGCTACGCCGTCCAGCAGTAAGCGGCGCGCGAAACGATATCTTTCCCGAAAGTTCTGCGTCGAAGGAGACTAGTTGTGATTGGAGAGCAAGACGTCCTTGGCTTCATTGATCCGCGCCGCCAGGAAAGACGTGCCACCGATATCGGGGTGCAGGCGCTGCATCAGGCGGCGGTGCGCCTTGCGGACATCCGCCGCGGCAGCCCCCGCTTCAAGACCAAGGATCTTGTAGGCCTCCTCCTTAGTCATGGCGCCAGAACCTGGCGCAACACCCAGCCCTTCGCCGTCATTCGCATCAGCGTCTTTGCGCCAGATGGGAAATCTGCCGTCAAGATACGTCTCTAGCAATTGGCGGCTCTCCGGATCGCCGGAGAGTTCGCGATAGAGTTGCTGCAACTCGGCACCCCCCATCGAGCCAAGCATCTTGCCTTCATGGCGCCCGGCCAGCACGAGGCCTTCGAGGCCGCCGGTATCGTGATCGAGTTCCATTTCAAGCGCCGCGGTACGAACTGTCGAACGCTTGCCTTGTGCCAGTTTTGCCGCCGGCCGATTCATGCGCATGGAGCCGTACCAGGCGAGCGCAACCGACAGGATCAAGCCGCCGATGCCCTCGCGCCCGACCAGCAGCACGGCGACGCCGACCAGCCCGAGCAGTACAGGTCCAAGCGTTCTCATGCCGCCTGCAAGCTTCGCCGCATCGGTGCGCAGGAAGATGGTGAGCATGCCGAGAAGCACTAGAAGCAACGCTACAAAAGCGATAATTGCGCTCATCAGTTTCCGCCGCCCCGCATATGCTCGATCATCAGCCGGTCTTCCGGTCTGCCCCGGGCCTCCAGTGCTTTCAGCCCGCCGGTCGCAAACACGGCGACGGACGAAAGCAGGCCGGCCAAGGTTGCGGCAGCCCGCCGATCGAAGCGGAACCAGGCCCCTTTCGACAGCCGCGCAATCTCCTTGAACGCCTTTTCCGCGGCGGCATCATGGCCCTCCTGAAAGACGAAGACAGGAACGCCGTGCAGACCGAGGCTGCCGGCCTTTTCGGCCAGATCATCTATGTTTTCTTCCATCGCGTCGCCGATATAGACCAGCGCGTTGACCTTGGCCGCCGCCGTCTGTTTCAGGGCATGGGCGAGCACCTTGCCGATCTGGGTATGGCCGCTGCGGCAGTCGATGCGCGTCATCAGCTGCTTCAGAGCTTCGGTATCGGTGACGAATGCGGAGGAGCGGCACTCGCCAAGGCCGCGAAAATAGACAAGTTGAACCTTGAGCGCCCCGGCCTTGCCGACGGCGTCGAACATCTCGGCCTGCAACGCACAGGCGAGATCCCAGGTCGGCTGGCGGCTCATCGTCGCGTCGAGGGACAGGATCAGCCTGCCTGAACCGGTGGCGGATGCAGCGAGCGTCCTTGCCTGACGGAGAAACGCGTCGATCTCGCCGGTGCTCGATTGAGACTCGACCGGTGCAGGATTGGCCCTTGCAGGCACGGGCTGCTTCTTGTCGCTCATGACATTCAAGATGTGGCGTTGTTCCCCCGCTTGCAAGCCCAGATGAGGCGACCTGGAGGACCGATGATGGCAACTGCGTACAAGCACTTCGGCTGGTGGTCTTGGCGTTGCGGTTCCCCGGCGTCAGAGCAGGCCGAGATCGGCAAGCTCACGCCTGAGCTTCGGCGGCATCTCGATCAGCCCGGCTTTGCCCTTGCCGAGATCGGCCGGCGCGTCCGTCTGCTTCAGGTAGCGCCATCCCTGGAATGCGCGGCGCGGTTGCCAGTCAGTGCGCACGACCTCGGGATCGAGAATCAGATGGCAACGGCCGATGCCCTCGTCATCGGTGAAGGGGCGGATTTCGGTGATCAGCTGGCGGCATTGGACATTGCCCTTGATCACCCAGTAGAGCGAACCGCCGTCGGTAATCTCGGCACCGCGTGTAGGCACCATGCGGGTGGTGTGGTAGTGCTCGGCCGGTTCGCCGGCGCGGCGCCGCTCGTCGAGACGGAAGGCAATCCACTCTTCCAGATCCTCGACGCTGTCACAGCCGACGCAAAGCTTTATGAGATTGAGAGACATCGTTTAAGGTTTAGTCCAGCACGCGAACGCGTCAACGGCCTGATCGACTTCTCCACAGTGGTGGTCCAGGCCACCAGATTGGCGCTCAGCACTCCACTACATTCACTGCCAATCCGCCAAGGCTGGTTTCCTTGTACTTTTCGTTCATGTCGAGGCCGGTCTGGCGCATCGTCTCGATCGCGGCATCAAGCGGCACGAAATGAACGCCGTCGCCCTTGATGGCCAGCGAAGCGGCGGTCACCGCCTTGACGGCACCAAGCGCGTTGCGCTCGATACACGGCACCTGCACCAGCCCGCCGACCGGATCGCAGGTCATGCCGAGATGATGTTCCAACGCGATCTCGGCAGCGTTCTCGACCTGCTCGGGCGTGCCGCCCATGACGGCGCACAATCCCGCCGCAGCCATTGCCGAAGCCGAACCGACCTCGCCCTGGCAGCCGACTTCCGCCCCCGAGATCGAAGCATTGGTTTTGATGATGCCGCCGACGGCCGCCGCCGTCAGCAGGAAATCGCGGATGCTGGGCTGGTCGGCTTCTGGATGGAAATGCAACCAGTAGCGCAGCACCGCGGGCAGAGTGCCGGCCGCCCCATTGGTTGGCGCGGTGACGACACGGCCGCCGGCGGCGTTCTCCTCATTGACCGCCATCGCATAGATCGACAGCCAGTCGTTGGCGAGCAGCGGGTTGGGCCGGTTCTGCTGCCATTGCTCCTGCAGCTTGTCGTGCAGCATCCGGGCACGGCGGCGCACCTTGAGTCCGCCCGGCATGATGCCGTCTTGCGACAGGCCGCGCTCGATGCAGCCCTTCATGGCGCTCCAGATGCCGTCGAGGCCGGCGTCGAGCTCCTCGCGCGACATCTGCGTCTCCTCGTTGACGCGCTTCATCTCGGCAATGGAAAGCCCGCTTTTCGCTGCCATGGACAGCATTTCGACGGCGTTCTTGAACGGATACGGAACCTTCTTGCCTTCGGTTGTCGCCGAGCCCCTTGCTTTCATCCGCTGCAGTTCCTCCTCGGACATTACGAAGCCGCCGCCGATCGAATAATAGACGCGCCTCAGCAGCAACCGGTCGCCGGCATCATAGGCAGAGAAGGCCATGCCATTGGCGTGACCCGGCAGCGGCGTCTTGCGATCCAGCACCAGATCCATTGCCGGGTCGAAACGATAGGACGGATGGCCGGGCGGCGAGATCCGCTTCTCGGCGGCGATGCGAGCGACGATGCCGTCCGCCTGGTCGGGATCCACCGTCTGCGGCGTCTGGCCGGCGAGGCCGAGCACCACGGCACGATCGGAGCCATGGCCGATGCCGGTATAGGCGAGCGAGCCATGCAGGCTGGCCGCGATCCGGTCGACCTTGGCGCCGGCCGGGCGCGGCCAGTCGTCTCCCGCAATCTCGTCGAGAAACCGCCGCGCAGCCGTCATCGGCCCCATCGTGTGCGAACTCGATGGGCCGATGCCGATCTTGAACAGGTCGAAAACCGAAAGGAACACGTGGGCGTTTTCTCCTGGGACCTTGTTGAGGTCTACATATAGGAATTCCCATGGTGTTTTCCGCTGTTTTGACGATTGCGGCGCTGCGCCTGCCGACCTTGTTTGCTCCGGCAGCGACATTCCAGCTTCGGCCATCGAAGCGTCCCCTCCGCCTGTGGTAAAAGCACCGCATGAGCGATTCCTTTCATCTATCGATGGCCGACCTTGCGGCGCTGGGGTTCTTCCTTGCCGCGTGGGTGCTGCATACGCTCGCCGCCGACGGAATGCTGGTCAGCCGCATGTCGCTGACGAGGGCGATGAACGCGCAGCGCGAGGCCTGGATGCGGACCATGGCCGAGCGCGAGATCCGCATCGTCGACACCGCCATCATGAGCGGCCTGCAGCAGGGAACCGCCTTCTTTGCCTCGAGTTCGCTGATTGCGATCGGCGGCTGTTTTGCTTTGCTCGGCGCCTCCGACCAGGTTCTGACCGTGCTGGGTGACCTGCCGTTTGGCGCTACGCCCTCACGCGCGGCGTTCCAGACGAAGGTGTTCGGCCTGGTGCTGATCCTGGCCTTTTCCTTTTTCAAGTTCGGCTGGGCTTACCGGCTGTTCAACTATTGCTCGATCCTGATCGGCGCCGTGCCGATTCCGCATGGCGAGGCGTCGCGCAATTCGGTCACCGAAACGGCAGTCTGGCGTGCGGCGCGCATGAACATGCTGGCCGGGAAGCATTTCAATTCGGGCCTGCGCGGCGTGTTCTTCTCGATTGGCTATCTTGGCTGGTTCGTCGATCCCGCCGTTTTTGTGCTATCGACGCTGCTGCTGCTGGCGGTGCTGGTGCGCCGCCAATTTTTCTCGGCGGCGCGGCAGGCGGTGCTCGGTCAGCCGCCCGGCCCGGGAAAAGGCCGATCGATGCGGCCCGACAGCCAGTAGGCGGTAAGCCCTATCCATTCGCGGATCGCAACAGTGGTGACCTCCAGCCAGTCGCCGGGATAGGGGAACGTGGCGATGCCTTCCCCACCGGAGGTGCGATAGTCGACTGGCCACGGAATGGTCGAAAAGCCGGCTTTGTCGAACAGCGCCTTGGCGCGTGGCATGTGGAAGGCCGAGGTCACCAGCAACCAGGTCTCGCCCGGTTTCGGCGTCACCAGTTCCCTGGTGAAGACAGCATTCTCGTAGGTGTTGCGGGATTTGTTCTCGAGGATCAGCCGATCGGCCGCCACGCCGAAAGCGGCAAAAAGACGCGGCGCGGTATCTGCATCGCCTTCGCCGCCGCGGAAGGTTTCGATGCTGCCACCGGAGATAACGACTTTCGCTGTCGGAAACCGCCGCGCCAGCACGGCCGCCTCGACCATCCGGTCGCCACTGGAGTTCATTTCATAGCCGCCACGCACCAGATTGACGGCGCCATCCAGACTGCCGCCAAGCACTATGATACCGTCGACCTTTTCCGGCAGCGGCGGCCTGGGGAAGCGCTCCTCCAGCGGATTTAGCATCATGGGACCGAGTGGGCTCCATGTCGCAACAACAAGGATGAGGAAGGCAAGAGTGCTGCCGACGGCCGCCAATCGCCGCCGGCCGAACATCGTCGCGACCAGCCCCGCCAGCAGCAGGAAGATCGCGAGATTCAACGGCTGAACGAAGAACCAGAGAATCTTGGAGACATAGAAGAACATCCCTCACCCCCTCAGATGAGAAACGATCCTACCACCATTTTTCCGGCTGAAAGGTGCCGGCCGCCTGTTCGATGACATGGGCAGTCTGGAACAGCGTTTCCTCGTCGAAGGGCCGGCCGATCAGCTGCAGGCCGAGCGGCAGCCCCTTGGCGTCGAGCCCAGCCGGAACCGCTATGCCGGGCAGTCCGGCCATGTTCACTGTCACCGTAAAAATGTCGTTGAGATACATCTTGACCGGGTCGGCGGCCATGTCCTCGTCGGCGATGCCGAAGGCGGCGGAAGGCGTTGCCGGCGTCAGGATGACGTCGACGCCTGCGGCAAACACATTTTCGAAGTCGCGCTTGATCAGGGTTCGAACCTTCTGCGCCTGCAGATAGTAGGCATCGTAGTAGCCGGCGGAAAGCACATAGGTGCCGATCATGATGCGGCGCTTGACCTCGCGCCCGAAGCCGGCGGCGCGGGTCTTTTCATACATGTCGACAATGTCCCTGCCGGGCACGCGCAACCCATAGCGGACCCCGTCGTAACGGGCGAGGTTGGACGAGGCTTCGGCCGGCGCCACGATGTAATAGGCCGGCAGCGCGTATTTGGTGTGCGGCAGCGAGATATCGACGATCTCGGCGCCGGCATCCCGCAGCCAGGCAATGCCTTTCTGCCACAGCGCCTCGATCTCCGCGGGCATGCCGTCGACTCTATATTCCTTGGGGATGCCGACCTTCATGCCCTTGATCGGGCGGCCGATCGCCGCCTCGTAGTCCGGCACCGGCAGGTCGACGGACGTCGTGTCCTTCGGGTCGACCGAAGCCATTGACTTCAACAGGATCGCGGCATCGCGGACGTCGCGCGCGATCGGCCCGGCCTGGTCGAGCGACGAGGCGAAAGCTACGATCCCCCAGCGCGAGCAGCGGCCATAGGTCGGCTTGATGCCAACTGTGCCGGTGAAGGCGGCGGGCTGGCGGATCGAGCCGCCGGTGTCGGTGGCGGTGGCGCCTGCGCACAGGAAGGCCGAGACGGCTGATGCCGAGCCACCGGACGAACCGCCCGGCACCAGTTGGGCATTGTCCAACGTGCGCGCGGTCCTGGTGCCGCCCGCCGAAACGAAGCCGCCCTCGCCCTGATGTGTCGTCGGCATCACCACCGTGTCGAGGCGCGAACGCCGCCACGGGTTGATGACCGGCCCGTAATACGAGGTCTCGTTGGACGAGCCCATGGCGAACTCGTCCATGTTGAGCTTGCCGAGCATGACGGCGCCATCCGCCCACAGATTGGCCGTGACCGTCGATTCGTAGCGCGGCATGAAGCCGTCCAGCACATGGCTGCAGGCCTGGGTGTGCACGCCTTCGGTGCCGAACAAATCCTTGATGCCGAGCGGGATACCCTCGAGCGACCCGCTCTCGCCCTTGGCCAATTTCGCGTCGGAGGCCTTGGCCATGTCGCGCGCCTTGTCGTCGGTGACCGCGACATAGGCATTGAGCGCCGGATTGGCTCGCTCGATCGCCGATAGATAGGCCTCGGTGATTTCGGTGGCAGTGATCTCCCTGGAGCGCAGTTTGGCGCGGGCCTGCGAAATCGTCAGCTGGGTCAGGTCGCTCATCAGGCAAGGCTCTTTTCGTAAAACACCGACCACTCGGAATCGGGATAATCCAGTACCGGGCCGCATCGCGAAAAGCCGGCGCGTTCGTAGACGGTCCAGGCGGCGGGATGACGGTCCCCCGTCTCCAGCACCAGACGCTTAAGCCCTTCTTGGCGCGCCAGCGCCTCGATACGCTCGACAATCTTCGCGCCGATCTTGCGGCCGCGATGCGACGGTCGCGTATACATTCGCTTGACCTCGCCGACCACAGCATCGTGGCGCTTCAGTGCGCCGCAAGCGATGGCAAGGCCGTTATCGCGGGCGACGAAAACGGTCGTGTCGCGATCCGCCATCTGCTCGACGGTCAAATGATAGCAATGCTCCGGCGGCGTCAGTTCCAGCAATGTGGCATTCAGCTCCTCGACCAGCCCACGCACATCGTCCTGCAGCGGCGTCTCAGCGGCGATGTCGATTGCCATCGGCCTGCTACTCCACGACCTTCGGCACAAGGAAGAAATTCTCTTCGGTCGCAGGCGCGTTGGCGACGATGTCAGCTGCCTTGCCGCCGTCGGTGACGACGTCCTGGCGCTTTTTCATTGCCATCGGCGTGACCGAGGTCATCGGCTCGACGCAGGAAACATCGACCTCGTTCAACTGCTCGACAAAGCCCAAAATGGCGTTCAATTCGCCGGTCATACGCTCTGCATCCTCCTCGCTCACCGCAATACGGGCAAGGTGCGCGACGCGCTTCACGGTTTTTATATCAACGGACATGTTTGTGCCTCGGGGAAAACCAGCGCTATAGCGGCGCAGCGCGTGCCGCGCAACATGCATCGTGCCGACAACTGCCCTATGGCATCGTGACGCCGTCGCAGAGGAAATAGCTGCCGCCGTTACCGCTCTGCTCGCCTTCGTCGGCGGCAGGCCGAACCGATACCAGGTCGATCTGCTTCGGGCTCATCTGTGTCAGTGAGAGAACATCGGGAAAGACGTAGCCCGGCTCCTGGCATATAGCGGTCACCGCCCAGCTTGGTGAGCGTGTCGCTTTGGTGATCTGCAGGAATTCACAATTATATTCGATGCTTTCCAGCCCATTTGCCGACAGCACGATATTGCCGCCCTCTATCACCGTCTGCAGCGTATCCTTTTTGGCCTGCGCGCAGAGATCCTCCGATTGCAGATAGACCCCGTTGATGAAATCCTCGGCGGCCAGCGCCGGCGACGCGGCAACCAGCATGGAAATGCAAAGAGAGTTTCTCAGATCCATGTCGTCATTCCGGTTCGCTGTCGCTACAGCGTAATCGTCTCGCCGATCTTCGGCAACGCCACTTTCACACCCGATCCGTCCAGCCCGGCCACGAATTTGTCGGCGGTCTGATCTATCATCGGAAATGTGCCGAAGTGAGCGGGAACGACCGTCTCGAACTTGAAGAAACGCTGGCAGGCAAGAGCTGCCACCGCGCCACCCATGGTGAAGCGGTCGCCGATCGGCACGATGCCGATCTTCGGTTCATGCAACTCGTTGATCAGCGCCATGTCGGAAAAGATGTCGGTGTCGCCCATATGGTACAGCGTCTTGTCTTCGGGGAAATGCAGGACAAGCCCGCCCGGATTGCCGAGATAGGTATTCTGGCCGCCTTCGCCCGGAAACGACGATGAATGCAGAGCCTGAACGAAGGTGGTGGTGAAGCCGCCGCAATCGACCGTACCGCCGATATTGCCGGGATTGATCTGCTTGTTACCGACGCCCTTGCCGACCAGGTACATGCAAATCTCGAAATTGGCGACCACCATCGCGCCGCTCTTCTTGAGCACTTCGATGGCGCCGCTGATGTGGTCGCTGTGGCCATGGGTGAGCAACACGTGAGTGACCCCTTCGGCCGGCCCGTCCCACCCACCCGTCCACGACGGATTACCGACCAGATAGGGGTCGATGAGGATTTTCGCGCCTTCGATTTCGATTCCGAATGCCGAATGTCCGTACCAGGTCAGTTTCATCAATGCTTTCCTCGATTTTTGCTTCGGTAGAGGATAGAACGCCGACGGCGAAATTAAAGTGCCGCGCACGCTTTGCGCGTATAGGACGTGCGGCGTCGCGGTCAAAGGAAAAGCCGTTGGGCATCATCACCATCGAGGAGTTGCCGGCCCGGCTCGGCGGCGGCAAGACCTTGGCCGGTCTTGACCTCGGCGACAAGACGATCGGCGTGGCGGTTTCCGATCGCGGCTTGTCCTTCGCCCACCCGCGCTCTGTCATCATGCGCAGGAAATTCTCGCTCGATGCCGCAGTGCTGCTCGCTCTGCTGCAGAAGGAAAATGCCGGCGCCGTGGTGATCGGCCTCCCCATCAATATGGACGGCTCGGAAGGCGCGCGCGCCCAGAAATCCCGCGCTTTCGTCCGCAATATGGCTGGATTGACCGATCTGCCCTTCGTCTTTTGGGACGAAAGGCTGTCGACGGTGGCGGCCGAGCGGACGCTGATCGAGATGGATTTTTCCCGCAAGAAGCGCGCCGGCAAGATCGATTCTGCGGCGGCAGCTTTTATCCTCCAAGGCGTTCTCGACCGGCTTCAGGTGCTCGGCGTCGATGCCTGGTCGAAATAGCGGTTGCGCATCGCCGTGATCCAGCCACCAATCGCCTTGCGGCGGCGAAATGCCCAGAACCCCGTCAGCAGCAGCCCATCGAACACGCAAGCTTTCGCCACCATGCCCGGAATGAGTGCCGGATCGACGCCGAGCATCTGTCCATAGAGCTGGAAGACGAGATCGTGTAATTGACGGCTCAGCATGACGTAGCCGAAATTGATGTCGTTGAGCGACAGAAAGAACCAGCCCCAAAACAAGAGGAGCGGAGCCGCCCACAGCGCGAACAAGGTGCGCATCAGCGGTCGTCCCTCGAATCCAGCCGGCCGGAAATGCGGGCAAGCGAGGAATTATGCGCCGCTGCCTTGGCCATGACATGCGCGGCCGCTCGGATTTCGCCGGTCCCTGGAACTGCCGCGGCAACGGCCGACCGCCTCTCGGCGAGCATCGCGACATAGGACGCCAGAAGTGCCGCCAGTTGCACCGCGACAACCATGAACAGCCCATTGATGCCTTGCGCGGCGCCGCCGATGACTATCAGCGACAGCACGCCCAAGGCGGAGATGAAGGCGATCCGCACGACGCTGTCGGCAGGATCCGGGTTGGTCGCGTGGCTGGTCAGTGCTTCAACAAAAGCCCAGCAGAACAACACCGCGACGACAAGCAGTGCCACGGCGAGCGGTGCCACGACGACGGCGTTTTCGAGATCGGCAAATCGAGTGTTCTGGACGGGAACGCCCAGTACGCCAAGGGCCGTCGCCACGCCTCGATTCCCGTCGATGCAGATGAACGCCAGCAGGGCGAAAACGGCCGCCCAATGCAATGCCAGAAAAGAGCTCAGAATATGCCGCATGACGCTCCCGCTTCGCAGGGCAAAGCCGCTCAAGCTGAACAGTCCTTGCCTTAACCATAACATTGGGCTTTGCCATCGGCGGCCGCAACGGAAACCATTCGTTAAGGTTAACGGCCATCCACAGGGGCGCGAGAGCGGCAGCGAATTTGGCGACAGCACCTAGTTGATCGGCGGGTAGAGCGTATCGATGATCATGCGGGCATCATGGCGCGAATCGATCATGCCATAGGTATTGCGCCACTGGCCGGCGAGGCGCGTTTCGACGAAGGCGTCGGCGATCCGCCCTGCCCCCAGCCTGCGAAGCTCTGCCGCCGCCGCCGACAATGCCAATTGCTCAGTCAACAGCCGCGCCGAGCCCTCGTCGGTTGCTGCGACCTGCATTGCCGCCTTGAGCACGCCGACGGTGCCGCGTCCGCCGGCGCCTAGATCGCGGTCGATGCCGGCCAGCACGTCGTCGAACAGGCCTGGCGCGCGGCCGAGCACGCGCAACACGTCGAGCGCCATGACGTTGCCTGAACCTTCCCAGATCGCGTTGACCGGAGCTTCGCGATAGTAGCGGGCGAGCGGCCCCTCCTCAACATAGCCATTGCCGCCGAGGCACTCCATCGCTTCATAGAGCAGCGGCGGCGCAATCTTGCAAACCCAGTATTTGACGACAGGCGTCATGGCGCGGGCGAAGGCCGCCTCGCCGCGGTCGCCGGCCGCCTCGTCGAAGGAGCGCGCCAGCCGGAACGACAGCGCGGTAGCGGCGGCAACGTCGAGCGCCATATCGGCCAGCACACGCTGCATCAGCGGCTGCTCGATCAGATTGGTTCCAAACACCTTGCGGTGGCGCGTGTGGTGGACAGCCTCGGCCAGTCCGGCCCGCATGATCGCCGACGAGGCGACAGCGCAGTCGAGCCGCGTCAGGGTCACCATATCCATGATCGTCTTCACGCCGGCGCCGGGCTCGCCGACCATCTCGCCGATGGCACTGACGAATTCCACCTCCGACGAGGCATTGGAGCGGTTGCCGAGCTTGTCCTTCAGCCGTTGAAAACGGAAGCCGTTACCGGATCCGTCGCCGAGCAAGCGGGGCACGAGAAAGCACGACAGTCCCTCCGGCACTTGTCCGAGCACCAGGAAGGCATCCGACATCGGCGCCGACATGAACCATTTGTGGCCGGTCAGGCGATAAAACCCGCTGCCGGCGCGCTCGGCCCTGGTGACGTTGGCGCGGACATCGGTGCCGCCTTGCTTCTCGGTCATGCCCATGCCGAGTGTCAGCCCTGCTTTTTCGACCGGCGGCTTTTGGCTTTGATCGTACTTGCGCGTCGTCACCCGCGGCGCCCATTCGCGAAACAGCTTCGGGCTGGCCATCAGCGCTGCCAGCGAAGCGCTGGTCATGGTGATCGGGCAGAGATGCCCGGTCTCGAGCTCAGCCGTGAGATAAAAGCGCGCGGCACGCACCTGGTGGCGACGGCCGATCTCGGCGTCGCCATTCTCCCAGACCGACGAATGCAGCCCGTTGGCAACAGAGCGGCGCATGAGCGCGTGATAGGCGGGATGGAACTCGACCTGGTCGATGCGCCGGCCCTGGCGATCATGGGTCCTGAGCTTCGGCGTCTCGACATTGGCAAGACGAGCCAGCTCCTGCGCCTCATGGGTCAGAACGAAACGGCCAAGCCCGTCGAGGTCCTTACGCACCGGATCGGAAAAGCGCTCGGCAAGCTGGATCAGCAACGGATCGCCCCGCCAGGCGTTACCGCCGGCCAGCGGCGGCGGCTGGTTGGTCACGTCGTCAGTCACGCTTCGTCCTTATCACCTGAAGGCTGCGAATCCAAAGCCAAGGCGGTTTATAGCCTATGGCCAGCGGCGCGCGACGAAAATCCCGGGGAGAACCGATCCAATCCCAAGCCGATGCTTGCAGCCGCGGAGCCTCCCCCCTATAGCAGCGACTTGAGATGACCGACGCATCGTCCCTGCCACTTTATCCCCACCGCCATCTTCTGGGCATCCGCGATCTTTCCCCCGCCGACATAGAGCTTCTGCTCGACCGGGCGGACCGGGCCGTTGCCATCTCGCGGCAATCGGACAAGAAGACATCGACGCTGCGCGGCCGCACCCAGATCAATCTGTTCTACGAAGCCTCGACCCGTACGCAATCGTCGTTCGAGCTGGCCGGCAAACGGCTCGGCGCCGACGTCATGAACATGTCCGTAGCGAGCTCTTCGGTGAAAAAGGGCGAGACGCTGATCGATACTGCGATGACGCTGAATGCCATGCGTCCCGACATATTGATCATCCGCCATCAATCGGCCGGCGCGGCAGCACTTCTTGCCCAAAAAGTCGGCTGCTCGGTGGTCAATGCCGGCGACGGCGCCCATGAGCACCCTACCCAGGCGCTGCTCGACGCACTGACCATCCGCCGCGCCAAGGGTCCGCTGTCGAAGCTGATCGTGGCGATCTGCGGCGACATCCTGCATTCGCGCGTGGCCCGCTCCAATATCATCCTGCTCAACGCGCTTGGTGCCCAGGTCAGGGTCGTCGCCCCTTCGACGCTTTTGCCCGCCGGCATCGAGAAGATGGGCGTCATCGTCACCCGTTCCATGGCCGAGGGTCTGAAGGACGCCGAGGTGGTAATGATGCTGCGCCTGCAGCGCGAACGCATGGAAGGCGCTTTCGTACCGTCGGTGCGCGAATATTTCCGCTATTTCGGCCTCGACGCCGAGAAGCTGAAGGCGGCCAAGGACGGTGCGCTGGTTATGCATCCCGGCCCGATGAACCGCGGCGTCGAGATCGCCTCGGAGATCGCCGACGGCCCGCAAAGCGTCATCCAGGAACAGGTTGAGATGGGCGTCGCCGTACGCATGGCGGTGATGGAAGCGCTGCTCGACCCGCGTCGAAACCACGAGGGTCGGGGCCGATGAGCATAACGGTCTTCAGCCGCGCCCGCATCGTCGACCCATCGCGCGGCATCGATGAGATCGGCACCGTCATCGTCGAAGGGCGCAAAATTGTTGCCGCTGGCAAGGCGGCCTTGAACCAGGGCGCGCCCGAAGCCGCCACGATCATCGAGTGCGCCGGCAAGGCGATCATCCCCGGCCTGATCGATGCGCGTGTCTTCATCGGCGAACCGGGCGGCGAACACCGGGAGACCATCGCCTCGGCCAGCGTGGCGGCAGCGGCCGGCGGCGTCACCTCGATTGTGATGATGCCCGATACCGACCCGGTGATCGACAATGTCGCATTGGTCGAGTTTGTGCTGCGCACCGCCAAGGATACAGCCATCGTCAACATCTTTCCGGCAGCGGCGATCACCAAGGGTCTCGAAGGCCGTGAGATGACCGAGTTCGGCCTGCTCCTCGAAGCCGGCGCGGTCGCCTTCACTGACGGTCGCCACACCATATCCAGCGCGCTGGTGATGCGCCGGGCGCTGACCTATGCGCGCGATTTCGGTGGCGTGATCGCCCACGAAACCCAGGATGCCGATCTCGCCTCGTCAGGCGTGATGAATGAAGGCCTATATGCAAGTTGGCTCGGCCTTGCCGGTATTCCGCGCGAGGCCGAATCCATCCCGCTGGAGCGCGATCTGGCGCTGGCGCGGCTGACCGGCGGCGCCTATCACGCGGCCAAGATCTCGACGGCGATGGCGGCGGCTGCTGTGACGCGAGCCAAGGCCGAAGGCGCCAATGTCACATCCGGCGTGTCGATCCACAATCTGTCGCTCAACGAGAACGATGTCGGCGAGTACCGCACCTTCTTCCGGCTGACGCCGCCGCTGCGCGCCGAGGAAGACCGGCTGGCGATGATCGAAGCGATCAAAGACGGCACCATCGACCTCATCGTCTCCTCGCACGACCCGCAGGACGTCGACACCAAGCGCCTGCCCTTTGCCGATGCTGCGGCCGGCGCCATCGGGCTGGAAACGCTGCTGGGCGCAGCGTTGCGGCTCTATCACAATGGCGACGTGATGCTGCTGCGGCTGATCGAGACGCTGTCGACCGCGCCGGCAAGATTGTTCAGCCTGCCCGGCGGCACGCTGAAACCGGGGGCATTGGCCGACCTTGCGCTCGTCGATCTGGACGAGCCATGGATCGTTAGCGAGAGCGGCATCCGCTCACGCTCGAAAAACACCTGTTTCGAAGGCGCGCGACTGCAAGGCAAGGTCTTGCAAACGATGGTGGCGGGTCGCACAGTGTTTTCGGCCTAGGACGAAGCGGGTGTCACGTCTTCAAATTCGCTCAGCCAAGGAAAGTTCGGGGGAACAATGGTTTACAGTCCCGTCTTGGCATCGGTGTTCGGCTATCTTCTCGGCTCGATCCCGTTTGGCCTGCTGATCACCCGTGCCGCCGGCCTCGGCGACGTGCGCAACATCGGCTCCGGCAACATCGGCGCCACCAATGTGCTGCGCACCGGCAACAAGGGCTTGGCCGCGGCCACGCTGCTGCTCGATGCGCTGAAGGGCACCGCGGCGGTGTTGATCGCAGGCCGCTTTGCGCCCGAGCTCGGACTTTGGGCCGGATTCGGCGCGTTTTCAGGTCATCTTTTTCCGGTCTGGCTCGGCTTCAAGGGGGGCAAGGGTGTCGCCACTTACCTTGGCGTGCTGATCGGCCTTGCCTGGCAAGTGGCGCTGATCTTCGCCGTCGTCTGGCTGGCGGTGGCCTTCCTGTTCCGCTTCTCCTCGCTTGCGGCACTGACGGCAGCGGTCGTCGTGCCCGTTGCCCTGTATTTCCTGAGCACCCAGCAGATTGCCGGGCTTTTCGCGGCGATGAGCCTCATCGTCATCGTAAAGCACCGCGCCAACATTGCGCGGCTGCTTGCCGGCACCGAGGGTAAGATCGGGGCCAAGGAGTGAGCGAGCCCGACTCCGGGCCGCGCCTCAGCGACCGGCAGCGGCTGAGCTGGCTTCGTCTGATCCGCACGCCGAATGTCGGCCCGGCTTCCTTTCGCGACCTGATCAACCGGTTCGGTTCGGCCGAAGCAGCATTATCGATGCTGCCCGAGCTGATGATTTCGGGTGGCGCCAAAAAAATCGTCCGCATCCCGTCCATTGCCGAGGTCGAGGCGGAGCTGGAGACGGCCCGGCGGGCCGGCGCCCGCTTCGTCGGCATCGGCGAGGCGGATTATCCGCCGCTGATGAAAAGCATGGATCATCCGCCGCCGCTGCTCGCGGTCAGGGGCAACAGCGCGGTGTTCCGCTTGCCAGCGGTCGCTATCGTCGGCGCTCGCAACGCATCGCTGGCAGGCATCAAGATGGCGCGGATGTTGGCGGCGGATCTCGGCCGCGACGGCTATGGCATTGTTTCCGGCCTGGCGCGCGGCATCGATACGGCCGCGCACCAGGGCAGCCTTTCGACCGGCACGATCGGCGTGCTCGCCGGCGGCCTCGATTTGCCCTACCCGCCCGAAAATGCCGGCCTGTGCGACGAGATCGCCAAGGGTGGCGGCGCCATCATTTCCGAAATGCCGTTCGGCTGGCAGCCGCGCGCACAGGATTTTCCGCGCCGCAACCGGCTCGTCGCCGGTGCTGCATTGGGATTGGTGGTGGTCGAGGCCGCACAGCGCTCCGGCTCGCTGATCAGCGCCCGCCTCGCCGGCGAGATGGGGCGGCTGGTTTTCGCCGTTCCCGGTTCACCGCTCGATCCGCGCGCCGCCGGCGCCAATGGCCTGCTCAAGGACGGCGCCACCCTTGTGACCGAGGCCGCCGATATCACCAGTGCCATAGCGCCGCTGGTCGGCGGCTGGTCGCCAAGGACATCGCCGCTTGAAGAGCCGCCCGACTTTTCGGCAACACCGCCGCCGCGCGAGGACGATCGCGACCGCGTCGTCGAAGCGCTCGGCCCGACGCCGGTATCAGTGGACGAGATCATCCGCCACACCGGCCTGCATCCCGCCCAAGTGTTCATGGTGCTGCTGGAGCTCGACCTCGCCGCCCGGCTCGAACGCCATGCCGGCGGCAACGTCTCACTGATTTGACCCAGAACTTGCGCATGTCCCGGCAAGCAATTCCGACGTGATCCGATGGCCGATCCGAGCAACAAACCAAAGCAGACGCTGTTCACTCGTATGACGGCCCTTGTCTGGTCAGCTCTGAGCGTCATGCTGGCGCTGCAATGGTCGATGGATCTCGGCATGTCGGGTTTTCCCGACGGCTACATAACGCCCTTTGCAAGAGCGACCAGCACGTTTCTGGGCATTCTGACGGCAGCCTGCATGGCCCAGGGTCTCTACTTTTTTCTGGCCGGCGCGTTCGGCAGGAAGGTAAGCGCCGTCGGTCTTTTCCTGCAAATCCTTGCCGCCGCGGTTCTTACCGTGGCGCCAGTGCTTATCGTGAAGGATTGTCCGGGTTCTCAGGTGTGCAGCAGAGCCTATGAGGCGCTCACCGGCACGATGATGGACGATGGCGCGGGCGGCTAACGCCACTGCATGCGTTGGGCACGAGGCTGTCACCCATTGGCCTGCACCCCTTGGGTGAGACAGTAATTAGGGACAGTTCTCCAGGTTTTGGATTGCGGCTAGGGGCCTACAGGAGTGAAGGCCTGGACGGTCGTATACACCCGCTCGAGCGATGCCACGAAGCGACGCGTAAACGCTTGGCAAGTTCCCCGCGGTTGGTTTGGAGAAGGCCCGTGCGAAGGCGCTGCGACCATGACGGCCATTTCTGAGGGCAAGCATCCGGCCGGCGACTTGTCTGGTCGAACCTCAGATCGCTCTGCAAACACCATCACAGCCAACGCACTGCGCGCATCCAAGGGTTTGCACAGTCGAAAAACGGACAGGCTGATGCTCGCTAGGCAAGTATCACCATTGGATAGTAAGCAGGTCCTCTGAAAGCGGTGGTGGTCGCTTGGCTTCGATCTCATTGATTGCCGTTGCAAGCCTTTCGACTGTCTCCATAAAACACCGGGCCAAACGACTTAGGTAGTCTACAGTCACGCTATCCAAAATCTTGCCGTCAAGATCGCGACCATTTCGATGCACGCAGTGGTGGCGCCCTTGGACGGATTGTAGAATCAGGTCTCGTTTAACTTTGTCGTTTGGCAGAAGATGATGGCCAATAGCTGCACGCAGCATACCATTCAGGAATTCGAACCGGTGGAACTGGGTCTTTTTCCGGAGCTGGGCGACAACGACGTCGCGCACCAAATTCGGCTGTGACGCCACCGTCATCAGCGATACTTGCTCTACTTTCAAGTCGGGGTGCCACTCCACCATCGCTTTGGCGACAACACGATCTTCGAATGCAAGCTTGATCACGGCATCGGACAGGTAGGCTTCGATAATCGAGAACAGTTGGACAAGCAGCATTCTATTGATGCCGGCTGCGCCCGACCTCTTGTCGCCAACTGCGTGTAGCAGACCTAGCCACTCGCCAATTGCTTGGTTGAATATGACACGAGGATGAGGCTCCGGCTCCATGTCCTCGAGCCATTGGTCATACGAATAGTCCAACTGTTCGAATTCGGCTTTCGTCTTGGGATCGTCGGTGAGATGAGCTTCCCATCCAGTTAAATGAGCCGTGATCGTGACCGGAAACACGTTCCCGCAAGTCTCACATTCTATCTCGATATCTGAAGTTGCTATCGCATCCGATGCAGACTCGGCGGAGAGGTCCGCAGTGGGCACTTCGTCAAGCCAGGCCTGCGCCGGGATCCCGCAGACTGGGCAACGCGCCACGACGTGGAATTCACCTTCGGCCATCAGAGTCCCACCAAGCGTCCCGTTTCGGTCAAGCAAACCACGGCGGGAGCTCGGGCGTCAAAGTAAGCGAGGCCGTACCTGTTTCGAGCCTCGATTTTCCCGGCCCGCAACATCGCTACCACGTTATCGGCAGCGCAAGCTTCCGCGGGTGTCGTTTTGGTGAAGTGCACGACGTAGTTCGACATATCTTGCCATTCGAGCTTGTGCCGCCCGCGCGGTTCGATCGCCATTCGCGCCTCCCGCTTTTTTAGGGCAGGTCAGCCGACGCGGCCATCCAGATCGTGATACCTGTTTTCGAGTTCCTCGAGATCGTCGTCAGTGTCTGTGATGACTTTCTCTAAGGCGCGACACAGCATGTCGAATGCCTTCTCCAGGTGACCTGCAGCCTTCAGAGCTTCTGCGTCCTGGAGCGCTTCTTTAGCAGTCTGGAAGCGAACGTATTCTTCAATCTGGGGCGTGGGGGGGTCGCGCGTTGGCAATTTTCGATTCGCCATTCTCATGCTGCTGGCTGGTCGGATCAAGGGGGGTCGCTCCGGACTACCGCTTTCGAATTTTCTCGTAGCCCTCCAGCGTGAACATTTCTTGGGTGATGGTCCCAAGGAAGACGTTTGATAGCTGTACCATATCGAAGAATGCCGCCAGATTTGTCAGGCTGACCGTTATGTGGCGCGATCGAATATTGCCATCTGGCAGCATTTTCATGTGGTGAAGGACGATCTCCCCTTTGTCCGCGTTGAAGGATGCAGGGATGGCGTGCAGCAAGATGTTGCGGCTAAGCGCAATCTCTTTTCCGTCATGGTTGGCGAGAATTTTCAGCCGGGAGGTCAGTTCGCGCATATCGGTCTTGTATCCGCGCAAGGGCGGGTACTTGTTGAACCACTTTTTTAGCAAGTCGATCTTTTTCGAGAAGGAAACAGGGTGCGTTTCGAATAGCACTTCAGAATGGTCCGGCTTGTTAACTTGAATGATGAGCGCATCTAAGTGATGCTCCATTCGAGACCATGCAGCGGCAACCCTTCCTAAAGCCTCTAGCGCCGGCGCGGCATGGGCAGGGTCCTCGTCGACCAGGCTGTGATAGAAAGCAAACTCGATACCGCTTCGTTGCCACCCATCTTTATCAGGCGCGCCCCAAGATTCAGACATGTCAAGCCCTCTCACGATGATGGAAATCAACGATCTGCGAAATGCATGTCACATACGATAAATTCCGCAAACCGCAGCAATTCTAGAGATATTAAATGAAAATGAAATAAAGCTTCGAAATAGTATTGTCTAAAGCGAACAGTTTTTGGCCATACTCTATTGCCAATGGCAACGAACATGGCTAGCCGTAGTGGACGGTGCTGTAACACCCGTCCACTACTTCTCTCGCAAAGGCACTGGAGTGCCTTCACATGAGCAATTCAGCTAATATCACATTTGCGTCTGAATTTACACGCCGTTCGATAATGAACGGTCTAGCTGCCACGACCATCGCCGTGGCTACCGTCCAGGCTTCGGACTCCGCAACACTCCAATGGAACGTATGAAATCTTCTTGCCGGGAGTACATGGATGCGCTCGAGGAACACCTCTCGGCAAGGGCATGAAGCCGGTCTGGTACAGCCTCGCGGATGATTTTGACTTCGGCTTCGTTTGCAGGATCGAAACCACAGAAGCCTGAATCGATCAGCTTCGCAGTGCCGCCCCTTCGTCGCGGCGGCATTTGTGCGACTGCCCTGCGGAACCCCCACCGGAACCCTGATGGCGACCAGCACGAGGTTATCAGTAGAAACAGCTACGTAATTTATTGATTTTGTTGGCTTATTTGGTGAGCGCGATGGGATTCGAACCCATGACCTACTGATTAAAAGTCAGTTGCTCTACCGGCTGAGCTACGCGCTCCCGCGGGCTCAGAAAGGCCGCCCTCGAAATTGCGCGGAACATAGGGAGAGTGCCTCTGCCGGTCAACCGGAAAAAGACGGCTCCCAGACCGGACCTTCCTGCCGCGTCATCATGCCGTGCGGTGCGCTTCGGCGTTGACGGAATTGCCTCCGTCTCGCGCAAGGGCCGAAGCTCGCGCTTGGCGGGACAAGCGCAAGCAGCGAATCGAGAGAACCTTTGCAGATCAGCAACTTGGGATTCTTAGCGGAACAATTTGCGCAGCCTGCCCGTTTTTCCGCGACAAGGGACACGCGTTTCAAGGAGAAGATCATGAATAGGATCATGTCGGGCCTGCTGGCGACCACCCTTTCGATCTCATTCGCTGCCGCGGAGATCGTGCCAGTCAACGCTCAGCCCAGCTATGCGCCCCCTGCCCAAGGGCTCACCTCGAATGTCCAGACCGTCCAGTACGAGCCGTGGCGGAGGCACCGGAATTTCAATCGCGATTTCTCGCGTCGCGATTTCTCCCGGCGCAGTTTTGCGCGTGACGACGGCATGTATTGGCGTGGCCATCGCGGCTATCGCGAATATCGTCGCGGCTATCGCCGCCATGGCGACTACTGGTTCCCGCTGGCCGCTTTCGCCACCGGTGCGCTGATTACCGGCGCTATCATCAACAACCAGAATCGTGTCTATCGTGGCGATGCACACGTGCAGTGGTGCTATGACCATTACCGGAGCTATCGTGCGTCTGACAACACGTACCAGCCCAATTACGGCCCGCGCCGGCAGTGCCGGTCGCCTTACTGAGTCGTGATTAGAGACTGTAAGCCCGCGCCCGCAACGGCGCGGGTTTCTCATGAGTGCGAATCGGTGCCATCCCTGCTTATGGCGCACTTAGCGTCCTGCGCACAGCGTGGCGCCAGCCGGCCAGCTTGGCGGCACGTGTCGAAGCATCCATCTCCGGCTTGAACCGGCGCTCGAGCGCCCAACTCCTGGCGAATTCCCGCGCCTTCGGCCAGGCACCCGCCTTCGAGCCGGCCAGCCATGCCGCGCCAAGCGCGGTCGTCTCGAGAATTGTCGGCCGGTCGACCGGCGCATCGAGAATGTCGGCCAGCCGCTGCATGGTCCAGTCCGACGCCACCATGCCGCCATCGACCCTGAGCACGGTCTTGGCCGAAGCGCCCTTCCAGTCCTTGCGCATAGCGTCGAGCAGATCGCGCGTTTGGAACGCAACGGATTCCAGCGCCGCGCGGGCAAATTCCGCCGGCCCCGAATTGCGGGTCAGCCCGAAGATGGCGCCCCGCGCCTCGGCATCCCAGTGCGGTGCGCCGAGCCCGACGAAAGCCGGCACCAGATAGACGTTCTGCGTCGGATCGGCCTCCGCCGCCAATTTGCCGCTCTGCTCGGCCTTGCCGATCACCTTGATGCCGTCCCGCAGCCACTGCACGGCGGCGCCGGCGATAAAGATCGAGCCCTCCAGTGCATAGGTGGTCTTGCCGCTCAGCCTGTAGGCGATGGTGGTCAAAAGCCGGTTCTTCGAACGCACCAGATCGCTGCCGGTGTTGAGCAGCGCGAAGCAACCGGTGCCGTAGGTCGATTTCATCATGCCTGGCTCGAAACAGGCCTGGCCGATCGCCGCCGCATGCTGGTCGCCGGCCACACCGAGGATTCTGATCTCTGTGCCGAACAGACTTTTGTCGGTGATTCCAAAATCATCGGCACAGTCTTTCACCTGCGGCATCATTCTTGCAGGTATACCAAGAATGGCCAGCAACTCGTCATCCCAGGCGTTTTGTTCGATGTTGTAGACCAGCGTGCGCGAGGCATTGGTGGCGTCAGTGGCGTGGACCTTGCCGCCAGTCAGGCGCCAAATCAGGAAGCTGTCGATGGTGCCGGCCAGCAGTTCGCCCTTCTCGGCGCGTTTTCTGGCGCCCTTCACCTTGTCCAGCATCCAGGCGATCTTGGTGCCGGAGAAATAGGGATCGAGCAGCAGGCCGGTCTTTTTCGTGAATTTCTTCTCCAGCCCCAGCTTCTTCAGTTTCTGGCATAGCGGCGCGGTGCGGCGGTCCTGCCAGACAATCGCGTTGTGAATCGGCTCGCCGGTCTCCTTGTCCCAGATGACGACGGTTTCGCGCTGGTTGGTGATGCCGATCGCGGCGACGTCCGCTGCGTTGCGGCCGGCTGTCTTCAGCGCGGCCCTCACCGTTTCCACGACGCTTGACCAGATTTCCTCGGGATCATGCTCGACCCAGCCGGAGGCCGGATAATACTGGGTGAATTCCTTTTGCCCGCTGCCGACGACCTTCATCTTGTCGTCGAACAGGATCGCCCGGCTCGATGTCGTTCCCTGGTCGATTGCAAGGATGTATCCGGTCATTCTCTCTCCCGTCGAAGCGAATTCAAGGTGCTGCGATGTCTCGGCGCCAGATAGCGCGGAGCCGTTCACGCAAACAGGGGAGACGGCAACATGCCGCCTCCCCTGCGTATGGCGATGCGGGCGCGAACGCCCGCATCAAACAGCCCTATTGCTGCCAGCTCTTCACCAGCTCGTCATAGTTGATGGTGACCGGTTTTTCCTTCTCGTTCTCGATCTTGAGCTGAGGAGCGAGATTGCCCTTCTTGACCGCGTCGGCGTTCCAATAGGCGAGGTCATGCTCTTCGGCCATCTTCGGGCCGATATCGCCCTGGACGCCCGACTTCTCGATGCGGCTCATCACTTTTTCCTGCTCGGCGCAGAGCGAGTCCATCGCTTCCTGCGCGCTCTTGGCGCCCGATGAAGCGTCGCCGATAGCCTGCCACCAAAGTTGTGCCAGCTTCGGATAATCCGGCACGTTGGTGCCGGTCGGCGACCATTGGACGCGTGCCGGCGAGCGGTAGAACTCGATCAAGCCGCCGAGCTTCGGCGCACGCTCGGTGAAGCTCTTGTCGTGGATCGTGCTCTCGCGGATGAAGGTCAGGCCGACATGGCTCTTCTTCACGTCGACCGTCTTCGAGGTGACGAACTGCGCGTAGAGCCAGGCGGCCTTGGCGCGGTCGGTCGGCGTCGACTTCATCAGCGTCCAGGAACCGACGTCCTGATAGCCAAGCTTCATGCCGTCCTTCCAGTAGACGCCATGCGGCGACGGCGCCATGCGCCACTTCGGCGTGCCGTCGTCGTTCAGCACCGCCTTGGCGCTGGCGTCGACCATGCTGGCGGTGAACGCGGTATACCAGAAGATCTGCTGGGCAACCGCGCCCTGCGCCGGCACCGGCCCTGACTCAGAGAAGGTCATGCCCTGGGCTTCCGCCGGTGCATAGGCCTTCAGCCAATCGAGGTACTTCTGGATGGCATAGACAGAAGCCGGACCATTGGTGTCGCCGCCGCGCGCCGTGCAGGAACCGACCGGTCGCGAATTCTCGTCGACCTTGATGCCCCATTCGTCGACGGGCAGACCGTTCGGAATGCCCTTGTCGCCATTGCCAGCCATCGACAGCCATGCGTCGGTGAACCGCCAGCCGAGCGACGGGTCCTTCTTGCCATAGTCCATATGGCCGTAGACCTTCTTGCCGTCGATCTCGCGGCCGGTGAAGAACTCGGCGATGTCCTCATAGGCCGACCAATTGACCGGCACGCCGAGGTCGTAGCCGTATTTAGCCTTGAAGTCCGCCTTGTTCTTCTCGTCATTGAACCAGTCGTAACGGAACCAGTAGAGGTTCGCGAACTGCTGGTCGGGAAGCTGGTAGAGCTTCTTGTCGGGCGCGGTGGTGAACGAGGTGCCGATGAAATCCTTCAGGTCGAGATTCGGGTTGGTGACATCCTTGCCGTCGCCTGCCATCCAGTCGGTCAGGTTGCGCACCTGCTGGTAGCGCCAGTGCGTGCCGATCAGATCGGAATCGTTGACCCAGCCGTCATAGAGGTTCTGGCCGGTCTGCATCTGGGTCTGGATCTTCTCGACGACGTCGCCTTCCTGGATGACGTCATGCGTGACCTTGATGCCGGTGATGGCCGTAAAGGCCGGCGCAAGCACCTGCGATTCATACTGATGCGTGGCGATGGTTTCGGAGACCACCTTGATATCCATGCCGGCGAAAGGTTTCGCGGCATCGATGAACCATTGCATTTCGGCTTCCTGGCCGGCGCGGTCGAGCGTCGAGAGGTCGCCGATTTCCTTGTCCAGGAAGGCCTTGGCCTCGTCCATTCCGGCATAGGCATTGCTGGCCCCTAGCAACAGGACAAGCGCAGTTGTTGATGTCAAGAATTGCCGTCGCATGTATTTCCTCCACTGTTAAAGTTCAAAGCGCGATCTGGATCGGCGGCCGGCACGCCGCCGTTCCAACAGTTTCCCCCTCTATACGTAGCGGAACACACCGACGGCGTAGACCACGGAGAGAGCGAGAGCCCACCACAGATTGGGTCCGACTAGACCCAGCCAAGCGAGATGGATAAAGGCGCTGCCCAGCAGCGACAGGAACAGGCGGTCGCCGCGCGTCGTTTCGAAGCGCAGCACGCCGACGCGCGGATTGCCGCCCGGCGAGACGTATTCCCACACCGCCATGCCGCAAAGCAGCAGAAAGATGGTTCCAAAGAAGGCCGCGGTCGGCCACGTCCAGGCCATCCACGAAAAATCGAGGTTGGACGAGAGGTTAAATCCCCACAGGCGGATATTGGCCGGATCGCTGAAGCCTACCGTTATTGCCACGAAATCGATTTGAAGTGCCACCCAGGCCACGACGACCAGGGCAAGAAACAGCACGGCCCACCACCATGGGCTTCTGTCGACCTGCTCCATCATACCCTCCCCAGGGCAAAGCCCTTGGCGATGTAGTTGCGCACAAACCAGATGACGAGCGCGCCGGGAATCAGCGTCAGCACGCCGGCGGCGGCAAGCAACCCCCAATCCATACCGGCGGCCGAAACGGTGCGGGTCATGGTCGCGGCGATCGGCTTGGCGTCCGTGGTCGTCAGCGTGCGGGCGATCAAGAGCTCCACCCACGAGAACATGAAGCAGAAGAAGCACGCCACGCCGATGCCGCTCGCAATCAGCGGCATGAAGATCTTGATGAAGAAGCGCGGGAACGAATAGCCGTCGATATAGGCGGTCTCGTCGATCTCCTTGGGCACGCCCGACATGAAGCCTTCGAGGATCCACACCGCCAGCGGCACGTTGAACAGGCAATGCGCCAGAGCCACGGCGATATGGGTGTCGATAAGGCCGAAGGCCGAATAAAGCTGGAAGAATGGCAGCGCGAACACCGCCGGCGGCGCCATGCGGTTGGTCAGCAGCCAGAAGAACAGATGCTTGTCGCCGAGGAAGCGATAGCGCGAAAAAGCATAGGCAGCAGGCAGTGCCGCAGCCACCGAAATCACCATGTTCATAACCACATAGGTGATCGAGTTGATGTAGCCCGAATACCAGGACGCGTCGGTGAAGATGGTGCGGTAATTCGCCAATGTCGGCGCGTGCGGGTAGAGAGTCAGAGACGAGACGATCTCGCCATTGGTCTTGAAGCTCATATTGATGAGCCAGTAGATCGGCAAAAGCAGAACGACGATGTAGAGCGTCGGCACGATCCACCACCAGCGCGACTCCTCGCCGCGACGGCGCATCAGCCGTGCGATCTCGTCCTGTCGCAGCGTGCTGGCGAGCCCTTCCGAAGCTGTCGTCTCGCTCACCCTATCGGCTCTCTCTTCGGTGCGGCTCATCTCAACGCTCCGCGTCGTAATTGGTCATCACGGTGTAGAACACCCACGACAACAGCAGGACGATAAGGAAGTAGACCAGCGACATCGCCGCCGCCGGGCCGAGGTCGAACTGGCCGAGCGCGGTCTTGACGAGATCAATCGAAAGAAAGGTCGTCGAGTTGCCGGGGCCGCCACCAGTGACCACGAACGGCTCCGTGTAGATCATGAAGCTATCCATGAAGCGCAGCAGCACGGCGATCAGCAGCACGCGGTTCATCTTCGGCAGCTGGATGTAGCGGAACACCGCCCAGCGCGAGGCACCGTCGATCTTGGCTGCCTGATAAAAGGCATCCGGGATCGAGACCAGGCCGGCATAGCAGAGCAGGACGACGAGGCTTGTCCAATGCCAGACGTCCATGATGATGACCGTGACCCAGGCGTCATATGGGTCTTGCACATAATTATAGTCGATGCCGAGCGCGTTGACGTAATAGCCGAGCAGGCCAATGTCGTTGCGCCCGAACACCTGCCAGATGGTGCCGACGACGTTCCACGGGATCAGCAGCGGCAACGCCATCAAAACAAGGCACACAGGCACGCCCCAACCCTTCTTCGGCATATTGAGCGCAATGAAGATGCCGAGCGGCACTTCGATCGCCAGGATGATAAAGGAGAAGACAAGGTTGCGGATCATCGCCTGCCAGAAGCGGCTCGAGGAAAGCAGTTCCTCGAACCATTCCGTGCCGGCCCAGAAGAAGACGTTATTGCCGAAAGTGTCCTGCACCGAATAATTGACGACCGTCATCAGTGGTATGACCGCCGAGAACGCCACCAGCAGCAGCACCGGCAGCACCAGGAACCAGGCTCTATTGTTCCAGGTCTTTTCCACTTCAGGCCCCCATCTCGACGCGCCAGGAATCGGCATAGATGTTGATACCGGCTGGGTCGAACCGCACCTTCGGATCAGCCGGAACCGTCTCGTCCTCGCCGATGACGGCGGCGATCTCGCGCCCTTCGAGATTGGCACGGACCACCTTGTGGCGGCCGACGTCCTCGACCTTGCTGATCCGGACGGCCATGCCCTGGCTGCCCAGGCGCACATATTCGGGACGGATGCCGAGCTCGATGGCGCCGCCACCGGCCTTAGGCACGCCCGGCAGTTCGATCTGCTGCGAGCCCAGCCGCGCAGTCTTGCCGTCGATCGCCACCGGCATGACGTTCATGCCGGGCGAGCCGATGAAATAGCCGACAAAGGTGTGGCGCGGGCGCTCGAACAGCTCTGCCGGTGTGCCGATCTGTACGATTTCGCCGTCATACATGACGACCACCCTGTCGGCGAAGGTCAAGGCCTCGGTCTGGTCGTGCGTGACATAGACCATGGTGTAGCCGAAGCGGCGGTGAAGCTGCTTCAACTGGGAGCGCAGCATCCATTTCATATGCGGGTCGATGACGGTCAAAGGCTCGTCGAACAGGATGGCATTTACGTCGGAGCGCACCAGCCCGCGTCCGAGCGAAATTTTCTGCTTCTGGTCAGCGGTCAGTCCGCGCGCCTTTCGTTTGGCCATATCGGCCAGCCCGGTCATCTCCAGCGTTTCGCGCACCTTACGGTCGACGTCAGCCTCCGGCACGCCGCGATTGCGCAGCGGGAACGCCAGATTGTCGTAGACCGTCATCGTGTCGTAGATCACCGGGAACTGGAAGACCTGGGCGATGTTGCGCTCTTGGGTCGACAGATTGGTCACGTTCCTGCCGTTGAACAGCAACTGGCCGTGTGAGGGATGCAGCAATCCCGAAATGATGTTGAGCAGCGTAGTCTTGCCGCAGCCGGACGGGCCGAGCAGCGCATAAGCGCCGCCATCCTCGAAGGTGTGGTGCACTTCCTTCAACGCGAAATCGGCATCCGTGCGCGGGTTCTGCAGATAGGAGTGGCGGATATGATTGACATCGATGCGCGCCATCGCTTCCTCCTAAGCCGCCAGCTTCGGCGCGGCCACGGCGCGGCCGTGCTCGTCGAAGACCATGATGTGGCGCGGGTCGATAAACACCTCGACCTCCTCGTCCGGCTCGAAGTCGCGAATGCCGTGGGTCAGCATGACCCAGCGCGCATCGGCAAAATCGAGATGGATGAAGCTTTCCGATCCGGTGATCTCAGTGATCGTCACCTTTGCGCGCACCGGCACTGCGGCGGCGTTGGGCCGATCGAGGGAAAGATGATGCGGCTGGAAGCCGATCGTATAGATCGCATCGGCAATGCCGAAGAGTTCGGCCGGCACCGGCAATTTCACACCGCCCTCGAGCAGGAAATCCAGGCCCTTCTTGGCAAGCACAATGGTGTTGAGCGGCGGATCGGCGAAGGTTCTCGCCGTCACCAGATCGACCGGTTTGCGGAACACTTCGATGGTCGGCCCGAACTGGGTGATGCTGCCCTCGGAAAGCGTTGCCGTGTTGCCGCCGAGCAGCAAGGCCTCGTGCGGCTCGGTCGTGGCATAAACAAAGATTGTGCCGGCGGCCGCGAAGACTTTCGGCAGTTCCGCGCGTAATTCTTCACGCAGCTTGTAGTCGAGATTGGCGAGCGGCTCGTCGAGCAGCACGAGGCTGGCATTCTTGACGATGGCGCGGGCCAGCGCGGTGCGCTGCTGCTGGCCGCCCGACAGACTGAGAGGCGTCCGGTCGAGATAGGGCGTGAGTTTGAGAAGGGCGGCCGCATTGCGCACCTCCCTGTCGATCGTTGCCTGATCTGTGCCGGCTACCCGCAGCGGTGAGGCGATGTTTTCGTAGACCGTCATCGCCGGATAATTGATGAATTGCTGGTAGACCATGGCGACGTTGCGCTTTTGCACCGGCATGCCGGTGACATCCTTGCCATCGAACCAGACCGAGCCCGAGGTCGGCACGTCGAGGCCCGCCATCAGCCGCATCAGGCTGGTCTTGCCGGAGAGCGTCGGCCCGAGCAGGACGTTGAGCGAGCCGTGCTGAAGCGTCAGCGAGACATCGCGGATATGGTCCGCCGCACCCACCGTCTTCGTCACGTTTCTCAGTTCAAGCATGATGCCTCCTCCCAGGCTTTCTGCATCAGTCGGCCGTCCCTATTCGGCAGCCGCTACGTGCTGCCGGCTTATTCCGCGCATGAACTCGTCGAGCACTGCCGCCTGCTCACGGCTGAGACGCAGGCCGCGCTTGGTCCGGCGCCACAATACATCCTCGGCAGTCATCGCCCATTCGTTTTCGGCGAGGTAGCGCACCTCGGCTTCGTAGAGATCGGCGCCGAAGTTGCGGCCAAGATCGACGTTCGATTTGGCGAGGCCCAGCAGCTTCCTTGCGCGGGTGCCGTAGAGCCGGGTCAACCGGCGGGCCAGCCGCGCGTCGAGGAACGGGTACGCCGTTTTCAGTTTCGCCACTTCGGCATCGAAGCCGGTAACGGGAAAGTCACCGCCGGGCAGCGGCGCGTTTGCCGTCCATGGCTTGCCGCGCTTGCCGAGAAAACCCTCGATCTTCTCCAGCATCGATTCCGACAATCGGCGGTAGGTGGTGATCTTGCCGCCAAAGGCATTGACGATCGGGGCGGCACCCTCGCCTCCATCGGCCTTCAGCACATAGTCGCGGGTGGCTTCCTGCGCCTTTGAGGCGCCATCGTCGTAGAGCGGGCGCACCGCGGAATAGGTCCAGACGATATCCGACGGCTTGACCGGCTGCGCGAAATATTCGCTTGCCGCAGCGCAGAGATAGTCGATCTCGGCATCACTGATCCTGACGTCGTGCGGATCGCCGGGATAGTCCCGGTCGGTGGTGCCGATGAGCGTGAACTCGTCTTCATAGGGGATGGCGAAAATGATGCGCCCGTCCTTGTTCTGAAAGAAATAGGCGCGTGGGTCGTCGAATTTCTTGCCCACGACGATGTGGCTGCCTTGTACGAGGCGGACATTGTGCACGTCGTTCAAGCCGACGGTGGCCGACAGCACCTGATCGACCCACGGGCCGGCGGCATTGACCAGCAGCCGCGCCTTGACCTCCTCGGTATCGCCGGTCCGCACGTTTTCAAGCCTGACCGTCCAGAGATTGCCTTCGCGGCGTGCGCTGACGACCTTTGTTCGGGTTCGAATGGTTGCGCCGCGCTCGGCAGCGTCGCGGGCGTTCAACACAACCAGCCGGGCATCGTTGACCCAACCGTCCGAATATTCGAACGCCTTTCGAAACAGCGGCTTCAGCGGTTTGCCGGCGGGATCCTTGGCCATGTCCAGCGTTTTCGTCGGCGGCAGCAATTTGCGCCCGCCAATATGGTCGTAGAGGAAAAGCCCGAGCCGGATCAGCCAGGCCGGACGCAGCCCCTTGGCGTATGGCAGCACGAAGCGCATCGGCCAGATGATATGCGGCGCGTTCCTCCACAGGACCTCGCGTTCCATCAGCGCTTCGCGCACCAGGCGAAACTCGTAGAATTCGAGATAGCGCAAGCCGCCATGGATCAGTTTGGTCGAACCGGAAGAGGTTCCGCTGGCCAGATCGTTCATCTCGGCAAGAAATACCGAAAACCCCCGCCCAACGGCATCGCGGGCGATGCCGCAGCCATTGATGCCGCCACCGATGACGAAAATGTCATGGATCGGTGATGCGCCCAAAGAGTCCTCCCTCGATTTCGCATTGCGGCATTTTTGGGTTCTTGCGAAACCGTACGGGGATTATTTCGAAATGATAACGAATGTCAAACGAAATATCATTGGCGACAGATGCCGCAACGGCATCTCTAGGAGAGCGACGTTTCGATCAGCTGAACTTCTGCCTCCTGGCAGATCCTACGCACCGATGGGATGTCGCAACGATCGGTGATAAAGGTGTTTACCTGCGACAGATGGCCGATGCGGACGGGCGCGGTGCGCTCGAATTTGGTCTGGTCCGACACGAGGATCACATGCCGCGCGTTGGCGATGATCGCCTGAGCGACCTTCACCTCGCGAAAATCAAAGTCGAGCAGTGCGCCGTCATGATCGATGGCCGAGGCGCCGATCACCGCAAAATCGACCTTGAACTGCCGGATGAAATCGACCGCTGCCTCGCCGACCACACCGCCGTCGGAACCGCGTACGACACCGCCGGCGATCACCACCTCGATCGAAGGATATACGCGCATCCTGTTGGCAACATTGATGTTATTGGTGATGACCATCAAGCCGCTGTGATCGAGCAGCGACTTGCTGACAGCTTCCGTCGTTGTTCCGATATTGATGAAAAGAGACGCGTTGTCGGGGATCAGCCGGGCTGCTGCGCGGCCGATCGCCTCCTTCTCCTCGGCGGCGATCTTGCGCCGAGCCTCATACTCCATGTTCTCGATGCCGGACGGGAACAATGCCCCGCCATGAATGCGAGACAAAAGCCGCTGGTCGCAGAGATCGTTGAGATCCTTGCGGATCGTCTGCGGCGTCACGTTGAAATGCGTCGCCAACTCCTCGACCAGTACGCGGCCATGGTCCTTGGCCATCTGGATGATTTCGGAATGACGCGGCGACAGATACATCTAGCAACCTCTCGTTTTCGTTTTACTTGTCTATAACGGAAAACGAAAGCCATGAACAGGAAGATCAGGTGGCTGCAAGAAAGCCCCGGCGCAACCTCGATGATGCCGGTCAACCCAGGCCACGCGCAATTTCAGTAATGACCTCGAAAGCAGTATCGACATCCGCCGCTGTCGTTTCGAACTGCCCGACCTGAAAGCGGATCGCCACCTTCCCGTCCACCCGGGTTTGCGTCAGGTAGATGCGGCCGTCATCGTTGATCGCGCTGACCAACCGCAAATTGTGCTCGTCAGAGTCGGTGCCCGCAGCCGCGAGACGCCGGAACGAGAACAGCGACAGCATCGGCTCCGTGACGATCTCGAAATCCGGTTCCTTTGCCAGCCTTGCGGCGAGGCTCTCGCTCCAGGCGACATGGTTGCGGACCATGGTCCGCAGATTTTCCAAGCCATGTGCACGCAGCAGGAACCAAAGTTTCAGCGCGCGGAACCTCCGGCCAAGCGGCACCGACCATTCGGAGTAGTTGATGACTCCGTCGCGGCCATGCGTTTTCAGGAATTCGGGCTTGATCGCCAGCGTGCGCACGAGGTCTTCCGGCTGACGGATGAACTGCATCGAGCAATCGAACTGTGCGCCCAGCCATTTATGCGGGTTGAAGACAATGGAATCCGCATGTTCGGCGCCTGCCCAGAAATGCCGGAACTCGGGGCAGATCATGGCGGAGCCAGCCCATGCGGCATCGACATGCAGGTAGAGCCCGTGCCGCTTAGCCACCGCGGCAACAGCCGCCACATCGTCGGTGCCGCCGGTACTTGTGCCGCCGACACTGGCGATGATGCCCGCCGGCAGCATGCCGTTTTCGCGGTCGGTGACGATCGCGGCTTCCAGAGCCGCCGTCTGCATGGCGCGGAAGCGCCCGGCGACCGGAATGCGCACGAGGTTCGCCTCGCCGATGCCCGACACCCAGATCGCCCGGTCGATAGAAGTATGGACTTGGCCGGAAGAATAGACCCGCACGACCGGCTGGCCTTGCAAGCCGTTCTTGTTGCCTTGCCAGTCGAGCGCGCGCTCGCGCATGGTCAGCACGGCGGCAAGCGTCGCTGACGAAGCCGAATCCTGCATGACGCCGGAAAATCCCTCCGGCAGACCAAGCGCCTGTCGCATCCAGTCGACGACACGCGTCTCGAGTTCGGTTGCCGCCGGCGAGGTCTGCCAAAGCATGCATTGCGCGGCCATGGCGGAAACCAGATACTCGGCCACGACCGAGGCCGGTGCCGCATTGGCCGGGAAATAGGCGAAGAAACGCGGATGCTGCCAGTGCGTCATGCCCGGCAGAATCTTTTGCTCGAAATCGGCGAAGATTGCCTGCATCGTTTCGCCGTTTTCCGGCGGCGCGACATCGATGCTTTTGAAGATTTCGCCCGGCTCGACAAACGGCCGCACCGGTCTTTCGCGAAGGCTGTCTCTGTAGTCGGCGCCCCATTCGGCCGCTCGCAGCGACCATTCGCGGAATTCGTTGCTATTCATCTTCGCCTCCGTAGCGCCTCGTCGAGCCGCCATCAAAGAGCACGAAAAACGAAGGTTTTCATTCGGGAAAATCAGGCAAGCTGGCAAAGGCAGTCTTCAGCGCGTTCGACCAGCTATCCGAGATCGTGCGATAGTATTGATCATCCTGGGTTATTCGCTTTTTGAGGCCGACCTTGAAGGTGTCCTTTTCATAGAACAGCAGGTCGAGCGGCAGGCCGACCGACAGGTTCGACTTCAGCGTCGAGTCGAACGACACAAGCAGCAACTTCACCGTCTCGGCGAAACTCATCGTCCTTTCATAAGCGCGGATGATGATCGGCTTGCCGTATTTGGTCTCACCGATCTGGAAGAACGGCGTATCGTCGGTGGATTCGATGAAATTGCCTTCCGGATAGATCATGAACAGGCGCGGCGCGCTGCCCTTGATCTGACCGCCGAGGATGAAGGAGGCGTTGAAATAGGAATCCGCCTTTTCGCCCGCCGGCGACGAACTGGCGATGACCTCCTTGACAGTGTCTCCGACCAGCCGCACCGTCTGGTACATGGAAGGCGTTTCGAGCAGCGTGGCACGGCGCTCCGCCACTGCCTTGGTGCGTTCGTCGAGCAGGCTGACCACGGCCTGGGTCGTCGCCAGATTGCCGGCCGACATCAAAACGATGACGCGCTCGCCCGGCTCTTCCCAGACATGCATCTTCCTGAAGGTCGAGATCGAATCCATGCCGGCGTTGGTGCGCGTGTCCGACATGAACACGAGCCCGCGATCGATCTTCAGGCCGACGCAATAGGTCATCGAATCTCTTTGGCAACAATCTTGGCGGAGATTACTGCTCCACGGTGACGGTGACGGCAAGCTGTTCTTCCGCCTGTCCCAGCCGAATTCCCGATACCGGTGTGGCGTCGCGATAATCGCGGCCAGTCGCCACCTTTACATAACGCTCGTCGGGAGAAATGCCGTTGGCGACGTCGAAGGCGACCCAGCCGAGGCCCGAGACATGCGCCTCGGCCCAGGCGTGGCTTGCCGCCTGCTCGATCGCTGCATCCATCATCAGATAGCCACTGACATAGCGCGCCGGAAAATCCATGGCGCGCGCCGCCGCAACGAAGATGTGGCTGTGGTCCTGGCAAACGCCGGTCTTGAGCGCCAGGGCCTCTTCGGCCGGCGTCGTCGCGTTGGTGGTGCCCGACGTATAAGCGACGCGCTCGCCGATCATCGCCATCAACCGGTGCAGCCTTTCGATGTCGGTGCCCTTGCCGACCGAGGCAGCAAGCTCGCGAATGCCGCTGCCGATCGTCGTCAGCGGCGTTTCGTGGCCGAACAGCCAGAGCGGCACGAAACCCTGGTGCGGCCCGCAGACGCCGGCGGTGTCGCGCGTCACCACTTCGCCGGCTGCTTCTACGGTGATGACGTCGCGCTCGCCCTCGACGCTCAACAGCCGGGTATCATTGCCGAAATGGTCGGTGAAGCGCACTTCCTCGCGTGCGCCTTCGATCTTCAGCGCCCAGGACAGTACCGTCTGGGTGCGCCCGTTCACCGGGAGCAGCCGCAAACGCTGCAACAAATAATGCACCGGCGCATCGTAGCGGTATTCGGTCCGGTGGGTGATCTTCAGCCGCATCGCACTCGTCCCTGGAGCATGAGCTTTTCCGAAAACCGGTCTCCGCTTTTTGGGGTCATGCTCAATAGAACCTGTAATCCTGCGCGATCTCGTCGCCGAGTCTGGTGTTGTTGCGGATGAAATTGGCCAGGAATTCATGCAGGCCGGCGTCGAAAATATCCTTGATCGAGCCGGCCGCCAGCATGGCCTGGGTCTTGGCAGCCGTCGCATGGCAGGCGTGGCGCTCACCATAGTCGTCACCCAGGAATTTGAGATGCTCTGTCAGGAAGCGGTAGCAAAAGGTCAGCGAGCGCGGCATGCGGACGTTGAGGATCAGATAGTCGGCGATGTTGCTCGGCTTGTAGTCGGCGTCATAAACCCAGCGGTAGGAGCGGTGCGCCGACACCGAGCGCAGGATCGATTCCCACTGGTAGTTGTCGAGCGTCGAGCCGACCCAGGAAATCGACGGTAACAGCACGTAGTATTTCACATCCAGGATGCGCGCAGTGTTGTCGGCGCGTTCGACATAAGTGCCGAGCTGCGAAAAATCGAAAATCTCGTTGCGCAGCATCGTGCCGTAGAACGAGCCGCGGATCAGCGCCGTCTCGCGTTTGATTGCATCGAGCGCGTTGGGCAGGTCGCGCTCGTCGATCGGCTTGGCCAGCATCCGCTTCAGCGACATCCAGGCTTCGTTGATGCTTTCCCAGGTTTCACGCGTCAACGCGGTACGCACCATGCGGGCATTGTTACGGGCCGTTTCGATAGACGACATCGTGCTCGACGGGTTCGATGTGTCGCGCAGCAGATAGTCGGCGACATTGGCGGCGGTGTAGTCGGAATATTTCTGCGTGAAGCTGGCGTCCGAACCGGCGCTAAGCAGCACCGAATTCCACTCCTCCGAAGCGTTCTGAGTACGGGTTAGCGCCATGCGCAAGCCAGCATCCACCAGCCGCGCCATGTTTTCCGCCCGCTCGATATAGCGGTTCATCCAATAGAGCCCGTTGGCGGTGCGACCGAGAAGCATGTCAGGCGGCCCTGAGGCGAATGGTGGACGGTGGACGGTGAATGGTGACTATCCAGAACCTAAGCCACGATGCCGCGTGCTTCATTTCAGGGCATTTCACCAACATTACGACCCATATCCTTATCTATTCACTATTCACTACTTCCACTCTAATCATCCAACACCCAGGTATCCTTCCTAATCATCCAACACCCAGGTATCCTTCGTGCCCCCGCCTTGCGAGGAATTGACGACCAGCGAGCCTTCCTTGAGCGCTACTCGGGTCAGCCCGCCGGGCACGATCTGGATACGGTCGGAAACCAGCACATAGGGGCGCAGATCGACATGACGCGGCGCCAGCCCCTTGTCCGTCAGGATCGGACAGGTCGACAGCGCCAGCGTCGGCTGAGCAATGTAGTTCGATGGTTTTGCCGCGAGCTTTTTGGAAAAATCCTCGCATTCCTTCTTGGTCGCCGCCGGACCGACCAGCATGCCGTAACCGCCGGACCCGTGGACCTCCTTGATGACCAGTTCATCAATGTGCTCGAGCACGTATTTCAGGCTGTCCGGCTCCGAGCAGCGCCAGGTCGGGATGTTGCCGAGCATCGCCTTGCGGCCGGTGTAGAATTCGACGATCTCGGGCATGTACGAATAGATTGCCTTGTCGTCAGCGATGCCGGTTCCCGGCGCATTGGCGATCGTGATGTTGCCGGCGCGGTAGACGTCCATAATGCCCGGCACGCCAAGTGCCGAGTCGGGGCGGAAGGTCAGCGGATCGAGGAACGAGTCGTCGACACGCCGGTATAGCACGTCGATCTGCTTGTACCCCTCGGTCGTGCGCATCGCGACATGGCCATCGACGACGCGCAGATCCTGCCCTTCGACGAGCTGCACGCCCATCTGGTCGGCAAGGAAGGCATGTTCGAAATAGGCTGAGTTGAAGCTGCCCGGCGTCAGCACGGCAATCGTCGGCGTGCCCTTGGTGCTTTGCGGCCGTACCGCCGCCAGCGACTGGCGCAGGAGCTGCGGGTAATTCTCCACCGGCCGCACCTTGATCTGCTGGAACAACTCGGGAAACAGCTGCATCATCGTCTCGCGGTTCTCCAGCATGTAGGAGACGCCGGACGGCGTGCGCGCATTGTCCTCCAGTACGTAGAACTCGTTCTCGCTAATGCGTACGATGTCGACGCCGATGATGTGGGTATAGACGCCGGCCGGCGGCCGCACCCCGATCATCTCGGGCAGGAACGCCTCGTTCCTGGCGATCAACTCCTTTGGCACCCGGCCGGCGCGCAAGATCTCCTGGCGATGGTAGATGTCGTCGAGAAAGGCGTTCAGCGCCTGGACGCGCTGCTCGATGCCTTGCGTCAGCCGCCGCCATTCATTGCCCGAAATGATGCGCGGAACGATATCGAAGGGTATCAGGCGCTCCGATGCTTCCTGCTCGCCGTAGACGGCGAACGTGATGCCTGTCTTGCGAAAGACGCGTTCGGCGTCCTGCATCTTCTCGGTAAGTCTGGCCGGGTCCTGTTCCTTCAGCCAGCGATCGTAAGCCGAATACGGTTTTCTCAGCCCGGAAACTTCCGGAAGCATTTCGTCGAACGCTGCCAATCGCATACTCCCCTGTGACGCCATTTCACTGGCCTCGCTGGAGAAAATCAAGCGCAATCGGCGATTTGGCGGGCGCCGGCGATCAGTATATCGCGGTTGCCTAAAATTAAGGCAGCACCAATAGGGCCTTGATCAGGCTTTGCCTGGTGTCCGGGCAAATGTCGGATGGAGATCAAAACGCGCGAAAGGTGACGACCGTAAACGTATCCTTGATGCCCGGGAGAATCTGCACTTTCTCGTTGACGAAGTGGCCGATGTCTTCCTCGTCGTCGACATAGAATTTGGCGAGCAGGTCGTAGTTGCCGGCTGTCGAGTAGATTTCCGAAGCAATCTCGGCATCGGCCAGGGCGCTGGCAACGTCGTAGGCCTTGCCCAGATCGCACTTTATCTGCACGAAAAATGCCTTCATTGCCTGGTCCTGTCCAACATCGCACGCTCTAATCGAGCGGCCCTTGTGGCAGACTGCCGCCCGGCTTTCAAGCATCGGCAATCGCTTAGGCTGTCTCGCCTCGACAATGCTTTTTCGGCTCGGACACGGACTGCCACGCCGAATGTTTACGCTCGGCTGAAACCCTGAAGCATGGCAAAGCGTATGGTATCATGTACCTTCAGGCAGCGATTTCTCGGGGACAACGGAGACAGGCCATGCGCCGCGCGTTTTTCGCATTCGCAGTCGTTCCATTCATTTTCGCATCCCAGGCCTTTGCTGGCGACGCCGAAGTCAAAGCGGCACAGACGGTCATCGATGGTCAGTTGAGGGCCTTCATCGCCAATGACGGAATGACGGCCTACAGCTTTGCCGCACCGAATGTGAAGCGCATCTTTCCGACCGTCGATACCTTCATGAACATGGTGACCAACGGCTATCCGCCGGTGCGCCAGCCGCAGACCTACTCCTTCGGCAAGGTTCGCGAGACGAGCCCGACCTCGATCATCCAGCAGGTGCTGATCGTCGGCCCGGATGGCAAGGACTACGAGGCGGTCTACACGCTCGAACTACAGCCTGACGGCAGCTTTCGGATCACCGGCTGCAGCCTGCGCGCGTCCACGTCGCTCAGCACTTGAGCCTTCGATCACCTCACTGGGAGATCGCCCCGCCTCCAGCCTTCGGAAATCTCAGCTGAGCGTGCTTCCAACCTGCCAGCTTCGATCGCTTCACGAATGTCGCGCATCAGCTGCTGGTAATAGGACAGATTGTTCCAGGTCAGGAGCATCGCCCCAAGCGCCTCTTGCGAGCGCACCAGATGGTGCAGATAGGCGCGCGAATAGTCGCGTGCGGCCGGGCAGTCGCTTTCCTCATCGAGCGGACGCGGATCGTCGGCATGGCGGGCGTTGCGCAGATTGACCTTGCCGCGCCGCGTGTAGGCAAGACCGTGGCGCCCTGCCCGCGTCGGCATCACGCAATCGAACATGTCGATGCCGCGCGCTACCGACTTCAAGATGTCGTCCGGGGTGCCGACGCCCATCAGGTAGCGCGGCCGCTCAACCGGCAGCTCCGGGCAAGTGATGTCGAGCATCTCCAGCATCACCGCTTGCGGCTCGCCGACAGCCAGCCCGCCGATCGCGTAGCCCTTCAGCTCCATTGCCTTCAGCGCCTGCGCCGAGCGCAGCCGCAGATCCGGCACGTCGCCGCCTTGCACAATGCCGAACATCGCCTTGCCGGGCTGCTCGCCGAATGCCGTCTTGCAACGCTCGGCCCAGCGCAACGACAACTCCATGGCACGCTCGATCTCGTTCTGCTTGGCCGGCAGAGCCGTGCATTCGTCGAGCTGCATCTGGATGTCGGAATCGAGCAGCCCCTGGATCTCAATCGAACGCTCCGGCGACATCTCGAAGGCGCCGCCGTCGATATGCGAACGGAAGGTCACGCCGTTCTCGGTCAGTTTCCTCAGCTTCGATAGCGACATCACCTGGAAGCCGCCGCTGTCGGTCAGGATCGGATGCGGCCAGCGGGCGAACTCATGCAGGCCGCCGAGCCGCGCCACGCGCTCGGCGCCAGGTCTCAGCATCAGGTGGTAGGTATTACCAAGGATGATGTCCGAGCCGACGCCGCGCACCTGATCCATATACATGGCCTTCACCGTGCCGCCGGTACCGACCGGCATGAAGGCAGGCGTGCGGATTTCCCCGCGCGGCATGGTGATTGCACCACGCCGCGCCCTGCCGTCGGTCGCCAGCACCTTGAAGGTGAATGCGTCAGTCATTGAATTCCCTAGCCATCGAACTCCTTGTCGAATACCAGCGCGTCCGGAGCTTGCTTATCGAGCGATTGACGGTAGCGGATGCAGCCGCGCATGAATTTCGGCCACGGCGGCACGGCAATCGCCGGCTCGGTCTTTTCGGGCAAAAGCGACCACAGGTCGGGATGATGCCAGCACAGATCATGGCCGGTGGCGTCGCGGTGTTGGCGGATGCCGGCGCGTAATTTCCTGACCTCGCCGATCAATGCTTCGCGGTCGAAGGTTTCCAGGTCATCGTCCATTACTATCCTCCCTGAACAGAAGACTTGCGTCTCCATAGGAATAAAACCTGTAGCGATTCTCGATGGCATGCGCATAGGCCGCCCGCATCGTCTGCAAACCGCAGAAGGCCGAGACCAGCATGAACAGCGTCGAACGCGGCAGATGGAAATTGGTCATCAGCATGTCGGCGGTCTTGAAGCGATAGCCGGGGGTGATGAAGATGTCGGTCGGGCCTGACCATGCGGCCAGCCTGCCCTCCTCGCCAGCCGCGCTCTCCAGCAAGCGCAGCGATGTCGTGCCGACACCGATAATGCGCCCTCCTTTTGCTTTCGCCGCATTCAGCGCCTCGGCGGTTTCCGCGCTGACCGAACCGGTCTCGGCGTGCATCTTGTGGTCGGCGGTGTCGTCCGCCTTCACCGGCAGGAACGTACCGGCGCCGACATGCAGCGTGACGAAACGGCGCTCTATGCCCTTGGCATCGAGCGTCGCAAACAGCTCCGGCGTGAAATGCAGCCCTGCCGTCGGCGCGGCGACCGCGCCCTCCTCCCTGGCATAAATGGTCTGGTAATCGCTTCGGTCGCGTTCGTCGTCGTCACGCTTGGAGGCGATGTAGGGCGGCAGCGGGATGTGGCCGACAGCGTGCAGCGCTTCGTCGAGGAACGGCCCTGACAGGTCGAAGCTGAGCAGCACCTCGCCGCCTTCCCCCTTCTCGATCACGGTTGCATCGAGTTGGCCGAGAAAGCAGGAATTGGCATCATGACCGAAATGGATGCGGTCGCCGGCTGCAATGCGCTTGCCCGGACGCATGAAGGCGAGCCAGCGGTCGGGCGCCGTCCGCATATGCAGCGTGGCTTCGACCTGCGCTGCTGCTTCGCCGCGCCGCCTGATGCCCTTCAATTGTGCCGGAATGACCTTGGTGTCGTTGAAGACCAGCACATCACCGGCCTTGAGCAGGGCCGGCAGGTCGCGCACCGTCAGGTCTTCGAGCCCCTCACCCGGCCTGACCACCAGCATCCTGGCGCTGTCGCGCGGCTCGGCTGGGCGAAGCGCGATGCGTTCTTCCGGCAGATCGAAGTCGAAAAGGTCGACGCGCAAGAAAACCCCGCCTCAAGGTTCCGGGCAGGTCACCGCCCAGGCACCGACACCGTCAATGCTCAGCGTGCCGCCCATCGCGAAACTGGACTGCTCACTGGCCTTGACCAGCCGCAATTTGGCGACGATCGAGCTGAGGCCCTCATCAGTGAGATCGATCAGCATGCGCTCGTCGTCTTCGAATGCCTGTCCAACGATGACTTTCGTTGAGCCTGGCTGTCCGTCCGTGGTCCATGTCTTGCCGCCGGCATCCAGCCACACACGCGCCAGCGCAATGACGGCCGTGTGTCCCATCAAAACATCAATCGATGCCGCGCCGCCGTCGGCGCTGCAGACGATCGATTCCGTCGCCAGCGCCGGAGTGGCCGCCGCGACGAGCACAAATGCGATGGCCGCGACAGCCCGGCCGGTCATTTTACGTCGGCCGCAACCTTGAGCGATACGATCTTGTCGGGGTCCTGCACCGGTTCGCCGCGCTTGATCTTGTCGACATTGTCCATGCCTTCGATGACCTGGCCCCATACAGTGTACTGGCGGTTGAGGAAGGCGGCGTCGTCGAAGCAGATGAAGAACTGCGAATTGGCCGAGTTCGGGTTTTGCGAGCGCGCCATCGAACAGGTGCCGCGGCCATGGTTGGCGTTGGAGAACTCGGCCTTCAGATCGGGCTTGTCGGAACCGCCAGTGCCGGCGCGCGACGGCGCGAAAGACGGCTTGTTGGAATTGCCGAACTTCACGTCGCCGGTCTGCGCCATGAAGCCGTCGATGACGCGGTGGAAGACCACGCCGTCATAGGCGCCTTCGCGTGCTAGCTCCTTGATACGGCCGACATGGCCGGGCGCCAGATCTGGAAACAATTCGATGACGACCTTGCCCTTGGTCGTGTCCATGATAAGCGCGTTCTCGCGGTCCTTGATTTCGGCCATGTCAGAAATATCCTTTTGAAACTTGGGTTTACTTGCCGTCGGCGGCGATGCGCACCTTGATCATGCGATCGGGATCGGTCACCGTCCCGTTCTGCGCCTCGTCGCCTTTCTTGATGTGGTCCACCAGCTCCATGCCGCTGACGACATTGCCAACGATGGTGTACTGGCCATCGAGCGGCGGTGCCGGCGCGAACATGATGAAGAATTGCGAATTGGCGGAATTCGGATCATCGGAGCGGGCCATGCCGACCACGCCGCGCTGGTAGTGCTCGGTACTGGAGAATTCGGCCGGCAGGTCAGGAAGATCGGAGCCGCCGGTGCCGACAGCGTCGGCATTGAAGCCGCTCTTCATGTTGCCGAACTTGACGTCGCCGGTCTGCGCCATGAAGCCGTCGATGACGCGGTGAAAGGCGACGTTGTCGTAGGCGCCCTGGCGCACCAGCTTTTTGATCTGCGCGACGTGTTTCGGCGCAAGGTCGGGCCTCAGCGCGATGGTCACCTCGCCGTCTTTCAGCGTTACGATCATGGTGTTTTCCGGATCAGCGGCAAAGGCCGACACGGATGCGGTCACAAGACCGGCAAACACGGCAAGCAAGAAGGCAAGCTTTTTCAGCTGCATGGGATCTTTCTCCGAATATCTTCGTTCATGCATGTCGTTACCCAAAGCCGGGTTCCACTTTTGGGTGACATGCATTTATTTCGCGAATTTGGCGGCGAGCGCGCCGGCCACGGCCGCCGGCACGAAGGGGCGGATGTCGCCTCCCATCGAAGCTATCTGGCGCACAAGTGTGGCGGTAATGGTGCGCACCGAGGGGCTGGCGGGCAGGAACACCGTCTGCAGCTCCGGCGCCATGGTCTCGTTCATGCCGGCCATCTGCATCTCATAGTCAAGATCGGTGCCGTCGCGCAGGCCGCGGATCATGATCGAGGCGCCATGCTTCCTGGCCGCATCGATGACCAGTCCGTCGAAGGCGACCACTTTGATACGCGCACCGTCGCTGCCGAATTCCGCCTTCGCGGCCGTTTCGATCAGGCCAACCCGTTCCTCGAAGGAAAACAACGGCTTCTTGCCGGGATGGGTGCCGATCGCCGCAAAGATTGTATCCGCCACGGCCAGCGATGCCTTCAGAACGTCGAGATGGCCGTTGGTCAGCGGGTCGAAAGAGCCGGCATAAAGGGCGATGCGTTCGGTCATGGCAGGTGCTTCTAGCGAGCCTCTCCCCTAAAGGCAAATCCGATCGACAGGCCCGCCCCATGAACCTTTTGGCCGACGTGAACGACAGATGAATGTGCCGCTCACAACGGCTTCACGCAGTGTTCACTAAGTTGCAGCTGCAAAAGATGAAACCAAACACCCACCTGATCGTTGTTAGGCGCAGGAGAACACGCACATGCTGATCTACATGCTTGCCACCGCAATGACCGTCGCCATGCTGATCGCTACCGTATTCGGGTTACATCAGGAAGCACAGCGCGTCCGCGCCAAGGCCAATACCAAGCAGTTCGAAGGCTTCGGCATCCGTAGGCCTTATCGGCATTTCTAGAGTGTTTGTTGACAACACCGGACCGACCTATCGGGCTGGCGGCGTCGTGGCAACTCACTCGACGTTGTTGTTGTCAGGCTCCCCACCTTCGGTAGCAGCGCCGCTTTCAGCCTCGACACCCTCTTCGATCTCTTCGTCCGCCTGCGGCTCCGAAATCCGCTCCACCGAAACGACCTTCTCGCCCTCTGCGGTATTAAAGATCGTAACGCCTTTGGTGGCGCGGCTGGCGAAGCGAATGCCGTTGACCGGGACGCGGATGACGGTGCCGCCATCCGAAACCAGCATGATCTGATCATCATTGCCGACCGGGAAGGTCGCCACCAGACGGCCGATTTCGGCCGTTTTCGAAACGTCGGTGGCGCGGATACCCTTGCCGCCGCGACCGGTCAGGCGGAAATCGTACGACGACGAACGCTTGCCGTAGCCATATTCCGTCACCGTCAGCACGAACTGCTCGTGTGCCTTGAGGAATTCGTAGCGCTCGTCCGAAAGCTCCGCCTCTTCGCCGACCTCTTCGTTGGTAAGCTGGATTTCTTCCTCCTCACCGGCGGCGATGTCGGCGGCGAGCCGGCGTTCAGCCAGCACCCGCTTGAGATAGGCGGCACGCTCCGCCGGAGGCGCATCGACGTGCTCGATCACCGCCATCGAGATCACCCGGTCGCCATCGGCCATGGCGATGCCGCGCACGCCGACCGAATTGCGGCTCTGGAAGACGCGTACGTCGCTGACCGGGAAGCGGATGCACTGGCCGGAACTTGCCGTCAAAAGCACGTCGTCATTATCGGTGCAGGTCTCGACGCCGAGGATCTCGTCGCCTTCCTCGTCCAGCTTCATGGCGATCTTGCCGTTGCGGTTGACCTGGACGAAGTCCGACAGCTTGTTGCGACGCACGGTGCCACGCGTGGTGGCAAACATGACGTCGAGCTCGCCCCAACTCGTCTCATCCTCCGGCAGCGGCATGATCGTGGTGATGCGCTCGCCCTGTTCGAGCGGCAGCATATTGATCAGCGCCTTGCCGCGCGATTGCGGGTTGCCGATCGGCAGGCGCCAGACCTTTTCCTTGTAGACGATGCCACGCGAAGAGAAGAACAGCACCGGCGTGTGCGTGTTGGCGACGAACAGCCGGGTGACGAAATCCTCTTCCTTGGTCGACATGCCGGAGCGGCCCTTGCCGCCGCGGCGCTGCGCCCGGTAGAGCGACAGCGGCACGCGCTTGATATAGCCGGAATGGCTGACCGTGACGACCATGTCCTCGCGCTGGATCAGGTCCTCGTCTTCCATGTCCGCCCCGCCCTCGGCGAGCTCGGTGCGGCGCGGCGTGCCGAACTCGTCGCGCACGGCGATGAGCTCGTCCTTGACGATCTGCTGGACGCGGGCGCGGGACGACAGGATGTCCAGGTAGTCCTTGATCTCGTCGCCGATCGTGTTCAGCTCGTCGGCGATCTCGTCGCGGCCGAGCGCGGTCAGGCGCTGCAGGCGCAGTTCGAGGATGGCGCGCGCCTGCTCCTCGGAGAGATTGTAGGTACCGTCCTCGTTGATGCGATGGCGCGGGTCGTCGATCAGAAGAATCAGCGATTCCACGTCGCCCGAAGGCCAGCGCCGCTCCATCAACTGCTCGCGCGCCGTCTGCGGGTCCGGAGCGCTGCGGATCAGCTTGATGACTTCATCGATATTGGCAACAGCGATGGCAAGGCCGACCAGCACATGGGCGCGGTCGCGCGCCTTGCGCAGCAGGAATTTCGTGCGCCGGCTGATCACCTCCTCGCGGAAGGCGACGAACGCCTTCAGCATATCGGTCAGCGTCAGCAATTCCGGCTTGCCGCCGTTCAGCGCCACCATATTGGCACCGAAGGACGTCTGCAGCGGAGTGAAGCGGTAAAGCTGGTTGAGGATGACGTCGGCGACGGCGTCGCGCTTCAGTTCGATGACGACGCGGTAACCCTGGCGGTCGCTCTCGTCGCGAATGTCGGAAATGCCCTCGATGCGCTTGTCGCGCACCAGTTCGGCCATCTTCTCGATCATCGACGCTTTGTTCACCTGATAGGGAACCTCGGTGATGACGATCGATTCACGGTCGTTGCCGCGCGCCTCGACGTTGACGCGGCCGCGCATGACGATGGAGCCGCGGCCGGTCGAATAGGCGCTGTAGATGCCGGAACGGCCAAGCACGATGCCGCCGGTCGGGAAATCCGGTCCCGGAATGATCTCCATCAGCGCCGGAAGGTCGATCGCTGGATTGTCGATGAGGGCAATGGCGCCGTTGCAGACCTCGCCCAGATTGTGCGGCGGGATGTTGGTGGCCATGCCGACGGCGATGCCGCCGGAGCCGTTGACCAGCAGGTTCGGAAAGCGCGCCGGCAGGACTTTCGGTTCGCTGCCCGACGCATCGTAAGTGTCCTGGAAATCGACGGTGTCCTTGTCGATGTCTTCCAGCAACTCATGCGCGACCTTGGTCAGCCGCGATTCCGTGTAGCGCATCGCCGCGGGCGGATCGCCGTCGATCGAGCCGAAATTGCCCTGCCCGTCAATCAGCGGCACGCGCAGCGACCAGTCCTGCGCCATGCGCACCAAAGCGTCGTAGATAGAGGCGTCGCCGTGCGGATGGTATTTACCCATCACGTCGGCGACCGGGCGTGCCGATTTCACATATTTACGATTCCAGTGATAGCCGCTCTCATAGGCGGCGTAGAGGATGCGGCGATGCACCGGCTTGAGGCCGTCGCGCACGTCCGGCAGCGCGCGACTGACGATCACGCTCATGGCGTAATCGAGATAAGAGCGCTGCATCTCCTCGATGATGGATATCGGCTCGATGCCGGTGGGGCCGCCGTCGGCGCCGCGCGGTGTCTTTTGGTCAGTCAAATCGGATCACAATCTAATCAGGAATCACTTGGTGCTTATATAGGAAGCCGGCCCGAAACTCCAACAATCGCGGCAGTTTTCCAATCTGGTTTTTAGCGGCAAATTCAAAAGGATACACCAATTGCGACGATATGGCCGTGGCACCCGTTCACCGGCGTCGCCGGCGGGCGCGATAAGTACCCGGCGCCTCGCCCATCAGCCGCCGGAAACGGCGGTTGAAGGTTGATAGATCGTTGAATCCCGCCGCAAAGGCGATCGCCGAAATTGTGTTATCTGACGTCCGCAGCCGCACGGCTGCCCTGTGCAGCCGCGTTCTCAGCAGGAATTGGTAGGGCGTCATACCGGCAACGTGCCGGAAGGTGCGCAGGAAATGGTAAGGGCTTGTGGCGGTCTCGTCGGCGAGTTCGGCAAGCGAGATCGGCCGGTCGGCATCGACTTCAATGCGCCGCACCGCTTCGGCAACACGCTTCTGGTCACGGCGGCTCGGCGTCCGTCCCCGATCCGTTGCGCTGCAAGCCGCTGTTACCGCGGCACCGGCAATGCGCAGGGCGAGTTCCTCGAACGCGCCGGTGTCGGCCATCTCGCGCGCCGCCTCCGCTTCGGCGAGCAGCGGCACCAGCGCCGGCAAGGGCGGCAGGTGCGGCGTGCTGAAATCGAACGTCTTGGCGCCCGGCACGTCGGCGACGATCCGCTCCATGCAGGCCGGTCCGAAATGGAAGGAGAGGCAGCGGTCGCCGGCGCCATGCTCGTGCCCGCACTCGTAGCATGTGCCGGGATTGCCGAGCAGGAGCGCGCCCGGCGCCAGCATCGCCGTGCCCTGGCGGGCACGATAGCGGAAGGTGCCGCTGGTTACGGCAGCAACGCAGAAATCCCGATGCTCCTCCTCGAATGGCCTGTCAGCGGCGCTGGCGGTGCAGATGACATCCGACACCTGCCAGCCTCGGCCCGACGCCAGCCTATGCGCGCTCGTCGTCATCGCCCAAACATAGCAATTTTTCCCAAGCGCAGAACCCCTGCCGGCCTCTATGCTTGTCGGTCTCCTGACAAGATGAGAGCGAAGCCATGTCCAATTCCTTTGCCAAGGCCCTGCACAGCGATGGGCCCACACCGGCCCTTGCCGAGAAACTGAACCTTTACGGCCGCTTCGTCGGCGCCTGGACGTTCGACGCCACGCGCCATCTCGAAGACGGTCAGGTGCTGACCGGGCGCGGCGAGGTGCATTTCGGCTGGGTGCTTGAAGGCCGCGCGATCCAGGACGTATGGATCCTGCCAGCTCGTGACGCTGGTTCCTCCCCTTCGCTCGGCAAATGGACCTTCTATGGCACGACGTTGCGCGTCTATGACCCAGGCGTCGACGCCTGGCACATCTTCTGGAGCGACCCGCGCAACCAGTATTACAGCCGCCAGCTGGGCCGCGTCGAAGGCGACACGATCGTCCAATTAGGCGCAGACGGCACCGGCCCTTCGGTACGCTGGAGCTTTTCCCGGATCACCGGAGATTCCTTCCGCTGGCTGGGCGAGCGTTCGTATGACGACGGCGCCACCTGGCGTCTCGAAGTCGAGTTTCTGGCGCGCCGCACCGCCAGCCCCTGATCCGCACGGTTTCCACTGGCTTCGCTTTGCTCTACCAATCCCGCTAACCGGCGTTGCCGGCGGGGAGGGTCAGCATGCCGAGCTTCGACAGCCTGTTCAACGCCTTCGTCACCATACTGGTGACGATCGATCCGCCCGGCCTCGCGCCGCTCTTCCTTGCCGTGACCCGCGGCATGAACCGCGAGGAGCGCAACCAGGTCTCCGTGCGCGCCTCGATCATCGCTTTCCTGGTGATGGCATTGTTCGCAATCGCCGGCGCGTCGATCCTGTCGGTCTTCGGCATCACCCTGCCGGCCTTCCGCGTCGCCGGCGGCTTTCTGCTGTTCTTCATCGCCTTCGAAATGGTGTTCGAGCGCCGGCAGGACCGTAAGGAGAAGATCGGCGACGTCGCCATCACCAGGGACATGATCCACAACATCGCCGCCTTTCCGCTGGCGATCCCGCTGATTGCGGGTCCCGGCGCGATTTCGGCGACCGTCCTGCTCTCAAGCTCGTTTCAGGGTTTTGGCGCGCAGACAGCCCTTGTCGGCATCATCGCCATCTGCCTCGTCATCACCTACCTGGTGTTCGTGCTGTCAGAGCGCATCGACCGTATTCTCGGCCAAACCGGCCGTTCGATCCTGACACGGCTGCTCGGCGTCATCCTGGCGGCGCTCGCCATACAGTTCGTCGCCGACGGCATCAAGGCGCTGATGGCGACCTAGGAACTGCCCTACTTCGCTGTCGTTTCAATGACTTCGAAGTCATGGGTAATCTCGGCAGTCTTGGCCATCATTGCCGAGGCCGAGCAGTATTTCTCGATCGAAAGCCCGATCGCCCGCTTCACCTTGTCGTGTGACAGCGCCCGGCCCTTGACGACAAAATGCATGTGAATGCGGGTGAACACCCTGGGATCGGCTTCTGCACGGTCGGCATCGAGTTCGACCACGCAATCTTCGACCGCCTCGCGCCCCTTTTCGAGGATATGGACCACGTCATAGGCCGAGCAGCCTCCGGTGCCGATCAGCACCAGTTCCATTGGGCTCGGCCCCGGCGTCTTGCCCTCCGGCCCGAACGCCGTGCCTAGCACCAGCTTGTGCCCACTGGCGGACTCGCCAACAAAAGTGCGCTCCTCCACCCATTTGACCCTTGCTTTCACTTGATACGTCCTTTCACCGCTCAAACGCATAACGTCCCGAAAATCCAAGACCGATTTTCGGGACGCCATTTCGTGGCCAAGGTGCTGGCGCTTTTCGCCGCAAGGGCAGTCCGCCCCGAGAAATCAGAACGGGATTTCGTCGTCCAGCTCGCGCGATGAACCGCCGCCGCCGCCCTTGTTGGCGCCACCGCGATTGAAACTTTCGCCCGGGCCTGACTGGCCGAAATCGGAACCGCGGCTCGCACCACCACCGGCATAGTTGCCGACCTGGCCGCCGCCCTCGCCCCGTGCGTCGAGCATCTGCAGCTCGCCGCGGAATTTCTGCAACACAACCTCAGTCGTATAGCGGTCATTGCCGGTCTGGTCCTGCCATTTGCGCGTCTGCAGCTGGCCCTCGACATAGACCTTCATGCCTTTCTTCAGATACTGCTCGGCCACCTTGGCGATCTGGTCGTTGAAAATCACGACATTGTGCCACTCGGTCTTTTCCTTGCGCTCTCCAGAGGTTTTGTCGCGCCAGCTTTCCGACGTCGCGATGCGGATATTGACGACCGGGTCACCCGAATTCAGGCGGCGGATTTCAGGGTCCGCACCGAGGTTGCCCACCAGAATGACCTTGTTGACGCTACCCGCCATGATACTTCTCCGCGCTCATCCGAAACCAGATTTTCTGTCGCTGCACCTTACAGACTATGGATAATCCCTGCCTGCTGTGGCTGCCTTTTCCCACAAGGTTTTTTGTTCTCTTTTCGTTCTAGGTTAAAGGTCCTGCACTGTCAATAGATGTCAGTAACAGGTAGTGTCTTGGCGTCGAACTTCCACGAACCCGGAGATCGAGGCGAACTCAATGAAGATGGTCGAGCATGACGATCAGCCGCAAGAAGAATGGCGGACGGGAGTAAAGACCCGCATGCATGTCTCGGCCTGCAACGGCGCAACTCAACTTTGCATATTTGAACAATGGGTCGAACCTGCGGTTGGCGCCCCGACACATTGGCACCCGGTCGAGGAAGTGCTTACCGTCATCGCCGGCAGGGCCGAGATGTGGATCGATGACGAGCATCTCGTCTTGACTGCCGGACAGTCGCTTGTTGTTGCCGCGCACAGGCAACATGGCTTCCGAAACGTCGGCTCCGAACTGCTTCATATTCATGCCGTGCTCGCGTCACCAGTTTTTGAGGCAACGTTTAACGGATCTCCAGACATGGTGAGACGCTGGCTTCCGACGCGTTTGTAAAATCTCGCTCGTCGCAAAAAACACTGCCTGTCTTAAAAACGCGACTTGCCAAACCGATAAGTATCGACTTATGCTTTTGGAATGATCGAAGCAGAGATTTTTCGGGCACTGGCCGATCCAACGCGTCGCGCCGTCTATGAGCGGCTCGCCGACGGCGAGATGACGGTATCGGAACTCCGTAATGGCATGCCGGTTTCGCAGCCGGCGGTATCGCAGCATCTCGCGGTGCTGCGAGGTGCCGGCCTCGTGGTCGAACGCCGGGCCGGCCGCAATGCCTATTATCGCGCCGATCCGAACGGGCTTGCGCCGCTGCTCGGCTGGATCGAACGCTACCGCGCGTTCTGGCCAGAGCGCATCGAAAGGCTCAAGACGGTTTTGAAGGACATGGACCAATGACCAGCCGAGGCAAAGAACGCGCGGAAATGGCGGCAGACAAGATCGAGTTCGAGTGCGAGTTGGCCGAGCCGCCGGAAAAAGTGTGGCGGGCGCTGACAGTGCCGGACCTGCTCGCGGCCTGGATGATGCCAAACGACATTGAACCAAAGGTCGGCAACCGCTTTGCCTTTAAAGCGCCGGCTGCGCCGATCGAGTGCGAAATCCTCGACGCGGATCCCGGACGGCTGCTGCGCTATTCCTGGCGGGAGCGGCCGGCGCCCGGCGATACGCAGGTGCCGCCCGACAGCCCGGTGGGCAGCCCAATGAACGATAGCCCAGTGGACAGCATCGTCACCTTTACGCTCGACCGCACCGTTTCCGGCGGCACGCATCTGCGCATCGTCCATGATGGTTTTGCTCGGGCAGCAGTGCCGGAGATCGCGATCGCAGGCGCCGGTTGCCGACTTTCGTTTGAAGCGCGCACTCCCAAGTACAAGCAGAACGCCGCAAACACCCCGCGCCTCTTTATGCGCGCGGCCTGAACGACGACAGTCAAAGGAGATAACGATGAGCGGCCTTGCCAATTTGGTGCCGATGGTGATCGAGCAGTCGAGCCGCGGCGAACGTGCCTTCGACATATTTTCGCGGCTGCTGCGCGAGCGCATCGTCTTCATCAACGGGCCGATCGACGACGGCACCTCGGCGCTGGTCTGCGCCCAGCTTCTGTCGCTGGAATCCGACAATCCCGACAAGGAGGTCTCGCTCTACATCAACTCGCCGGGTGGCGTGGTGACCAGCGGTTTCGCCATCTACGATACGATGCAGTATATCAGCTGCCCGGTCTCCACCGTTTGTATGGGCTTCGCCGCCTCGATGGCCTCGTTTCTCCTGATGGCGGGCACGCCAGGGCGGCGTATCGCGCTACCCAACACCAGCATCGTGCTGCATCAGCCTCTCGGCGGTTTCCAGGGCCAAGCCTCCGATATCCAGCGCCATGCCGAGGGCATCCTTCGCACCAAGCGGCGCATGACCGATCTCTACGCCCACCATTGCGGCCGCACCTACGAAGAAGTGGAACGCACGCTCGACCGCGACTTTTTCATGACCGCCCAGGAGGCCAAGGATTGGGGACTCGTCGACCATGTTTTCGACACTCGCAAGCAGGCCGCATGAACGAGCCGGCCCGGCGGACGGAACCGAGGCGATTGATCGCCCGCGATTTCAGCGCCGTCGATCTGGTCTTGCCGCCATCACGGCACTATAGTCCGGCGATGACCGCCAGCCGTTCATCCAGCCTGTTATGCCTTGCTATCGCTACTGTGGCCGGCACGAACATGCTGGTGGACATGGCATTTGCCCAAGATAATTCGACGTCTTCGCAAAAGGGCGCCCTGCCCGGCGTGACCAGCGACTATCGCATCGCCGAGCCAGGGCCGCAGCCTGAGCCCGACGACGCGGTTCCAAGCAGCGGCAACGGCACGTTCAAGATCGGCGATACCGACGTTCGGATTTCCGGCAGCATAACCATCGATGTCGCTACCGGCGGAATCAGGCCCCCCAGCCGGTAAGTTCGCCTGGTATGCGCGACAAATGTGCGCTTCACACGAACAGCCCCGTCATTGCTTGTGCAATTGACGGGGCTTCTTGGATCTAAAATCCAAATCGCCGGGAGTGTACTGCCGGCTTTTTATTTCGGATGCTTCGCGGCGTTCAGCCGACGATCCGACTAGCAGTCTCTGATTGTTGTGGGGATCGGCAGGTCAACGTTGGCAGGTAGCGCAAAACGCTTGGCCTAGCCACTTATACCTGCCGCGGCTCCAGCGACACGTGGAGCCTCAAGGAACTGTCCGGTGGAGTCATGCCTCTGCTCTCCTTCTGTTCGTTGCGACTGTCGTCGTCGAAGCGCTCATCGCATAACCCGCGGCGTCTCGCAGGCTAGCCCCAGGCCGCGAGGCCATCGAAAGACGGCCGGCTTCGTTGACGTTTGGAGTCTGCCCCCGTGACAGGTGGACGTCAACCTTGAATGGCCGATTACCGAAAAATGTGATCACGAGACGCTTTGTGAACCCGGGGTGAACCCAGCCGCACGGGCAGCTTTTGTCAGGAGCGTGTTCGGCCTTTGTTCTTTCCGCTTGCCCGTTCGCGCGAAAGGCGGTTAAACGCTTTGGTCGAGAGTTGTGGCGTCTCTCGAAAAGGCGGCGAAATTACCTACATAGGGGATGGTCGGGAAAACCCGCCCATCCCACGAATTCCAGATTCTGAGGCGGCGACCGGCGATGGCCGACCATAAATATCTCTCCATTCGCGGGGCACGCGAACACAATCTGAAGAATGTCGATCTCGACCTGCCGCGTGACAGCCTGATCGTCATGACCGGGCTGTCGGGGTCAGGCAAGTCGTCGCTTGCCTTCGACACGATCTATGCCGAGGGCCAGCGCCGCTATGTCGAGAGCCTTTCGGCCTATGCACGACAATTCCTCGAAATGATGCAGAAGCCGGACGTCGACCAGATCGACGGCCTGTCGCCAGCCATCTCCATCGAGCAGAAGACTACCTCGAAGAACCCACGTTCGACTGTCGGCACCGTCACCGAGGTCTACGATTATATGCGGCTTTTGTTCGCCCGCGTCGGTGTACCCTATTCGCCGGCCACCGGCCTGCCGATCGAGAGCCAGACGGTCTCGCAGATGGTCGACCGGGTGCTTGCAGTCGAGGAAGGCACCCGGCTGTTCATCCTGGCGCCGATGGTGCGCGGCCGCAAAGGCGAGTACCGCAAGGAACTGCTGGAGCTGCAGAAGAAGGGTTTTCAGCGCGTCAAAGTCGATGGCGTCTTCTACGAGATCGCCGACGTGCCGGCGCTGGACAAGAAGTACAAGCACGACATCGACGTCGTCGTCGACCGCATCGTCGTGCGCGGCGATCTGGCGACACGGCTCGCCGATTCCATCGAGACCGCGCTGAAGCTTGCCGACGGACTGGCGGTAGCGGAATTTGCCGACAGGCCGCTCGACGCCAGCCAGACCGGCGAGGATTCGGTCAATAAATCGAAGAACGAGACGCATGAACGCATGCTGTTCTCGGAAAAGTTCGCCTGCCCGGTATCCGGCTTCACCATTCCCGAGATCGAGCCCAGGCTGTTCTCCTTCAACAATCCGTTCGGCGCCTGCCCGACCTGCGATGGGCTCGGCAGCCAACGCGCCATCGATGCCAGCCTGGTCGTGCCCGACGAGAATGTCTCGCTGCGCGCCGGCGCCGTCAGCCCTTGGGCGAAATCGACGTCGCCCTATTATGCGCAAACGCTGGAAGCGCTGGGCGTTGCCTACGGCTTCAAGCTTGGCGACAAGTTCAAGGATCTGAGCGAAGAGGCAAAGCAAGCCATCCTGCACGGCACCGGCGAGCGCGAAATCACCTTCCACTACGATGACGGCCTGCGCTCCTACAAGACGACCAAGACCTTCGAGGGCGTCATCCCCAACCTCGAGCGCCGCTGGAAGGAAACCGAATCCGCCTGGATGCGCGAGGAGATCGAGCGCTTCATGTCGGCCACGCCCTGCCCGGCCTGCCGCGGCTATCGGCTGAAGCCCGAGGCGCTCGCGGTCAAGATCGCCGGCAAGCACATTGGCGAGGTCACCGAGCTGTCGATCCGCAAGGCCGACCAGTGGTTCACCGATCTGCCCGCTTCGCTCAACGACAAGCAGAACGAGATCGCGGTGCGCGTGCTCAAGGAAATCCGCGAGCGGCTGCGCTTCCTCAACGATGTCGGGCTCGATTATCTGACGCTGTCGCGCAACTCCGGCACGCTGTCAGGCGGCGAGAGCCAGCGCATCCGTCTTGCCTCGCAGATCGGCTCCGGCCTGACCGGCGTGCTTTACGTGCTGGACGAGCCGTCGATCGGTCTGCACCAGCGCGACAATGCCCGCCTGCTCGATACGCTGAAGCATCTGCGCGATATCGGCAACACAGTGATCGTCGTCGAGCACGACGAGGACGCCATCCTGCACGCCGACTATGTCGTCGATATCGGCCCGGCCGCCGGCATTCATGGCGGCCATATCATCGCCCAGGGCACGCCGCAGCAGATCATGGCGACGCCCGCTTCGATCACCGGCAAATATCTGTCGGGCGAGCTCGAAGTGGCGACGCCGGCAGTGCGGCGCGAGGCCAAGAAGAACCGCCGGCTGAAGGTCGTCGGCGCGCGCGGCAACAATCTGAAGAACGTCACCGCCGAAATCCCGCTCGGCACGTTTACCGCCGTGACCGGCGTGTCCGGCGGCGGCAAGTCGACCTTCCTGATTGAGACCCTGTTCAAGGCGGCGTCGCGCCGCATCATGGGCTCGCGCGAGCATCCGGCCGAGCACGACCGCATCGAGGGCCTGGAATTCCTCGACAAGGTCATCGACATCGACCAGTCGCCGATCGGGCGCACCCCGCGCTCCAACCCCGCCACCTATACCGGCGCCTTCACGCCGATCCGCGACTGGTTCGCCGGCTTGCCGGAGGCCAAGGCGCGCGGCTACCAGCCGGGCCGCTTCTCGTTCAACGTCAAGGGCGGCCGCTGCGAGGCCTGCCAGGGCGACGGCGTCATCAAGATCGAGATGCACTTCCTGCCCGACGTCTACGTCACCTGCGACGTCTGCCACGGCAAGCGCTACAACCGCGAGACACTGGACGTCCTGTTCAAGGGCAAGTCGATCGCCGACGTTCTCGACATGACAGTCGAGGAAGGCGTCGATTTCTTCGCCGCCGTGCCCGGCGTGCGCGACAAGCTGGAGACACTCAAACGGGTCGGCCTCGGCTACATCCATGTTGGCCAGCAGGCAACGACCTTGTCGGGCGGCGAGGCGCAGCGCATCAAGCTTGCCAAGGAACTGTCGCGCAAGGCGACCGGCAAGACGCTCTACATTCTCGATGAGCCAACCACCGGCCTGCATTTCCACGACGTCGCCAAGTTGCTTGAAGTGCTGCACGAGCTGGTCGACCAGGGCAACACGGTCGTCGTCATCGAGCACAATCTGGAGGTGATCAAGACCGCTGACTGGGTTCTCGATCTTGGCCCCGAAGGTGGTGACGGCGGCGGCGAGCTGGTGGCGTCCGGCACGCCGGAGGACATCGTCCGCGAAAAACGCAGCTATACCGGGCAGTTCCTGAGGGAATTGCTGGAGCGGCGCCCCGGAGGCAAGCGCGAAGCGGCGGAGTGATGGCAAAGAACGGTCTCATCACGGTCCAAAGCCGCTTCGGCGTGACCGAAACCATCGATCGCCTGGTCGAAACTGTCGAACGTGCAGGATTGCTGGTCTTCGCCCGCATTGATCACGCCGCTGGTGCGCGCAGCGTCGAAACATCACTGCGTTCAACCCAGCTCCTGATTTTCGGCAATCCGAAAGGCGGTACGCCACTGATGCAGGACCGGCAGCTTGCCGGCATCGATCTGCCGGTCAAGGCACTGGCTTGGGAGGACGAGCAAGGCGAGATCTGGCTCTCCTACAATGACGCACGCTGGCTCGCTGAGCGCCACGGCTTGGGCGACGCCAGTCGCAATGCCGTCGCTGCGATCGCCGACGGCATGGACAAGGTGATTGCGGCCGCTGCCGGCGCGGGCCAGTTTTGATGTGAGAGCCGCTCGGGCCGATGATCTCTCCACGGTGATTTCGCTCACCACCGACGCCTACGCGCCCTACACTGCCCTGTTCGGAGCGCCGCCGATCCCCGCCACAGAGGACTATGCGCCGCGCATCCAACGCGGCGAGGTCTGGCTTTTGGAGCAGAACGGACAGCCGGCCGGCCTGATCGTTCTCGAACGACATGCGGACCATACAATGATCTTCAGCGTTGCCGTTGCGCCAGCCTTTCAGGGCAAGGGTTTCGGCATCGGGCTGCTCGACTGGGCCGAGCAACAGACGCGCTTGTGGAGCTTGCCTGAAATCCGACTCTACACCAATGCCAGAATGGAACGGAACGTTTCGTTGTATAAGGCCTACGGCTTTCGCGAAACGGGTCGCCGTCCCAATCCATATCGGCCAGGATGGACGGTCATCGACATGGCGAAAGCCGTCGAGACGACCGCCATCGCGTGATCCTTTTCTGCAAACCGGGAGGACGACCATGACTCAATCAGGAACAATCCGCGCCGGCATGGGCGGCTGGACCTTCGAGCCGTGGGACACGTCCTTCTACCCGGACAAATTGTCGAAGGCCAAGCAACTGCATTATGCCAGCCGGCAGGTGCCCACCATAGAGGTCAACGGCACCTATTATTCGAGCTTCAAGGAGCCGACCTTCGTCAAATGGGCCAACGAGGCGCCGGATGGTTTCGTCTATTCGCTGAAGGGCAACCGCTTCGTCACCAACCGCCGCGTGCTCGGCGAGGCCGGGGAATCGATCATGCGCTTCCTCGGGTCGGGCGTCGCGGCACTTGGCGACAAGCTCGGGCCGATCCTGTGGCAGTTCGCGCCGACCAAGAAATTCGACCCTGACGATTTCGAGGCCTTCCTCAAGCTGTTGCCGGAAAAGCAGGACGGCGTTGCGCTGCGCCACGCGGTCGAGGTGCGCAACGACAGCTTCGTCGTGCCGGAGTTCGCCGCCTTGGCGCGAAAGCACAAGGCCGCCATCGTCTATGCCGACCACGCCAAATATCCTGGGATTGCCGACGTTACCGGCGATTTCATCTATGCGCGGCTGCAGACCGGCAGCGACGACAATCCCGATTGCTACACGCCAAAGGCGCTCGACGAATGGGCGGCGCGCGCAAAAACCTGGGCGGAAGGCAAGGTGCCGGCCGACCTGTCGCGTGCCGATCCTTCAACCGACGCGCCGGTCAAGCCACGCGATGTGTTCGTCTACTTCATCACAGAGGGCAAGGTCCGCGCTCCATTCGGCGCCATCGCCCTGATGAAGCGGGTCGCAGGCTGACGCCGCTGTCGGTGGTCCGCCTGGCTTGGTCCTAAACTACCGGCTATGCGGCGCGTTCGTCCGGACGCCGATCAACCCTGACGATCTCATTGAAAGCATCGAGATCGACATAGAAGACCTTGGTGATCTCCGCGATGAGTTCGTCGTGGTCATACCCCTGCGATTTCAGAATGTTGATGGCTGTCAGGATGTCGACGCGCTCCGTGAGCCGTCGTTTCTGATAGTCCTCGACATAGCGCTCCATTGACTGGCCCTGGCTCCCAAGCACCCGAAATGTTGGACGACAACAGAACGCTCGAAGGGAAGGGCTTGCGCGCAAGCGTGCCGACGCAGCCGCGCCTTCCCCTGATCTGCCAAGTTGAAACTGGTACGGAAAGCGGCCGACTCACCAAGGCCAAGCAAAATCTAGCACGCAATCTGCAGCGCGCCAGAGTTGCAAAGTAATAGAATCAATAAGAATTCAGACGGTCAGGAATTTGCGGACGTCCGCCCGGTCGAGATCCTCGGCCGGGCCGGTATGAACGATCTGGCCACGGTCCATGATGTTGACCTCGTCGGCCAATTCCCGGCAGAAGTCGAGATACTGTTCGACCAAAAGCACGGCGATACCGGCCTGGTCGCGCAGATAGCGGATGGCGCGGCCAATGTCCTTGATGATCGACGGCTGAATGCCTTCGGTCGGCTCGTCGAGCACCAGCAGCTTCGGCCGCATCACCAGTGCCCTGCCGATGGCAAGCTGCTGCTGCTGGCCGCCGGAAAGATCGCCGCCGCGGCGCGCGAGCATCTGCTTCAGCACCGGAAACAATTCGAAGATGTGACCGGGAATGTTGCGGTCGGCGCGCTTCAGCGGCGCGAAGCCCGATTCGAGGTTTTCCCGCACCGTAAGCAGCGGAAATATCTCCCTGCCCTGCGGCACGAATGCGATGCCCGACCGGGCGCGATCATACGCCGCGCTCCGGTCGAGCGCCTTCCCCTCGAAGGCAACACTTCCGCTCGTCAGCCGGTGATGGCCGACGATCGATCTCATCAAACTGGTCTTGCCGACGCCGTTGCGACCGAGCACGCAGGTGATCCTGCCGGCGCCGGCTGTCAGCGAGACACCGCGCAGCGCCTGAGCGGCGCCGTAATGCAGCGTGGCATTGGAGACTTCGAGCATGGTCAGCGCTTTCTCCAACGCGTGAAGAACGAAAGGTCGAAATGATGGAACGGAACGCGCCAGACCATGATCATCTCCCCAGGTAGACTTCGACGACGCGCTCGTCGGCCGAAACGAAGTCGAGGCTGCCCTCGGAAAGCACCGAGCCTTCGTGCAGGCAGGTAACCTTGACGCCGAGCTCGCGCACGAAATGCATGTCGTGCTCGACGACGATGACCGAATGGTCGCGCGCGATATCCCTGAGCAGCCGCGCGGTTTCCTCGGTCTCGGCGTCGGTCATGCCGGCAACCGGTTCGTCGACCAGCAGCAGCAGCGGATCCTGCGCCAGAAGCATGCCGATCTCGAGCCATTGCTTTTGGCCGTGGCTCAGATTGGCGGCGAGTTCGTCCCGCTTGTCGCCAAGCCGGATGATGCCGAGGATGTCGTCGATCTGCCGCACTTCCGCGGCCGAGCGACGATGGAACAGTGCCGGGAAGATCGAGCGCGGGCCTTTCAGCGCCAGCATCAGATTGTCCTCGATCGTGTGGCTTTCAAAGACGGTCGGCTTCTGGAACTTACGGCCGATGCCCATCATGGCGATTTCGGCCTCGTCGTGTTTGGTCAGGTCGACCTCACCGTTGAAGAAAACCTCGCCCGCATCGGGCCGCGTCTTGCCGGTGACGATGTCCATCATCGTCGTCTTTCCGGCGCCGTTGGGGCCGATGATCGCCCGCATCTCGCCTTTGTCGAGCACCAGCGAAAGGTTGTTGATGGCGCGAAACCCATCAAAGGAAACCGAGACGCCGTCGAGATAGAGGATGGTGTTGCTCTTCGACATCACGCCATCACTCCGCCGGCTGCGGTTCGGCGCTGGAGGCCGACCAGTCGCCCGGCCTTCTCGCCGCCGAACGGTCGGTTTTCGGCGGCACCTGCGCATCGGGATCGATCCCGGCTTCCTCGGCAACCGAGGCCGCCCGCAACGTCTTGGCGTTGCCGCGCCAGGAATCCCACATGCCGATGATGCCCTTGGGCAGGAACAGCGTGACGGCGACAAACAGTCCGCCCAGCGCAAACAACCAGAATTCAGGCAGCACCCCGGTGAACCAGGATTTACCGGCATTGACCAAAAGCGCGCCGATGATCGGCCCGACGATGGTGCCGCGCCCGCCGACGGCCGCCCACACCACCACCTCGATCGAATTGGACGGCTCGAATTCGCCAGGGTTGATGATGCCGACCTGCGGTACGTAAAGCGCACCGGCGATGCCGGCCATCACCGCCGACACGGTGAAGGCGAACAGTTTGACGTTCTCCGCCCGCCAGCCGAGAAAGCGCGTGCGGCTTTCGGCGTCGCGCACCGCCATCAAAAGCTTGCCGTATTTGGAACCGACGATTGCCCAGGTGACGAAGACGGCAGACGCCAGCATGACGGCGCTGGCCGCGAACAGCGCCGAGCGTGTCATGTCGGCCTGCACGTTGAAGCCTAGAATATCCTTGAAGTCGGTCAGGCCGTTATTGCCGCCGAAACCCATGTCGTTTCGGAAAAAGGCAAGCAGCAGCGCATAGGTCATCGCCTGGGTGATGATCGACAGATAGACGCCGGTGACGCGACTGCGGAAGGCAAACCAGCCGAAGACGAAGGCGAGCAGGCCGGGTACTGCAAGCACCATGATTGCGGCAAACCAGAAATGGTCGAAACCGTACCAGAACCACGGCAGTTCCTTGTAGTTCAGGAACACCATGAAGTCCGGCAGCAGCGGATTGCCGTAGACGCCGCGCGAGCCGATCTGGCGCATCAGATACATGCCCATCGCATAGCCGCCGAGTGCGAAGAAGGCGCCATGGCCGAGCGAGAGGATGCCGCAATAGCCCCAGACGAGATCGAGGGCCAAGGCGAGCAGCGCATAGCAGAGATATTTGCCGGTGAGCGCGACGATATAGGACGGCACGTAAAACGCACTTGTCGGCGAGACCGCAAGATTGAGCAGCGGCACGACGATTGCAACCGCCAGCAGGATGAAGATGGTGATGGCGACGCGGCGGTCGGCGCCGGCGGCAAAGAAGCGTCCCGTGATCATGCTTCCACCGACCTGCCCTTGAGCGCGAACAGACCGCGCGGGCGTTTCTGGATGAACAGGATGATCAGCACCAGGACGACGATCTTGCCGAGCACCGCTCCGGCATAGGGTTCGAGGAATTTGTTGACAATGCCGAGCGAGAAGGCGCCGACCAGCGTGCCCCAGAGATTGCCGACGCCGCCGAAGACGACGACCATGAAGCTGTCGATGATGTAGCCGCGGCCGAGATTGGGCGAGACATTGTCGATCTGGCTGAGCGCGACACCGGCGATGCCGGCAATGCCTGACCCCAATGCAAAGGTCAGGGCATCGACCCACGGCGTCCTGATGCCCATAGAGGCGGCCATCCGGCGATTGGCGGTGACGGCACGCATCTGCAGCCCCCAGGGCGTGCGTTTCATCACGTAAAGCAACACCGCGAAGACGCCGAGCGCAAAAGCCAGGATCCAGAGCCGGTTCCAGGTGACCGAAAGCTGGCCGATCGCGAACGAACCTGACATCCAGGATGGGTTGCCAACCTCCTGGTTGGTCGGCCCGAAGATGGTGCGCACGGCCTGCTGCAGGATCAGCGAGACACCCCATGTCGCCAGCAGGGTCTCCAGCGGCCGGCCATAGAGGAAGCGGATCAGCCCGCGCTCGATGACAAGGCCGACGAGCGCCGCCACCAGGAAGGCCAGCGGCAGGGCGATGACCAGCGACCAGTCGAACAGGCCGGGAAAGGAATTGCGGATAACCTCCTGCACGACGAAGGTCGTGTAGGCGCCCAGCATGACCATCTCGCCATGCGCCATGTTGATGACGCCCATGACGCCGAAAGTGATGGCAAGGCCGATCGCCGCCAGCAGCAGCACCGACCCTAGCGATATGCCGTACCAGATGTTCTGGCCGGCATCCCACAGCGCCAGCGTCGAATTGATGTTGGATATCGCCGCAGTCGCCGCGTCCTTCACCGCACCTTCGGAACTGGCCTCCACCGACGTGAGCAGCGACACCGCATCACGGTCGCCGCGCGCACCGATGAGCGCGATCGCCGCCAGTTTGTCGGCCTCGGGCCTGTCGGAAACGAGAACCGATGCGGCACGGGCCTGTTCGAGCAGCGCCCTGACGCCTGCCGCGCTCTCATTGGCGATCGCGGTGTCGAGCGGCTCGATGTTTGCCGCGTCCGGCGTCTTGAACATGGTGTCGGCGGCGGCAATGCGCACCGCCGGATCCTTGGAGCCGAGCGTCAGCGTGCCCAGCGCGTCGCGGATGACGCGGCGCAGCGTGTTGTTGACCTTGATCTTGGTGATGTCGGCCTTGGCTGCTTCGCCAGACTTTTCGCCGGTGAGCGCATCGAGCAGTTCGATGCTGTCGCCGCTCTCCTTGCCGACAAAGACTACTGAATCGGCCTTGCGGACGTAAAGGCTGCCCTCCGCAAGCGCGGCAAGCGGCCGTTCGACGGCTGTGTCGCCGGTTGCCGCAAGCTCGCGCACGACGGCTTCGATCGCTGAAAAATTGGAGGCGGTGGCGAGTTTGGCGACGACCGCGCGCAGATCGGATTCGCTGGCGTTCGACGGCAGCAGCATTCCCAGAAGGAGGAGCAGCATCAGGCCAATCGCGCGGATCAGGATCATCGGTTTCTGGTGGCTCTTGGAGGTTGAATGTCGCCTCCGGGCAGGCTGGAGGACGAGCCCGCCCGGAGGCTTTTGCGGTCTGGGAAGACAGACCGGGAGGATCAGTTGGTTCCCTTGCCGCCGCATTTGCCTGTGGCGACATTGAAGTTGCCGCAGGACAGAGGCGCGCGCCAATCGGAGATCAGGTCCTTGGAGTCAGGCAGGTAGTCGGACCACTCGTCGCCCATTACCAGGCCCGGCGTCTGCGAGACGGTTTCGAACTGGCCGTCGGCCTGGATTTCGCCGATCAGCACCGGCTTGGTGATGTGATGGTTCGGCATCATGGTTGAATAACCGCCGGTCAGGTTCGGCACCGAGACGCCGACCATGGCGTCGATGACCTTGTCCGGATCGGTGGTGCCGGCCTTCTCGACCGCCTTCACCCACATGTTGAAGCCGATATAGTGGGCTTCCATCGGATCGTTGGTGGTGCGCTTGTCGTTCTTGATGAACTTGTGCCAGTCGGCGATGAACTTCGCGTTCTCGGGCGTATCGACGCTTTCGAAATAGTTCCAGGCGGCGAGATGGCCGACCAGCGGCGCAGTGTCCAGACCGGCAAGCTCTTCCTCGCCGACCGAGAAGGCCATGACCGGGATGTCCTCAGCCTTGATGCCCTGGTTGCCGAGCTCCTTGTAGAACGGCACGTTGGCGTCGCCATTGACGGTCGAGACGACGGCGGTCTTCTTGCCGGCCGAGCCGAACTTCTTGATCGCCGAGACTTCGGTCTGCCAGTCGGAGAAACCGAACGGCGTGTAGTTGACCAGGATGTCTTCGGCGGCAACGCCCTTCGCCTTCAGATAGGCCTCGAGTATCTTGTTGGTGGTGCGCGGGTAGACGTAGTCGGTGCCTTCGAGCACCCAGCGCTTCACCGAACCGCCATCCTCGCTCATCAGATAATCGACGGCCGGAATGGCCTGCTGGTTCGGCGCCGCACCGGTGTAGAACACGTTGCGCTCGCTTTCCTCACCCTCATACTGGACCGGGTAGAACAGGATGTTGTCGAGTTCGCTGAACACCGGCAGCACCGATTTGCGCGACACCGACGTCCAGCAGCCGAACACCGCGGCGACCTTGTCCTTCGAGATCAGCTCGCGCGCCTTTTCGGCGAACAGCGGCCAGTTGGAAGCCGGATCGACGACCACCGCCTCGAGCTTCTTGCCGAGCAGGCCGCCCTTGGCATTCTGCTCTTCGATGAGCATCAGCATGGCGTCCTTCAGCGTTGTCTCCGAGATCGCCATGGTTCCCGACAGCGAATGGAGGATGCCGACCTTGATGGTGTCGTCGGCCGCCTTGGCGGGAACGCTCATCAGCAGGCCGGCGGTGACCACGCCGGCCGAAAACATTTTTGCTATTGTCGAGAAACTGCCCCTCATACTTTTAAACTCCCAAGCTGGTTAACTGCATCGGGACAGACCATGCAACGGCTGTGCCAATCACCGGAGCAAGGTCGGAGGATTTGAGATTTTCCAGCTCTGTCAGTCGGTTAATGTATTAGCTGCAGGGGATGAACCTCGCCTGCTATCTTCGAAACGAGAAAGGATCACCCATATCAGCCTAAGTTTTGCTCACATATAGGCCAATGCCTGAATTTTGAGCAGCATCATATGAGCCCTGGCGAGGATTGCAGCGCCGCGGCGAAATGGGCAAGTTTGAACCCCTTTAACGAGCGATCAAATGGCTTTCAGAGCTTCTTGCATTTTCACCGCCATGCTTCTGCTGGCGGCGACGACCGTAGCGCGCGCCGGCTTCAGCGACGGCAAGCTGCCGGACGGCTCCTATCATTGCGAAGTCTATCTGCTTGGCATGTTCCTCAGCCTCGGCGACATCACCATCAAGGGAAACGTCTATAGCGGTCCTGTGAGCTTCGGCATCGCGCCGCAGAGCTACAATTACCAGATGGATTCAGACGGCGTGATCACCTGGCTAGGTCCGCTGGGTGGCTATACCAGTGGCGGCAACTCGATCTCGCTTACGCAGGCGACGCTGGAAAGCGGAACCACCCCGTCCTTCGACATCATCATGAAGCAGCCAGACGGCGCCTTTACCGCCTCGACCTGCACGAAGCGTTGAAAAAAGTACGGAACCTGGCGAGGTTCCGTACTCCGAAGCACAAAGCCGCCTAGCTCTCCGCCGCCAGATCGAGCGCCAGCCGGGTCATATCGGTGAAAAGCCCCTGGCGTTCGGAATAGTCGGTCTGCTCGCCGGTTGCCACGTTGTCGACGACGGTCAGGATCGACAGCGCCCGAGCGCCGAAATCGGCCGCAATGCGGTAGAGTGCGCTGGTTTCCATGTCCACGGCGAGCGCGCCCTGTGCCTGTGCTTCGGCAAAGCGTTCGCGCCCCAGCGGATGATAGAAAATATCGCTGCAAATGGTCAGCCCGGCCCGATGGTCGATGCCGAGTTCCGAAGCTCGGGCCAATGCCTGGGTCAACAATGCCGGATCGGGGCCGGCATCGGCACGATAGAGTCCAAAAACCTGGCCGCTCTCCGCATTTTCGCCACGCACCGATTGCGCGATCACCAGGCTGCGCAGCGCCATCTCGGCGGTCAGGCCACCGCAGGTACCAGTGCGGATCAGTGTTTTCGCACCATAGAAGTCCAGCAGCTCATGCACATAGACCAGGAACGAAGAGACGCCGATGCCGGTGGATTGGATGCTGACAGGTTTGCCGCGAAACAGCCCGGTAAAGCCGAGCGCGCCGCGGCGGCGGTTGACGCAGCGCGGCGCTTCCAGAAAGGTTTCCGCCATCCATTCAGCGCGCTGCGGGTCGCCCGGCAGCAGCACCGTGCTTGCGTAGTCGCCTTTGCTAGCTTCGTTGTGTGGCGTCACGGCATGCTTTCCAAAACCCGTCGCCCGTTTCGCCTGCAATCATGGCAGTCTCACGACATTGCGCAAGCGGAGCGTTGGAAGGGTCAGGATTCCAGCATGTCCTTTACGATCGTGGCCAATTGCTTGAGCGAAAACGGCTTCGGCAAGAAGCCGAAATGCGCGTCGGCCGGCAAGTTCTTGGCGAACGCGTCTTCGGCATAGCCGGACACGAAGATGAACTTGATGTCGGGCTGCCGTTTGCGCAATTCGCCGAGCAGCGTCGGGCCGTCCATTTCCGGCATCACCACGTCCGACACCACGACGTCGACCTTGCCGCCGAGCGCTTCGTAGACCTCAAGCGCCTCGACGCCGGACGACGCCTCGTGGACGGTGTAGCCGCGCGATTTCAGCGCCCGCATGCCGCCCATGCGCACGGCGTCCTCGTCCTCGACCAGCAGCACCGTGGCCGAGCCCGACAGGTCCTTGGCTGAGTCGGCGATCCTGGTAGGTGCGGCCGGCGCCTCTCCAGCCTCGCCCGCCTTCTTTGCCTCCGCAATGTGCCGCGGCAGGAAGATGCGGAACACGGATCCCTTGCCGACTTCGGAATCGCAGAAGATGAAGCCGCCTGTCTGCTTGATGATGCCATAGACCATGGACAGGCCGAGGCCAGTTCCCTTGCCAACCTCCTTTGTCGTGAAGAAGGGCTCGAAGATCTTTTTCAGCACATCAGGCGCGATGCCGCTGCCGCTGTCCTCGACCTCGACCAGCACATAGTCGGCCGGTGTAAGTTCGCGATAGGAAAAGGTCTTGCACTCCCCTGCGCTGACGTTGCGGGTACGTACGGTGAGTTCGCCGCCGGCCGGCATCGCGTCGCGTGCATTGACCGCCAGATTGACCACCACTTGCTCGAATTGCCCGATATCGACCCTGACCGGCCACAGGTCGCGGCCATGGTCGATCTTGAGCTTGACGTCGTTGCCGACCAGCCGGGCAAGCAGCATCCTTAGATCGGCGAGCACGTCGGTCAGGTTGAGCACCTCCGGCCGCAGTGTCTGCTTGCGCGAGAAGGCCAGCAACTGCCGCACCAGCGAGGCCGCCCGGTTGGCGTTCTGCTTGATGTTCATGATGTCCGGGAATGACGGATCGGACGGCCGGTGGTTGGTCAACAGCAGGTCCGAGGCCATGATGATGGCGGTCAGCACATTGTTGAAATCATGCGCGATGCCGCCGGCGAGTTGGCCGACCGCCTGCATTTTCTGGCTCTGCGCCATCTGGCCCTCGAGGGCCTTTTGCTCGGTGGTTTCCACGGCATAGACGATGGCCGATTCCTCGGCGCCCTCGCCGCCGGTGCCGTCAGCGACCGCATTGACGTAGAAGCGTATGTGGCGCTCCTCATTGCCGGGCAGCACCGTATCGATCGGCTCGATGTCAGCCTGTCGCTGGCGTGCCTTTTCAAAGGCCGCGGCGAAAGCCGGCCGGTCGCGCTCGTGGATCACCGTATCCAGCCGCACACGCCGATCGACCGCGTCGCGGTCGACGACCGAGGAAAACAGCGACAGGAACGGCGCATTGGTGCGCAGGATGCGGCCGGCATGATCGACGCCGGCTATCGCCATCGGCGTCGAGTTGAAGAACCGCGTGAAGCGTATTTCCGATGCACGGAGGTCGGCCGAAGCGTCCTCGCCTTGCGTCCGGTTGAGCACGATGGTGCGAGTCGGGCCGTTGAGCCCCTCTCGGCTGGCCGAGACACGATGCATGAAGCGCACCGGCAGCGCCTCGCCGGTCATCGTCGTCAGATCGAGGTCGATAACGGCATTGCGCGTGGTACCAGCGTCGGCCTTGACCGAACGGACCAGCGCCATGCCGTCGCCGGCGACGATCTCCGGCAGCGTGATGGCGCCGGGAGTGAAGCTGGCCAGGTCGATGCCCAGCCACTCCGCAAGGGTCGCGTTGATATAGGTGACGCGGCCTTCCTGGTCGGCCGAAAAGAAACCGGCCGGCGCGTGATCGAGGTGATCGATCGCCTTTTGCAGGTCGAGAAAGAACCGCTCCTGCTCGGCCCGTTCCTGCGAGATATCGGCAAGCTGCCAGGCAAGCATCGGCAGCCGCTGGCCTGGAACGCTGAACGCGCGGGCCCGGACGCGGTACCAGCGCGCGCCCGGTTCGGCGCCTGGCCGAATGGACTGCGCAAGCCGAAACTCGCCGTCGCCCGGCTGGCCGTCGCGCAGGCCCGACGCCAGCCGGTATATGGTCACCGAGGCCTCGGGAACGTCTGAAAGCAAACTTTCGACCGTCTTGATGTCGGCGGCCGACTCGGCACCCGTCATATCGGCATAGGTCCGGTTGGCGTAGATGATACGGCCTTTGGTGTCGGTGACCAGGAGACCTTGTGACATCGAATCGACGAAAGCTTTCGACAGTTCGTCGCTTGTCGAGCGCGGCGTGATATGCACGAAGCCGATCGCAGTGGCGAATAGAAAGCCGACGCCGATCATCGCCAGCACGCCAAGCATGCCGAGCAGGAATGGATCGCCAAGTCGCTCTCGGAAAAGGCCGAAGACGATCGCTGCCCCTGTCAGGACGACGATGAAAACGATCAGCCGGGCGACCGCGCCCGGTCGCGTGTTCTGGTCGACGATAGGTACCGGATAGAAATCGCCGCGCGCTTCCTTGGCCATGTGCCCCCTGCTCGTGAATTCCGGCGTCGGTTGAATCATATTCTCAGGGTCGGGAAAAGGCCCGGCGGCAGATGTCCGCTAAAAATGACGCCGTTCGGCTCCCGGTTTCGAGCTGTTCACGAAGCGTGAAAGGCAACTTGCGGTGGCCTGCCGCAACAGTCTAGTGTCGCCTCTCTTCGAAAGCTGATTTTGGGGGAACCAATGCTGCAATGGCTGGATGGCGTGGCGGGGCCTGGTTATGCCGCAGCAATCCTATGGACGTTTGCAGTACTTGTCCTGCTGCTCATCATTCTTCTTATCATCAGGCTGGTCCGCAGCCTGACATTCGGAACATTCGTCGCCGGGGGCAGGAACCGCAAGACGCGGCTGGCTGTCATGGATGCCACAGCGGTCGACAGTCACCGGCGGCTGGTGCTGGTGCGCCGCGACGATATCGAGCACCTGCTCTTGATCGGTGGTCCGACCGACGTCGTCGTCGAGCGCGACATCAGGCTCTCGGCGCTGCGCCGCCCGGCATTGACCGGAGACAACAGCCATCAGCCGGCAGCAAGGCCAGCTCAGACCACAGCCGCGCCGGCGAGGCAAGCGCCGCCGCAGCCGGCAAGCGCGGCCGCACCCCCTGTCCGAGCCCGCCAGACGGCGACGATGGCGGCAACAATGCCGGCGCCTACGCCGGCGCCGAAACCGGCATCGAACGTTACACCGTTGCCAAGTTATGGATCCGTCAATGCCAATGCCTCGCGGCATGCGCCGCAGCCGGCAAGACAGGACTCCCCGGCAAGATACGAGCCGCCGGCACAGCATGAGTCGATCGACGATGCGCTGATGAAGGAGCTGGAGGTTTCCCTCGACGAGCCACGCTTCAGCCAAACGGCGAGCAAGCCGGTGGCGAAGGCATCGCCCTCTCTCGACGACGAGATGACGAAGCTCCTCGGCGAGTTGTCCAATCAGAAAAGATAGGGCGATAGCGAACGGCCAATGAAAATGGCCGGAAAACCGGCCATTTTGAACGCTCTACCGATGCCGTGTTTTTCCCGCCTGCTCAGTCGTCGCGGTAGACCTTCTCGCGCCGCTCATGGCGCTCCTGTGCCTCGATCGACAAGGTGGCGATCGGGCGCGCGTCGAGCCGCTTCAGCGCGATCGGCTCGCCCGTCTCCTCGCAGTAACCGTAAGTGCCTTCGTCAAGGCGCTGGAGGGCCGAATCGATCTTGGAGATGAGTTTTCGCTGGCGATCGCGGGCGCGAAGTTCGATGGCGCGGTCGGTTTCGGAGGAGGCGCGATCGGCGAGGTCAGGGTGGTTGGCGTTTTCCTGCTGCAGGATTTCGAGAGTTTCGCGCGCTTCGCGCAAGATGTCGTTCTTCCAGGTGACGAGCTTCATGCGAAAGTAGGATTTCTGCCGCTCGTTCATAAACGGCTCGTCTTCGGAGGGTACGTAATCGGCGGTAACGATGTCGTTCATTCGACTCACCCAACAAACCCCAAATTTGGCGCCTATATATTCGCGGACCGAAAACTGCACAAGCGCAATCGACGACAGTTTCACGCATTTGTTTATGTGGGACAAACCGACATTGGCGACATCATTCGCATGAACGGCACGCCCGAATTCGCGCATGATTCATTATGCTTGAGGGGGCATCGGCATTGCGCGCGAAGCGCTTCTGATGGCTAATTCCTGCGGCCGCATTTGACCGGTCGGTACCCGACATTATCGGGGGTTCCGTGACCAGACTTTACCTGCTGAGGCATGCGAAGGCCGGCTGGGCGCTGCCTGGTGTGGCTGACTTCGACCGCCCGCTCGATCAATCCGGCTTCGCCGACGCCGAAGCGATGGGCGTACTGATGCGTTCCCGCAAATACGCACCGGCCCTCACCCTTTGCTCAAGCGCCAAGCGCGCCCGCCAGACGCTGGAAAGCTTGGCTGGCCATACCAACACGGGCCGGGTGCTGTTCTGTGACACCCTCTACAGCGACGATGCCGCCGCATACCTCACTGCCATCCGGCAGAATGGCGGGCTGGATGCCTTGCTCGCCATCGGCCACAATCCGATGATTGAGGATCTCGCCATGGCGCTGTCGGGCGACGGCAACGAGACCGCGCGGGCCATGCTGAACCACGGCTTCCCGACCTCCGCACTTGCCGTGGTCCGGTTCAACGGCGGACTTGCCGAGGCTGCGCCAGGCACCGGCTATCTCGAAGCCTTCCTGACGCCTGCGGATATCTGAGGCCATTTCAAAGCCGCGCATCAAAGCCTATATCGGAGCCTGACCGGCCCGCGAGAACAGATTTGGCATCATCGCTGACGACTTTTACCGACGAGGCCAAGATTGCCTTGGATACGTTGTCAGGCCGCGCTGCCGGGCTTTTCGCTCCGTCGCTGCGGCTTGGCGTGACCGGGCTGTCCCGCGCCGGCAAGACGGTGTTCATCTCGGCCCTTGTACACAATCTGGTCCATGGTGGACGCTTGCCGCTGTTTGAGGCACAAAAATCGGGGCGCATCGCCCGGGCTTTTCTCGAAGAGCAGCCGGACGACGCCGTACCACGCTTCCAGTACGAGGATCACATCGCGGCTCTTGTCGACGAGCGCGTCTGGCCGGATTCGACGCGTGCGATTTCCGAACTGAGGCTCACCATCGAATACGAATCGGCCTCTGGCTGGAGCCGCATGTTTTCCGCCGGCAAATTGTCGGTCGACATCGTCGATTATCCCGGCGAATGGCTGCTCGACCTGCCGCTGCTCGGCAAGTCCTACGCCGATTTTTCGCGTGAGGGCTTCGAGATGGCCGTGTTGCCGGTGCGTGTCGATCTTTCGCGGGAATGGCGGGCGCTCTCCAATCCAGTCGACCCCAACGCCGACGCCGACGAGATGACGGCGCGCCGTCTCGCCGAGAGCTTCGCGGCCTATCTCAGGGCCTGCAAGCTCGACGAGCGGGCGCTTTCGACCTTGCCGCCCGGCCGCTTTCTGATGCCCGGCGATCTTGAAGGCTCGCCCGCTCTCACTTTCGCGCCGCTGCCGAATCTGGACGGCCGGCGCGCCCGCTCGGGATCGCTGCAGGCTATGATGGAGCGGCGCTACGAGGCTTACAAAACGCATGTCGTTAAACCGTTCTTTCGCGAACACATCACGCGTCTCGACCGCCAGATCGTGCTCATCGACGCATTGCAGGCATTGAATGCGGGCCCCGGCGCGATGGCCGATCTGGAGCGCGCGGTCACCGAAATCCTGTCCTGTTTCCGGCCCGGCCGGGGCAACTTCCTGACCGATCTGTTTTCGAGGCGCATCGACCGCATATTGGTGGCCGCGACCAAGGCCGACCACCTGCACCACGAAAGCCACGACCGCCTGCAGGCCATCGTGCGGCGGCTAGCCGACCGCGCCGTGGCGCGGGCGAATTTCACCGGCGCTGACGTCGACGTCGTCGCCATGGCGGCCATGCGCGCGACCCGTGAAGGCACGGTCAAGCAGGGCCGCGAGACTTTGCCGGTCATTATCGGCACGCCATTGCGTGGCGAAAAAATCAACGGCGAAACCTTTGACGGAAAGACCGAAACAGCCATATTTCCCGGGGATTTGCCGGAGAAAGTTGATGCGTTGTTCGACGTTTCCGAATCGACCCGCCGGCAGAACAATGACGACCCCGCAATCCGCTTCGTGCGCTTTCGCCCGCCGAAGCTCGAGCGCACCGCCGAGGGCGTCACGCTGTCGCTGCCACATATCAGGCTCGACCGCGCGCTGCAGTTCCTGATCGGAGATCATCTCGCATGAGTGCGCCCCGCAGACCGGCGGCCTTTCGCATCGAGCCGGAGCCCCAGCAGAAGGAAGATTCCACGGCTCGCCATGCTGGGTCCGAGGCCGCGCCGGCGCGAAAGCCGCGTACCGTGAGGGCGGATCTGGCCGTGGTCACACCGGCGGAGATCGACGTCTTCGACGAGCCTGACATCGTCGCTGCCGAGCCGCCGCCGGCGATTGCGCCGCGAAAACGTTCGCTGCTTGGCAGCCTGTTCTTCGGCGCGCTGGGTGTTCTGGTTTCGCTCGCCGTCGGCCTCTGGACCGACCAGCTGATTCGCGACCTGTTCGAGCGCGCCGAGTGGCTGGGCTGGCTGGCCGCCGGCATGGCCGCGATCGCCATCCTGGCGCTTCTGATCATCCTCGTGCGCGAGTTCATGGCGATTGCCCGGCTTGCCGAGGTCGAAAAGTTGCAGAAGCGGGCGCTCGATGCGATTGCCCGTGACGATCCGAAGACCGCCCGAGCCGTGGTCGACGAGTTGTCGGTCTTTGTCTCGGCCAAGCCCGAAACCGCGGCCGGCAGGCGCTCGCTGGCCGAATTGCGCGGCGAGATCATTGACGGCGGCAATCTGGTGCGCCTGGCCGAGACCGAGATCCTCGGCCCGCTCGACGCCCGCGCGAAGGTGATGATCCTCGAAGCGGCAAAGCGTGTGTCCCTGGTGACCGCGGTCAGCCCGCGCGCGCTGGTCGACGTCGCCTATGTCGTATTTGAAGCCGGCCGGCTGATTCGGCGGCTGTCGGAGCTCTATGGCGGCCGCCCGGGCACGCTTGGCTTCTTTCGCCTGGCGCGCAGCGTTCTCGCCCATCTCGCGGTCACCGGGTCGATCGCCGTCGGCGACAGTTTTGTCCAGCAGATCGTCGGCCACGGCCTTGCGGCCCGGCTGTCGGCAAAGCTCGGCGAAGGCGTCGTCAACGGCATGATGACGGCGCGCATCGGCATTGCAGCGATGGAAACCGCAAGGCCCCTGCCCTTTTACGCGGTCAGGCGGCCTGGATTAGGCGATTTCCTCTCCGCGCTGACGTCCTTTGCAGCAAAGAAAGAAAAAGAAACATCCGTTTCCCGAACGTGACTATTGCCTTGGGGTGACAAAGCATTAACCAATCTTGTTCATGGTCGGAAGCGTCCAAACCAGTCTCTTTGTTGCCGGGTGTCGTCGATGAAAAGCGTTATTCTGTCCAGCGGGCTGCCCGTGGCGCTCGCGCTTGTCGCAACCGTCGGCATTGCCGGAAGGGCTACGGGGGCGGAACCGGACAAGCAGTTCTTTCGATCGGTCGAAGGCAAATGGGTCGGCCCCGGAGAAATCGTCGCCGGCAAATACAAGGGCACGAAATTCACCTGCAGCTTCACCGGCTCGACGCCTGACGGCAAAGTCGGCATGTCGCTCGACGGCGGCTGCCGGGTCGGCATGTTCACCCAGCAGATGTCGGCAACGATCGAGCACAAGGGCCGCCAGGGCTACAAGGGCAGCTTCATGGGCGGCGCCGCCGGGTCCGGCCTCGACATTATCGGTGGCAATGTCGTCGATGCGCACAAGGTGGTTTTCACCATCAATCGCAATCAGTTGCGCGGCGTAATGCAGGCGCTTGTCCCAGACGACAATTCGATGACGGTGACCGTTGCCGTGCGCGTCGACCAGCAACTGGTCCCGGTCATCGGCATGAAGTTGAAGCGGGTCGATGCGGTAGAAGTTGGCTCCATCGCTCCGAACTGAGTCTCCGGCATGAAAAAGGCGGCAGCCAAACGGCGCCGCCCTCTTTGACATGCAATGGGCGCTCAGCCTTTGATCGCCGCAGTCAGCTCGTCATAGGCCTTGCAGGCGTCAGCCGCTGTTGTGCCACCCGGATACTTGGTTGTGACCGCTTGGACCTTGGCTGTGAGATCGGCTGCCTTGGCCGGATCCTTGGTAATCGCAGCCTGAAGCGCTGCAGTCATGTCCTGAGCCTTCTTGGTCAGCATCTCGGTCGTGCACTCCGGTGCCTTGGAACAGGCGGAGCCGGCAAGTGCCGCGATACCAACAGCAACCAGCAAAAACGTCTTCATGTCAGTCAATCTCCTCAAAAAGGGCCGCGACTTGATCGTCGCTCACCCTCCACTGGCCGAAGCCGGGCGTCCTTAGCGCCGGATCGCTGGAACAAGCAACGCCCGGAGGCCCATTATCCTGTGCAGTGCGCCTGCAATATCGCTTCCACGACGCACCGGATTCGCACTGTTCGATCCGCTCCGAAGCCCCTATCTTGGCAGCTTGTTGCAAGAGAGCGGAACGGCAGGCATGGCGGCAGAGGCATCGAACAGCGATCTGATCCAGGTGGTGGCGCTGCTTGCCGCCGGCGTCGTTGCGGTGCCGATCTTCAGGCGCATGGGACTTGGCTCCATCCTCGGCTATTTGACGGCCGGCGTCGTGATCGGCCCGTTTGGGCTGCGCATCTTTTCCGAATCGGAAGCCATTCTTCATGTCGCCGAACTCGGCGTCGTCATGTTCCTGTTCATCATCGGACTGGAGATGCAGCCGTCACGGCTGTGGGGCCTGCGCCGCGAGATCTTCGGGCTTGGCGCGCTGCAGGTCGGCGTCTGCGCGGTCCTGCTGACCGGCGTCGGGCTGGCGGGAGGTTTTCCTATCGCGCAATCCTTCGTCGCCGGCGCCGGTTTCGTGCTCACCTCGACGGCCATCGTCATGCAATTGCTGGAAGAACGCGGCGAACTGGCCACGCCCAAGGGCCAGCGCATCGTTTCGGTCCTGCTTTTGGAAGACCTGGCCATCGTGCCGCTGCTGGCGCTGATCGCCTTCCTCGCGCCGGGCGGCGCCGATATGAGCCTGTCGGATCGGTTGACGGAGGTCGGTATCGGCCTTGCCGCGATCGTCGGGCTGGTGCTTGCAGGACGCTATCTGCTCAATCCGTTCTTCCGTATCCTGGCGGATGCGCGCGCCCGCGAGGTGATGACCGCAGCCGCCCTTCTGGTCGTTCTCGGATCGGCGCTCGCCATGCAGCTTTCCGGCCTGTCGATGGCGATGGGCGCCTTCCTGGCCGGCGTACTCTTGTCGGAATCGACCTTCCGCCACCAGCTGGAGGCCGACATCGAACCGTTCCGCGGCATTCTGCTCGGGCTGTTCTTCCTCGCCGTCGGCATGTCACTTGACCTGCATGTGGTCGTCGTCAACTGGCAGCTCATTGCCATCTATGTCGTCGCCTACATGATGATGAAGGCGATCGGCATCTATATCGTCGCCCGCCTTCTCAAAACCGGCCATCGGGAAGCGCTCGAGCGCGCGGTCTTTATGGCGCAAGGCGGCGAATTCGCCTTCGTCCTCTATTCCGCAGCAGCGGCAGTCGGGATCATCGATAGCCAGGCCAATGCGATGCTGACCGCTATCGTCATCATTTCCATGGTGCTGACGCCGTTGGCAATTATAGCCCTGCGGTATCTGGCGCCGCGCGACGAGCAGTCGCTTGAAGGGGTCGATGTCGCCAACGGCCTGACCGGCAGCGTGCTGATCATCGGCTTTGGCCGGTTCGGCCAGATCGCCAGCCAGCCGCTTTTATTGCGCGGGATCGACGTATCGATCATCGACAATGAGGTCGAAATGATCCAGGCGGCAGCCGATTTCGGCTTCAAGGTCTATTATGGCGACGGCACGCGGCTGGACATCCTGCGTGCCGCGGGAGCCGGGCGGGCACGCGCAGTGCTGATCTGCGTCGACAAGCCCGATGCCGCCGTGCGCATCGCCGAACTGATCAAGGCGGAGTTTCCCTTGCTGACGGTGCTGGCACGGGCTTTCGACCGCGGTACGGCGTTGCAGCTCATTCGTGCCGGCGTCGACTATCAGCTCCGCGAGACCTTCGAATCGGCGCTTGTCTTCGGCGGCTCGACACTGGAAGCCCTTGGCGTCGACCCAGAAGAGGTCGCCGAGGTCATCGAGGATGTCCGTCGCCGCGACGCTGCCCGTTTCGAACTTCAGCTGGCCGAAGGCATCCGCGCCGGGCGACGCTTTCTCAAAGGCAATATCGGCACCCCCATTCCGACGCCGCTCAGCACGCCACGGCGCGCGGGCCAGGCGCTCAACGAAGAGACCGCCGGCGTGCTGCAGAAATCCGAACCGGCCGATTAAACCTTGGAATGACGCGAATGATGAACGAACTGGACGAGCGCGCTCTCTCCGTCACCAGATTCTGGCGCGACGCCGGGGAGGAGGCTTGGTTCGAGAAGAACGACGCCTTTGATGCCGACTTCCGCACCCGGTTTTTCGATCTGCACTTCGCCGCCGCCGGCCGCGAATGCGACGGCTGGTCTGAACACGCCGAAGGGTCTCTGGCACTGATGATCCTCCTCGACCAGTTTCCGCGAAACTGCTTTCGCGGCACCGGCCACATGTACGCCACGGACCCGCTGGCGCGGCATTTCGCCGGGAAGGCAATCGCTGCCGGCCATGACCTGGCGCTCGACGAAGAGCTCCGCGTTTTTCTCTATCTGCCCTATGAGCATTCGGAGGACCTCGCCGATCAGCTCAAATCGGTGGAGCTTACCGCCGCCAAGGCTCCGTCCTACCTGAAATATGCGATCGAGCATCGCGACATCATCCAGCGCTTCGGCCGCTTTCCGCACCGAAACAGGATGCTTGGCCGCGAGACGACACCGGACGAACAAATGTTCCTCGACGGAGGTGGGTTTTCCGGCTGATTTCGGGCACCGATGGAGGCAGCGTCAGGCCTTCCACCAATCCCGGCCTGACGGCAGCCGTTCAATGCCCGATGTGTCGACGGCGGCCAGCCGCTCCGACACGCTCTTGCCGTCGACCACAAGCTCCGGCGCAATTTCTGCCAGCGGTGCCAGCACGAAGGCGCGCTCCAGCATGCGCGGATGCGGCACCTCCAGCCCCGTCTCGTGGATAACGCGGTCGCCGAACACCAGAATGTCGATATCGATCAGGCGCGGCCCCCAGCGCTCCTCCCGCACCCGCTTCAGTTTTCGCTCGGCATCAAGGCAGAGGTCCAGCAACTCTCGCGGTGCGAGCACGGTCGAGATTTCGGCCGCCGCATTGAGGAAATCCGGCTGATCGAGCTTGCCCCAGGGCGGCGTGCGGTAGAGCGACGAGACGGCAACGACGCGCGTGCTCTCGTCGGCATCCAGAATGCCCAGTGCCGCAGCCATCGACCTCGCCGGATCACCGAGATTGCCGCCGAGACTGAGATAGACGGTATTATTCTGGCCAGACAACGGTCACCTCGACATGATCGAGCACACCCGGCACCGGGGCATTCGGCTTGCGCACGGTGATCTCGGCCTTTTTGATCTGCGGAAACCGCGCCGTCAGCGCCCTCGCCACTTCGAGCGCCAGCGCTTCGATCAGAAAGCGCCGCTCGCCTGTAATGATCTTCTCGATGACCGCAAAAGCGATGCCGTAATTGACGGTGTCCTCGATGGAATCCTCGACCAGCGCCCGTCCGGGATCCACCGTGAGTGCCGCATCGACATAAAAGCGCTGGCCGAGCGTCTCTTCTTCGTCCAGCACACCGTGCCGAGCGAAGAAGGCGCAGTTTTTCATGCGGATGACATACATGGCTCAGCTTTCCCCGATCTCACGCGCCAGCATAGCATCGGCAATGGCCAACGCATCCACGTTGATTGCGACATCGTGGACACGAAAAAGATGCGCGCCTTTGAGCCTCAGGATGACGCTGGTGGCCGCGGTTCCGGCGCCCCTTGCGGCTGCGTCGCGGCCGGTGACGGTGCCGATAAAGCGCTTTCGCGATGTGCCGGCCATCAGTGGAAAACCCAGCGCACGAAGCTCGGAAAACCGTGCCATCAGGTCAAGATTTTCGGCGGCCGTTTCCTTGGCGAAGCCGAAGCCCGGGTCGAGCACGATATGGTCGTCGGCAACACCGCTCCGTCGCGCAATGTCCAGCGACTTCCTGAGGAAGAAGAGCTGATCGGCAATCACGTCGGGCAGTTTCTGTCGATCCCGTCCCGTGTGCATGATGACAAGCCCGGCGCCGGTTTCGGCCGCGACGCGGGCAATGCCCGGTTCGCGCTGCAGGCCCCAGACATCATTGACGATATGTGCGCCGGCCTGGACGGCGAGCCGGGCCGTATCCTCGCGATAGGTATCGACCGAGATCAGCGTTCCGCCAGACGTCGCGAGCGCCTCGATGACCGGCAATATGCGCGCCTGCTCTTCCTTTGCGGAGACCGCAGACGCCCCGGGACGTGTCGATTCTCCCCCGATGTCGATGACGGAGGCCCCCTCCCCGACCATGCGGCGCGCCTGGTCAACTGCTTTTTCAGGCGCATCGAACAGGCCGCCGTCGGAAAAACTGTCCGGCGTGATGTTGAGGATGCCGACGACCACGGCCTTGCCACCAATGTCGAGATGGCGTCCGTGGGCCAACTGCCATCGCCCTGTCATCATTGCCCATCAACCATGTCCGATCCCGCGGCGTGGCCGGGGATCAATTCCGTTGCGCCGGAGACGGCGGTAAAGCAAGGTGGGCAAAGAGGCAACACGATGAAACGATCCTTCCTTTGCGCCCTGATGCTCGCCCTGACCGCATTCCCGGCCAGCGCTGCAACTCTCGTCAAGACATATAGTTATTTCCCGATCGGCGGCAGGACGCTCGACGACATCGAGACCCAGCTGTCGAAACTCGGGCCTCGGGTGAAAAGCACCGGGTCGCGGCATCCAGGCGCTACCCAGATGGCGTTCACCACCCGCGTCAGCTATGCGCAAAAGCCGGGCTCGTGCTGGATTGCCGACGCTGTCGTCACCGTCAAGGTCAAGGTGATCCTTCCGCAGTGGCGCCGCCCGCGGAAAGCCGATGCAGGCGTCAGGCTGTTCTGGGATACGTTGTCCGCCGACATCAAGCGCCATGAGGAACGCCACGTCGAGATTGCCAAGAACCATGGCCGCGAACTCGAAGACGCCTTGAAGGCGAGCTATCCGGAAAAGACCTGCGAACTGGCCAAGGCCAAGGCCGCAAAAATAACGGCGGCCATGCTCGCCAAGCACGACCAGGAGCAGATGCGCTTCGATCGTGTGGAAAGCGTCAATTTCCAAAGCCGTATCCTGCGGCTTTTGCACTATCGCATCGAGCGCATTGAGAACGGCCGGCTCGCTCCCGGCTGAACTTCGCGTCGTCGGAAAAGCCAATTTGGACCAAAGCCAATTTTGCCGAAACATGGTGCCAGCTTCGAAAAACTTTCGAGCCGCTGTCGAAATCGGCCTATAGCGAACGACATATGCCAGGTTCGCAGGAGTCAGCCTCCGGCAAACGCCAATCGGCGTACTAGATGCTCCTAGCCCGTCGCGGACGCGCACGCAGGCATAATGGATGAACGGATATGGACCAGGCTATCGACAAGCAAGCGATGGTGGAAACCAGCACGCCGCTGACCGAAACCGAGAAAAACGCCATCATCGGCGGCGTGCTTTTGTCGATGCTGCTGGCAGCGCTCGACCAGACCATCGTCGCGCCGGCGATGCCGACGATGGCACGTCTGCTCGGCCATGCCGAGTATCTGCCGTGGATCGTGACCGGCTATCTTCTGACCGCGACCGCCGTGGCGCCGCTCTACGGCAAGATCTCCGACATTTATGGTCGCCGGCCGACCATCTATGCTGCAATCCTGATCTTTCTCGCCGGCTCGCTGGTCAGCGCCACCGCCCCCAACATGCTGGTCCTGGTTGTCGGCCGGGCGATCCAGGGCGCCGGCGGCGGCGGGCTGTTCGCCCTGACGCAGACCGTGATCGGCGACCTCGTGCCGCCGCGCGAGCGGGCTCGCTACGCCGCCTGGATCTCGGGCACCTGGGCCGTCGCCAGCATCGCCGGGCCGCTGCTCGGCGGCACCTTCGCCGAACATCTGCATTGGTCGCTGATCTTCTGGATCAACATTCCGCTCGGCCTGCTGGCGATGGCGATCATCAACAACCCGCTCAAGAAGCTGCCGATCTCCGCAAAACATCACCGCATCGACGGCCTCGGCGCGCTGCTTCTGGTCGCGGCCACCTCGCTGCTGCTGCTTGCCTTGAACTGGGGCGGCAGCGAGTATCCCTGGCTGTCGCCTGAAATCCTTGGACTGCTCATCTGCTCAGCGGTGTTCTGGAGCGCGTTCGCGCTGCGGCTGCTGCGTGCGGCCGAACCGCTGATCTCGCTCGAAGTGCTCGGCAATCCGATCGTTCTCGCCGGGACGCTGTCGATGTTCCTGCTGCAGGCCGCCAATGTCGGCTTGTCGGTCTATCTGCCGGTCTACCTGCAATCGGTCGTCGGCCTGTCGGTCAGCGAATCGGGCACCGCGTTGCTTGGGCTGATGCTCGGCACGGTGGCCGGTGCGACCTTCAGCGCGCGAATGATCCCGCGCTTTTTCCACTATAAACGCATTGCCATGATCGGAACGGTTTTCTCGATCCTGTGCCTCGGCGTGCTCAGCCTGGTCGCCGGGCATGCCTCACTGTTGCTCGTCGAGGTGTTGACGACCTGCGTAGGCCTGGGCACAGGCACGACCTTTCCGGTTGCCACTGTCTCGGTCCAGAACGCCGTCGATCGTATGCACCTTGGCGTGGCGACCGGCGTTCTCACCTTCCTCCGCTCGCTGGGCAGTGCGCTTGGCGTCGCCATGCTTGGTGCGGTCGCCCTTGGCTACGGCCTGCCGCTGGCCAGTGAAGGCACGCAGCCGGCCGGCCATGTTGCCTCGGCCATGCCGTTCGTGATGATCTTTCTTGCAGCGGCCGCAACCTTGCTGTTGTCGTTCATCACGCTCTGGCTGATGCCGGAAAAAGCGCTTCGAGGCCATGCCGAGGCTGTGGCCCCAGCGTTGGCGGAGTAGACCGGCCCGACAAAAATACAGCGAGGGTCAGTCGACCACGCCGAGCTTCTTCTGCAAGCTGGTCGACGAGGTCGTATACTGGAACACAATGCGCTCGCCGGGGCTGACGATGCGCTTGGCTGCTTGCGCCATCAAAGCGACCTCATGGAAGCCTGACAGGATCAGCTTCAACTTGCCGGGATACCAGTTGATGTCGCCTACGGCGAAGATGCCAGGCACCGACGTCTGGAATTTTTCGGTGTCGACCGGGATCAGGTTCTCGTGGAGATTGAGGCCCCATTCGGCGATTGGGCCGAGCTTCATCGTCAGGCCGAAGAATGGCAGCATCCGCGTACACGGTACTTCGATATCGCCCTCCGGTCCCTTGATGATGGCGGAGGCGAGCTGGCCGTCGGCGCCGGTCAGGCCAGTCACCTGTCCGACCTGGAATTCCAGTTGCTTCATCTCCTGCATGGCATACATCTTGTTGACGCCGTCGGGCGCTGCACGGAATTCGGGCCGCCGGTGCACCAGTGTCACGCTCTTGGCCACTGGCTGCAGATTCAGCGTCCAGTCGAGCGCCGAATCGCCACCGCCGACGATGACGAGGTCATGGCCGCGAAAGTCCTCCATCCGGCGCACCGAGTAGAACACGCTCTTGCCTTCATAGGGTTCGATGCCCGGAATCGGCGGCCGCTTCGGCTGGAAAGAGCCGCCGCCAGCGGCTATCACGACTATTTTGGCTTCGAACACCTCGTTTTCGTCGGTAGTGACGCGGAAGCTGCCGTCCTCCAGTCTTTCCAGGCCCGAAACCATGCGGTTATAGGTGAATTCGGGCTTGAACGGCGCGATCTGCTCAAGCAGCTTGTCAACCAGGCCTTGTGCCGAGATCGAGGGCCAGCCCGGAATGTCGTAGATCGGCTTTTCCGGGTAGAGTTCGGCGCACTGCCCGCCGGGCCGGTCGAGTATGTCGATCAGATGGCACTTCATGTCGAAGAGGCCGAGCTCGAATACCGCAAACAGGCCGACAGGCCCTGCCCCCACAATGAGTACGTCTGTCTTGATGATAGCGGTCATGAAGCATGCGCCTTTATGGGAAAACGGCGCGACACTGCATGACCATTGGTCCGCTGCCAAGCGGCAGCGGCAAAAATCGGCTTCAGCCCTGGCGGGCCGGCACGCGCACGACCAGCCCGTCGAGGGCGTCGCGCACCTTGATCTGGCATGACAGCCGCGAATTCGGCTGGACGTCGTAGGCGAAATCCAGCATGTCCTCTTCCATGGCTTCCGGCTCGCCGACCTCCGCCGTCCAGGCTTCGTCGACATAAACATGGCAGGTCGCGCAGGCGCAGGCGCCGCCGCATTCCGCTTCTATTCCCGGCACCGCATTGCGGATCGCATTTTCCATGACGGTTGAGCCGTTTTCGGCATCCACGTCAAAACGCGTGCCGTCATGGGCGATGAAGGTCAGCTTGGTCATTTGTCACCTGAAGGGAGTCTGAGCCGACATAATCACTCTGCCGGACAAGTCAACTGCGGCGCCAAAGCGCCGCTGTGTGGCGTTTCGGGAATAAGTGCTATCGGCTGATGGCGGCGACGAAGTCGCGCACTTCTTCGATCAGCGAGCCAAGCCGCTTCAGCGTGCCGGCGTCTTCGGGCCGGCATTCGATCGCACTGGCGCAATCGGCGATGGCGAAGGCGCCGACCCCGCGCGCCGAGCCTTTGAGCCCGTGTGCCAATAGCAGCCGCTGCCCGACATCCGCATCGACGATCTTGTCGCGCACCGACAGCGCCTGCTGCACGAACAGAGCCAGCACCTCCTGCTCGAGGCTCCGATCGCCCATCGTCTGGCGCGCAAGATGCCTCAGGTCGATCGGCCGCGCCCCGGCTGTCCCCGACACATCGCCGCCGGGCATCGAGAAGGCAATGCCGTTTTCGCCACGTATCACTTTGAGACTCCGTTCTTCGACCGCCGCAAAAACTAGGCGTATCCGGTGGACAACGGGTTAATGATTGGCCCGGAAAAATGTCGCGATAACGGCGCCGGAATCACGGCTGTGTTAACCTTATATTTAAAGTTTTACGTATCGGGCGGAATGCATGTTTTCTTTACCCGGCTGTGTCATTACGATACGACAGGTCCATTTTCAGCCTCCTGCGCGGGACACGCTAGGCAGAATCAATAAGCAGAACCATAAGTCCCGCCGCAGCTTGTACAGGGTAGCGAAGGCATGGCGAAGAAACCAACGACGACAAGAACGCTCGACAGCGACGTAGCCAGGGAACTCGAAAAGGCACTCGATATCGACCTGAGCGGCGATGCCGGCGGCGACTTCGACATGGCGGCATCCATGGAAGATCTGGAAGCGCAAATATCGCAAGCCGCCGACGAGCTGGCGCGCGAAGGTCGCAGCCAGAACGAACCGCCTGCGCCGGACCAGACCCAGAACGCGGCACCAGCCGCCAATCAAAGCCAGAACGCAAATTCCGCGCCAAAGGCCAAGCCAGCTGAGTTGCGTCCTGTCGCAACGCGCAATGGCTCGCAGCCGGCAGCTTTCTCGCCGGCCAACGACGATCGTCAAAAAGACTATAAAACGCTCCTGCACACCCTCAATCGGCGCGCCTCGAACACGATCTATTGGGTCGTGGCTTTCGTTTCGCTGGCCTGGATCGCCGGCGCTGGCGGCCTTGCGAACCTGTTGTTCGGACCTGGCATCTGGAACATCCGCACCTTCGATCAGTTCTTCGCCCGTCCCGAGCTGATCGGCCTGGCGGTCGCGGCAATCGTGCCCGTCATCCTGTTCTGGGCATTCGCAGTGATGATTCGCCGCGCTCAGGAGATGCGCCTTGCCGCGCAGTCGATGACCGAGGTGGCCTTCCGTCTGGCCGAGCCGGAAAATCTTGCCCAGGATCGCGTCATGATGATCGGCCAAGCGGTTCGCCGCGAGGTGGCAGCCATGGGCGAAGGCATCGAACGCACGCTTGCGCGTGCCGTCGAGCTCGAAACGCTGGTTCACAGCGAGGTGAACCAGATCGAGCGCTCCTATTCAGAGAACGAGTCCCGCATCCGCTCGCTGGTCGATGGGCTGGGCAGCGAGCGCGAAGCAGTCGTCACCCATGCCGAGCGCGTGCGCGCCTCGATCACCGGCGCCCACGAGACACTGAAAGACGAGATCAACGCCGCCAGCGATATCATTCGCGACAGCATTCTCAATGCCTCGACCAAGCTGTCGATGACGATCAACGAATCCGGCGACACGCTGATCGACAGGATCAACGGAAGCTCGATGTCGATCTTCGATTCGGTGGAGGGCCGGCTCGAATCGATCACCGATCGGCTGTCGACGTCGGGCGAGGCCTTCGCCAGCCTGCTCGACACCCGCATCGCCAAGCTGACGGACACCACCGATGGCCTGACGCGGTCGCTGACCGACCTGCTCGACGACCGCACGAGCGGCATGGTGTCGCTGCTCGGCGGCGCCGCCCGCACACTCAATTCGGAATTCGAAGCCAGCCTCAACGGCATCGAGCGGACGCTTGCCGAACGTGGCCAGGCGCTGATCAGCGAGTTCCAGACCCGCGCCGAGGCGCTCGACACCGGCACGCAGAAGCTCAACGCCGCGCTGGAGGCTCGCGCACGCCAGATCAACGAGACGCTGGTCGAGCGCGCGCGCGAAATCGCCCACACCTTCCAGGATAGCAAGGAGACGCTGTCGGCAATGATCGATCAGGGCAAGACCCAGATCGGTGCCGACATGGCCGACATCATTTCATCGACCTCGACCATGCTTGAAGCCCGCGCCGGCGATTTCGCCGGGCGCATGGAAGCGGCACGCCATGTCGTATCGCGTTCGTTCGACACGGACATCGAGCGGCTTGCCGATGCTCGCGCCGGCATAGAGGAAGCCGTCGAAAACCATAGCCGCAAGCTTTCCGAAAGCCGCGACCGGATGGCGGCGGCAATGCAGGCCGATTTGGCGAAGTTCGCCGAGGGTCGCGCCGAAATCGACGCAGCGGTGGCCAACCAGGTGCAGAAGCTTGCCGAAGGCCGCAGCCTTATCTCGCGCGCCCTTGAGGAGGATCTGCGCAAGGTCAACGAATCGCGCGCAGCGATCGACGCTTCACTGGGCAGCCATCTCGAAAGCCTTGAAGAGGGTCGCAACAGGCTGGCCCAGGCCTTGAACGAAGACTCCGGAAAACTCGTGCAAGCTCGTACGATAATTGATGAAATGGTTGCCGGGCACGTCGGCAAGCTCGCCGAAGGCCGCAGCATCCTTTCGCGCGCGCTCGAGGCCGACCTCGGCAAGTTGGCAGAGAATCGCGCCGCCATCGACAGCCTCGTCGCCGGTCAGGTCGAAAAGATCGCAGAGGGTCGCGCCATACTCGCCAGTGCGCTGGAAGCCGACATCGCCGGCATCAATGGCCTCATCGAGGCGCATTCGGCGAAATTGGCGCAAGACCGCAGCGGTCTTTCCCAGTCACTCGATAACGACCTCTCCGACATCAGGAGTCTGATCGCTGATCATTCCGGCAGGCTCGCCGATGACCGCAGCCTGCTTTCGAAGACGCTTGAGGACGATCTTGCCAAGCTGGCCGAAAGCCGGTCGAGCATCGATGGGCTGGTTGCCGGCCAGGTCGAGAAGCTGGCGGAAGGCCGCGATATCCTCAAGCGCGCGCTTGAATCGGACCTGAACGCTATCAAGGGCGTCATCGCCAGCCAGTCTGAAAAGCTGGCGGAAGACCGTGGCCAGTTGTCACGGGCGCTGGAGAGCGACCTGGAGGCTGTGCGGGGCGTTGTCTCCGATCACATGAACAAGCTTGCCGAAGACCGTTCGACGCTTTCGAAGGCGCTCGAAGACGATCTCGCCAAGTTGGCCGAAAGCCGCTCGAGCATCGATGTGATGGTTGCCGGCCAGGTCGAAAAACTGGCAGAGGGCCGCGACATCCTCAAGCGTGCGCTCGAAGCCGATCTGAGCACTGTCAAGGGCGTCATCGCCAGCCAGTCCGAAAAGCTGGCGGAAGACCGTGGTCAGCTGTCGCGGGCACTGGAGACCGATCTCGAGACCGTGCGGGGCGTCGTCTCCGAACATATGAACAAGCTTACCGAAGAGCGTTCGGCCCTCTCGAAAGCGCTCGAGGACGATCTTGCCAGGCTGGCAGAGAGCCGTTCGAGCATCGACGGGCTGGTCGCCGGCCAGGTCGAGAAGCTGGCCGAGGGTCGCGACATCCTCAAGCGCGCCTTGGAAGACGATCTTGCCAAGCTGGCCGAAAGCCGCTCGAGCATCGACGGACTGGTTTCCGGCCAGGTCGAGAAACTGGCCGAAGGCCGCGATATCCTCAAGCGCGCCTTGGAGGCCGATCTCAACACGATCAGGGGCGCCATCGCCGATCAGTCGCAGCTATTGACCGATAATCGCGCGCAGTTTTCGCGTGCGTTGGAAGCCGATCTCGGCAACGTCAACAGCCTTGTCGCAACCCACGCAGAGAAGCTCGTCCAGGACCGCTCGACCCTGTCGAAGGCGCTCGAGGACGATCTCGCCAAGCTGGCCGAAAGCCGTTCGAGCATCGATGGGCTGGTTGCCGGCCAGGTCGAGAAACTGGCGGAAGGCCGCGACATCCTCAGGCGCGCGTTGGAAGCCGACCTGGAGAGGCTTGCAATGAGCCGCAGCGAGGTCGACGAGATCGTCGCCGGTCATGTCGGCAAACTGAGCGAGGGCCGCGACATGCTGACCCGCGCATTGCAGGACGATCTCTCCAGGCTCGCCGAAACGCGCAAGGATGTCGACCGTTCGCTGTCCGGCCATATCGACCAGATCGCCGCCAGGAGCACCGACATCTCCGATGCAATCGCTGCCGACGTAGAAAAGATCGAGCAGGCGTTCAGCCGGCAGACAGGCATCATCGAGGAGCGCGCCAGCACCATGGAGCGGGCGCTGTCGACGGGTGTCGACAACGTTCGCAGTGTGCTCGAAAGAAGCGCGGTCTTCGTCGCCGGGGCGCTGCGCGAGAAGGTCCTGGAAGTCACGAGCGCGCTGCATGAGCAGGCGGGCGCGGCATTCAGCGATGCCGACCGCAAGATCGCCGAGCGCGCCGAACAGACCTCGGCTGCCCTGCTCGCCAGGGCGGAGGACATCGCCCGCACCTTTGAAGAGGCGGATCGTCGCCTTGCCGCGCGCGCCGAGGATACGTCGAGCGCACTGATTGCCCGCGTCGACGACACGTCGAACACCTTGCTCGCGCGCGCCCAGGAAACGGCCGATCAGCTGGCAGCCAGAGCAAGTGAGATTGCCGGCACCTTCGACGCGGCGGACCACAGGCTTGTCTCTCGCGCCATCGAAACGGCCCAGTCGCTGGCGGCACGTGCCGGCGACATCCTGCGCAATTTCGAAACGGCCGACGAGCGGCTGGGCGTGCGCATCGGCGAATCCGCCGAAGCGCTCGCGGCACGCGCGTCGGATTTGGGTCGCATTTTCGATGCCGCCGACCAGCAACTTATTTCGCGCATTGCCGAAGGCTCCGAAGCACTTTCGGCCCGTGCGTCCGAGATCGGCCGCATCTTCGAGGAGGCGGATCATCGCCTGGTATCCCGTATCGCCGACAGCAAAACCGCCATCGGCGAACATGCCGACACCATTGTCGGCGCCTTCACCAGCACCGAGCAGCGGGTTGCCGAGCGCGCCAGGCAGACTGGCCAGGAACTCGCCGTCCATGCCCGTGAAATCGAGCAGGTGCTTGCCGGTGCCGATGAACGCCTGGCATCGAGTGCGGCTGCCACAGCGGCCCGCGTCGAGGAGCAGGTCGCCGGCGTCGAGAACCGCCTCGCCTACTCCGCCGAGACAATGGGCCAAAAGCTCAACGAGCAGGTCGCGAACGCCGAGGCGCAGTTGGTCTCGCGTGCCAACACGATCGCCGAAACCTTCACCGCGGTCGGCCAGCATATCGGCCAGAGCACCAATGACGCTGCAAAGACCATCGGTGCCAATACTCGCGAGCTCAATACGATGCTTGCGGCACGTTCGGCTGAAATATCGAAAATCCTGGACGAGACGGCACGGCCTCTGGTCGAGCGCTTTGCCCAGGGCGGCTCCGAGCTGCAAAAGAGCATGGAAGAGGTCACAGAACGTGCAACCGAGAAGCTGCGCACTCAAAACGCCGCCCTCGTCGACGCCCTCGCCAGCCGCACGGCCGAAACCCTGTCGGCCGTCGAAGGCGCGCGCTCGACGCTTGCCGACAGCGTTGCCGACCTCATCGGCCGCATGACCACCTCCAGCTCGCAGCTCGGTCAATTGATCGAGCAGGCGGCGGGCAATCTCGGCCAGGTTGAAGAACGCCTGACCGGGAGCACGCAAAGCTTCGCAGCGACCACGGAAAAGACCGCGCAGACCTTCGCCAGTTCGGCGCGCCTGGTCGATTCGAACACGACGCGGCTCACCGAGCTGTCGTCCTCGACCTTGCGCGAGGTTGCTTCCATCGCCACCAAGTTCGACGAGCACAGCCGGTTGCTTTCCAGCGCCTCGGACCTGTTGAGCTCGGCCCAGAGCAATCTCGAGCACACGCTCGAAAGGCAATCGTCGCTGGAGGACCTCGCCGTCGGCCTTGTCAAGAAATCGGAAGATCTCGAAAGGGTCATGCGCTCGTTCGAGAATCTGGTCGGCCAAACGCTGCAGAACGCCGAAGGCAAGACGCTGGAATCCGCCGACAAGATCCGTACCGCGATTTCCGAAGTGGTCGATTCGGCCACCAAGCGCTTTGCCGATGCGACCGAGGAGATGCGGCGTACCGCCGGCTCGATCAAGAGCGAGCTCGACCTCACCCGCGCCGAGCTCAAGAAAGGCGTCATCGAGATGCCGGAAGAGGCAAAGGAATCGACCACGGCTATCCGCCGTGCCGTTTCAGAGCAGATCAACGCGCTGAAGGAACTTTCTGAAATCGTTGCGAAATCTGGCCGTAGCGCCGACAGTTCGGAACAGCGCAACCTGCGTCCGGCGCCGCAAGCGCCTGCCGCACGCGCCGCTGAGCCGCCACGTCGCCCGGCTCCGGCTCCAGAACAGCGCCGTCCCCCGCAGGCGCCTTCGGGCGAGGCGGCGCTGCGCGGCACGCTCGACCTCGAACGTCCCGCAGACCAAGCGCCACGCCACCGCGACCCCAACGGCCGCACGCCGCAAGGCGGCTGGGTGCGCGACCTCCTGACCGGTGCATCGCGCGAAGACGACGCCAAGCCGGCGGTGCCCGCCGAAGCGCCGCGCCCTGCTCCCGCTGCGCGTTCGCCGCTTCATGTCGTGGAATCGCTGAACTCGCTTTCGGTCGATATCGCGCGCGCCATCGATCACGATGCCTCGATCGAGCTCTGGAACCGCTACCGGCGCGGCGAGCGCGACGTCTTCACGCGCCGACTTTACACGCTGAAGGGCCAGCAGACGTTCGACGAGATCCGCCGCAAATATCAGTCGGAGGCGGAGTTCCGAGCTGCTGTCGATCGTTACTGCGACGATTTCGAAAAGCTGCTCAAGGACGTGTCGCGCAACGACCGCGACAACATCATGGCACAGACCTACCTGACCTCGGATACCGGCAAGGTCTACACGATGCTGGCACACGCCAGCGGCCGCCTTCACTAGAGCGGGCGATAGAGAATAAACGAAAAGGCGGGATTTCCCGCCTTTTTCATGCCGTACTGAATTCCATTGGCGCTGTAGAGTGCCGTGCCAGCAGTTCCGGCCGCGTCAGATCACAGTGTCGGTCCAGCGGACGATTTGCCCGGCCGCATCGCCGAACGCGGCATCGAGCGCGCCGACATAGGCCTGGTTGCCATTGCCCGAAACGGGCGCGATGGCGCTAAACGTCTTCGAAGCGCGCACTTCACCGTTGCGGTCGTTCAACAGGCGCACGAACAGCTCGACCTCGGCATGTTCGCCGCCATCGACACGCACCTCGAACGAGCGGATCTCGACGATCACCTGATAGTCGATCGCCAGCCCCTCGCCTGGCTTGCCAACGCCGGTGAAGCTGCCCGAGCGCTGGAACGTCTCTGCCAGCCGCGCCTGTACGATCATCGGCAGCCGGTCGGCCCATTGCGCGCCCTTGAGATACTGGATCGATCGCGGTGATGGCTTGATGACGATGTTCTGGCTATCCAGCGCCTTGAGCGCCGAAGGCTGGGCGATGAGTATCTGGCGCCGGCTGCGGGCACGCGCTTCCAGCGACGGCGCCGAAAGCTCGAACGTATCCAGCGGCGCCGGTCTGCCGCCCGGCAAGGCCGCGCAGCTTGCAAGCGAAAGCGCCAGCAACATCGCCCCGACCTTAGACCCACCCGATGTGATGCTGCCTGAACTGATCGACTTCAAACGCGATCCCCCCCGGATCGTGGAAACAATGCGCATCTGCCAGCTATGTTCTTGCGGTGGTCGGGGATCGAAGTCAACGGCGCACCCTGCCGTCGAACTGCCGGACCTCGCCCTCGCCGCCGGACAAGATCCTTTGTGGGTTGCGGCTGAGATCGGTTACCGCCTCTTCGATGCGATTGATCGAACGGCGGCTGTCCTGGACCAGCGCTTCGACGTTTTGCAGCCCTTGTCCCGAGAACCGCGCCAGATTGTCGGTAATGGTACCGAGACGGGCGTTCAGCGTGTCGGCGACCTGCTTGAACGATTTCAGCGTCGCTCTGGCGTCGGCCATGACGCCGTCGGCCTGGCCGGAGCCGAGCAGTTTGTCGACCTTGGCAAGGATACCGTCGACTCGCACCGAGGCATCGTTGAGGCGTCCTGCGAGTTGGTGCGCGTCTTTGATGGTTTCATCGATGTCGTCGGCTCGGTTGGCGAACTTGTTGGTCACCTTGGCGATGTCGGCGGCAGCCTCGTTGGCGTTTTCGCTGGCCTTCTGGATATTGGCCAGCGCGGTGCGCACCTCAGCCGGATCGATGCCGTCGAGAACGCCGTCGACCTTGGCCAGCGTGCCTTGCGTCTTCTGGGCGAAGTCGTTGATCGAGCCGACCGCCGTGTCGACGTTCTTGATAACCGTGTCGAACTGCTTGCTGGTTTCCTTGAGATTGGCGGTGACCGTGTCGACGTTGGCGACGATGCTCTTGATCTGGTCCTTATCGACGGCATTGAGTAGCCCTTCCGCCGCCTTCAGGGTGCCGTCGAGCTTGCCCGAAACACCTTTTAATTCGTCCGCCAGCGAGCTGACGCTGGCCAGGAACTTGTCGACGCCGTCCGCATTCCTGGCCAGTGCATCGGAGAAGGTCTGGACATTGTTGACGGTCTGCGTCAGCGGCCCGCGAACATCCTTGGTGAAGCCTTCGAGCTCCGAAAGGACCTTGTCGGCCCGGGTGAAGATGTTCTGCGCCGTCTGCAGCAGGTTGGTGACGGCCGACGGGTTGGCAACGATCTCGGCGACGCGGCCTTCCTTTTCCGCCTCGTCGAGGAGTTTTGGCTCCTTGGGGTCGGCGCCCTTGAGCTCGATGTTGGCCTGGCCGGTGAGGCCGGCAAGCCCGATATCGGCCTGCGTCGACTTGGTGATAGGCGTATTCCGGTCTATTTCGGTGTCGGCGATAGCAGCAGTCGGATTGTCGACGTCGATATAGACACGGCGCACGTCGCCGACTTTGACGCCATTGAACAGCACGAAACTGCCACGGCCGAGCCCCGAAGCGGAGCCTGGAATGCGCACGCGCAGCACCGCCGTCTCGCCCCTTTCGCCGATAGCCGCCGTCCAATAGACGAAAGCGAAAGCCGCGAGGATCGCGGCCAGCGTGAAAATGCCGACAATGACGTAGTTGGCCCTGGTTTCCATTGCTCACTTATGGCTATGCGCGCGCCGCAAGATCAAGTTGCCGGGCGCGTTTTCCGCGGAAATAGGATTTTACCCAGGGTTCCTCGCTCCTGAGCATGTCGTCGATCGTGCCCTCGACCAGCACTTTCTTGTTGCCAAGTACCGCCACGCGATCGCACGCGGTAAACAGCGTGTCGAGATCATGCGTGACCATATACACGGTCAAATCCATCGTATCGCGCAGCTTGACGACCAATTCGTCGAATTCAGCCGCACTAATTGGATCGAGGCCGGACGTCGGTTCGTCGAGGAAAACGATGTCCGGATCGAGCGCCAGGGCGCGCGCCAAGGCGGCGCGCTTGATCATGCCGCCGGAGAGCTCGGAGGGGAATTTCTGCGCCGCCTCCGGCGGCAGTCCGACCAACTCCACCTTAAGCATGGCAAGTTCGTCCATCAGCTTCTTCGGCAAATCGAGATATTCACGCATCGGCACCTGAACGTTTTCGAGGACCGTCAGCGCCGAAAAAAGGGCGCCATGCTGGAACAGCACGCCAAGCCGCATGTCGATGCGAAGGCGCTCCCTTTCGGTTGCCTTCTCGACGTCGACGCCGAACAGTTTGATTGTTCCCGATTGCTTGCGCGTCAAGCCAAGGATGGTGCGCAAGAGAACAGATTTGCCCGCACCGGAGGCACCAACAAAGCCGAGAATCTCCCCGCGCCAGATATCGAGTGACAATTTGTCGAGAACGACCTGGTCGGCGAACGATACCGTGATGTCGTGAGCCGACAGCACGATCTCGTCTTCTTTGACCTTCGTCGCCACCTTGGTCGTGTTTGTGCCCGGCAGCGCCATCTCAGAACTCGATCGCTGCATAGAACATGGCGAAAAGCCCGTCGAGGATAATGACCACGAAGATCGACTTCACCACTGAGGCGGTCACATGCTGGCCGAGCGATTCGGCGCTGCCGCCAACCTTCATGCCCTCGACCGAGGCGATTATGCCGATGATCATGGCCATGAACGGCGCCTTGATCAGGCCCGCAAAGATGGTGCTGAGGTCGATTGCGACACGCAGCCGGTCGATGAACGCTGCCGGTGCAATGTCAGAGTAGAGCCACGCAGCCAAAATGCCGCCGCCCAGTGCTGCAAAGTTGGCGATGATCGTCAGGCAAGGCAGCGCGACGACCAGCGCGACCAGCCGCGGAAACACCAGCACGCCGATTGGATTAAGACCGATCACCTTCAGCGCATCGACCTCCTCGCGCATCTTCATCGAGCCGATCTCGGCGGTAATCGCGCTACCGGAGCGGCCGGCGATCATGATCGCCGTCATCAAAACGCCGAGCTCGCGCAGGATCAGCACGCCGACCAGGTCGACGACGAAGATGTCGGCGCCGAAATAACTGAGCTGATAGGCGCCTTGCTGGGCAACGATCGCACCGACGATGGCCGACATCAGCACCACCACCGGTATGGCGCCGACGCCCATGCGATCGATCTGGTTGAAGATCGCCGCCATATTGACGGCATGGCCACGGCCAAGCTTCATCTGAGAGCCGCGTATCGTGGCGCCGAGGATGTTCATTGCGGCCAGGAAATCGTCGCGCATCTCATAGACGCGACGGCCTACCGCCTCGAGCCCCCGAATGATGAAGTTGGGCGGCTTTGCCGGACCGGATCCGGGCTCGCGTCGAACCGCATCGCCGACGGCGCCAAGCAGGATCGAGGCAATCTCGCTTTGCCCCTGCATCTTGATCTCGACGCCCTTCTTTTCGAAGCTGCTGACCAGGCGGTCGATCAGCCAAGCGCCGGCAGTGTCCATCTTCTCGATCTGCGACAGATCGAGCGCCAGCGTCTTGAAGCCGCTGCGCTTCTCGATCTTGCGCATCTCGGCATCGACCAACGCTACGGTGCGTGTCGTCCAGCTTCCCGAGAAAGCGCAGCCGAGAACGCCGCCCTCCTCGCCGATCGCGATGCGCGGCTGGTGGTCGGGCTCCTTGGCAGGGCCGCTTGCGTCGCGTTTGCGGATGGTCAACATGGCGTCCTGTTTAGCCTGACGGGGCCGAGCTGTCGATTTGCCGACATCCTCCTTGTGCACAGCCGGAGCAGAAAAATATGGCGCGTGTCATTTCGGTCGAGGCCGAGCGCTTTCCGATAGCCGGGACCTTTACCATTTCGCGCGGCTCGAAGACCGAAGCGGAGGTGATTTCCTGCGCCATCACCGAAAACGGCCGTACAGGGCGCGGCGAATGCGTTCCTTACAAGCGCTATGGCGAGACCGTTGAGGGTGTGCGTGGCGCGATAGAGGCGATGCGCAGTGAGATCGCGCACGGCATCAGCCGCATCGCCCTGCTCGGTGCCATGCCTGCCGGCGCGGCACGCAACGCCATCGACTGCGCGCTCTGGGACCTGGAAGCGAAGATCAGCGGAACACCGGTGGCGCATACGATACGAACCGTTCCGTTACGACCGCTTGAGACGGCGTACACATTGTCGCTCGCCGAGCCGGAAGCGATGGCGGCGCAGGCCCGCGCCAACGCCCAGCGCCCGCTGCTCAAGGTCAAGATCGGCGGCGACAACGACATCGCCCGCATCCGCGCAGTGACGGCGGCGGCACCCGACAGCCGAATCATTCTTGATGCCAACGAAGGCTGGACGAACGACAACATCGTAGAAAACCTCGCCTTTGCCGCTGCGCAAGGTATCGCCTTGATCGAACAGCCGCTGCCGGCGGGACATGACGGTATTCTTCGCCACATCGCGCATCCGGTGCCGATCTGCGCCGACGAAAGCGTGCACGAGGCGAAGGATATTGGAGCGCTTGTCGGCCTCTACGACGCCATCAACATCAAGCTCGACAAATCCGGCGGCCTGACCGCAGCGCTCGTGCTTCGCGACCGCGCCCGCGAACTGGGTCTTGGCGTTATGGTCGGCTGCATGGTCGGCACATCGCTTGCGATGGCGCCGGCCGTTCTGTTGGCGCAGGATGCCGATTTCGTCGATCTCGACGGTCCGTTGCTGCTAGCCCGCGACCGCGTTCCCGGTCTCGTCTATCGAGGGTCGCTGGTGTCACCGCCCGAGCCGGCGCTGTGGGGCTGAACGCGCCGCAAGCCCGATCAGCGCCAGGCCCGTCAGGGCGATCGGGATCATGGCAAAGAAGCCGCTCGCGCCGAAGCGGTCGTAAAGAGGACCGGAAATCAGCGTCGCCACCGCCATGAAGAAGCCGTTGGAAAAGTAGGCGATGCCTTGCGCCGCCCCGGTGCGTTCTTCCACGACGGTCTCACCGATCATCTTTTGCAGGCCAATCAGCACCAGCGCCACCGAAACCGCGTGCAGCGTCTGGATCGCGAAAAACCCGCCAACGCCAAGCCCAAGCGGCCAGATCAAAGGGAAGGCGATCCAGCGCACGATAGCGCCTGTCCCGGCAATCAGCATGATCGACACGACCGAGAAGGAGGCGAAAGCCCGGGTGAAGACGACGAACATGCATATCTCGGCGACGACGCCCCACCCCCACAGCAGCCCAACAACCGAATCGCTGATGCCGATCGACTTCCAGTAGATCGACACGAAGCCGTAGAGAAACGCGTGGCTGGCGGTGATGACGCCGACCCCGGTCGAAAAATAAAGAAAATACGGGTTGAGGAGTTTTGACGCCGATTGCTGAATGTCGGCAGCCGAAAGCGGCGAGGCGCGGCGCGGGCGGCCGAGGCGCGGCGCAATCAGCCCGGCGGCTAGCGCAGCGCATAACGACACGAAGATGATCACCGGGACAGCCTGAGCACCGCTCGCCGACAAGATGAAACCGCCGGCGAGATTAGCACAGAGATAGGAGATCGAGCCCCATTTGCGCATGCCGGCGTAGTTCGAGCCGAAGCGGCGAACGCCTGAAAGGGCGAGCGAATCGGCAATCGGCGAATGCGGCGTCCAAACGACCGTCAGCGCCAGGGATACGGCAAGTACCATTGCGTAGGTCGGCGGCAGGAGGTAGCCGGCGGACAGGATCAGCGATGCGGCGACCAGCGCAACATAGACATTGGCGCGGTCGCTCGCTTTGTCTGCCAGCGCGGTAAGAAAAGGCGTCGTTGCCACACGCAGGAACATCGGCGCGGCGAGGATCACGGCTATCTGCTCGGCGTGGAACCCCTTGGCCTGCAGCCACAGGGGAAAATACGGCACATGCGTTCCGAGCGGCACGAAGAGCGTGAAGAAGATCAAGCTCATGCGCAGTTCGAAATGGCGTGGCTTGACGAGCTGTTCGGGCGAAAGCGGCGGCAGCGAGGACATTGACAGGCGATCCGTCGGCACGGCATTCAGCCGGGTCGGCCCACCACACCTGCCGCTGCATAACACGGCGAAAAAGTCGATGAAACCGCTGGACTAACCGATTGAAGCGAGGGCGGCCGGGTTTTGGTCAAGCCGCCTGGACTGCCTTGCCCTTGATGTCGATCGGCACGAGCACCTCGCCGCCGACCGGAGTCTCCGGCAGGACATGCGCCCAGTGCAGGATCTCCATCCGGCCGTCAAAATGCTCGACCACCGCCGTGCAGCTCTCCACCCAGTCGCCGGTGTTGATGTACTGCACGTCCTCGTAGCTTTCGATCGCGGCATGGTGGATGTGCCCGCAGATGACGCCGTCGACGTGCGAGCGGCGCGCCTCCTCGGTCAGCACGGTCTGGAACGAGCCGATGAAATTCACCGCCTTCTTGACCTTGACCTTGGCCCAGGACGAGAACGACCAGTAAGGCAGGCCGAGCACCTGGCGCAGGCGCGTGATGACGCGGTTGACCAGCATCGCCGCGTCATAGGCGTAATCGCCGAGATAGGCGAGCCAGCGCGCATTGTGGACGACGGTGTCGAACTGGTCGCCATGAATGACAAGAAGGCGTTTGCCATCGGCGGTCTCGTGGATGGCGCGGTCGGCGACGACAATGCCGCCGAAATGCACGCCCTGGAACTGGCGCGCGAACTCGTCGTGATTGCCGGCGATGTAGGTGATGCTGGCGCCCTTGCGCGCCTTGCGCAGCAATTTCTGGACGACGTCATTGTGGCTCTGCGGCCAATGCCAGCTTCGTCTCAAGCGCCAGCCGTCGACGATGTCGCCGACGAGATAGATGATATCGGCATCGTGATGGCGCAGGAAATCGATCAGGAACTCGGCCTTCGCCGCTTTCGATCCGAGATGGACGTCGGAGATGAACATGCTGCGGAAAGTGCGGGGCTCTGCGCCGGACATCATTTGTCACCGTTGCTTTCGCGTGAGGCTATGCCCCGATTCATGCAACAACCGTATGACGGTTGCGATTGGTCCAGCCATCCGGATAGGTTGCCGCGGCAATCAGAGGAGAAAATCACCATGGATCTCGGCATTCGCGGCAAGAAGGCCATCGTCTGCGCTTCGAGCAAAGGCTTGGGACGCGGCTGCGCCATGGCACTGGCGGAGGCAGGCTGCGATCTGGTAGTCAATGGCCGCAGCGCCGACGTGCTGGCCAAAACCGCCGCTGAACTGCGGGAGAAATTCGGCGTCAAGGTGACCGAGATCGTCGGCGACATATCCAAGCCCGATGTCCAGAAGGCGCTGCTTGCCGCCTGCCCCGATCCCGACATCCTCGTCAACAACAATGGCGGTCCGCCGTTTCGCGATTTCCGCGCGCTCGACCGCGAAAAGATCCTCGAGGGCGTCACCCAGAACATGGTAACCCCTGTCGAACTGGTTCAGGCCGTGATCGACGGCATGGCGGCGCGCGGCTTCGGCCGCATCGTCAACATCACCTCGCTGTCCGTCTATGTGCCTATCCCCGGCCTCGACCTGTCGTCCGGCGCCCGCGCCGGCCTCACCTCGTTCCTCGCCGGCGTCGCGCGGACGGTGATCGACCGCAATGTGACGATCAACAACATGCTGCCGGGAAAACTCGACACCGACCGGCTGCGCGGCCCGCATGAACCCGGCAGTGTCGAGGATCCGGCGGCCGCTGCCGCGCGCAAGGCGCAAGCAGCAGCCAATGTTCCGGCCAAACGGCTCGGCACGCCGGAGGAGTTCGGCCAGATCTGCGCCTTCCTGTGCTCGGTCCATGCCGGCTACCTGACCGGGCAGAACATACCGGTCGACGGCGGCCTCTACGTCAGCGCGTTCTAGTGGTAGTATCCAACGCTTGGTTACCGTCTGGACGGCGGAAGAACGACCCTTTGCGGTTGTTGGGTTGCGAGCGCCGCATGATGCGATCTGACCTTTCCTGACATTCGCAGAAGGGAGAATTCCTTTGCCAATACATGCAACCTAGAGAGCGAATCCGATACCCGCGATCCCAATTCCCCCCACCAGGATCAGGCTCACGGCCCACACATTGTCGAGATTGAACCAGCTTTGTGAGATGAACTTGGGTGCGAGCCATCGATAGACGGCAATGGCGATAACACCGCCGCTTACAATCATCGCGGCCGTATGGACCACGGAGACGGCGGTGGCGGTGATCAGATTACCGGCCATGAGCGTGATAGCCGCCTGGTGTCCAACATCGAGATCGCCTGCCTGGCACAGGCCGAGATAAATCGGCACCAGCATTAGCCCGGCGCCATGCGCGGTGGCGGCCGCGAAAGACCACAAGGCCAATTGCGCCGGCGGGATACGGGCAAGAACACGCGGGTGGCGCCGGTTGATCAGGAGATAGATCCCGGCTGCGATCACAATCAACCCCGCCGCGATGCGAATCTGTCGTTCCCAGACGATGAGCGTCAGCATCGCGCCGAAGGGGAGCAGGATACCGATCATCGCCACGAAGTGGCCTATTGCCAAAAGCCCGAGCGCCCGAAACAATTCGCCGGCACGTCTGTCCAAAAGGCCGGCCGAAACGGCCAACGGCCAGCCCATGCCAGGATTGATGCCGTGATAAATGCCGCTGGCGACGACGGCCAGCCAGAGACCGGCCGTCGTCCACTCGCTCATCGCTTCATTGACCCGGGCAGTCGGTTACACCGACGGATAGCAGAACGAATCCGTCGAGCAATCGCCGCCTTCCAGACGAATCTGGTGCGAGCGATACCCCTCGGGGAACTCGACATAAAAGTCCTTGTCCAGGGTGATCCCACCGTTCTCGCCGACATTGGCCTTGACCATGGCTGCCGGAATACCATCGCGATAGAACTGATCGTCCCAAGTCGAATACAGGGAGTTGGTCCAGTAAACGCGTTTGCCGTCGCGGCTGATCTCGACCATTTGCGGTCCGCCCCTGTAGTCGCCGCCGCCGGGATGCTTGGTCTTGCGCGTGATGCCGCCAATATGGATGGACCCTGCAAGCTTAGGCTTCATCGGATCGGTCACATCGTATTGGCGCATCTCGCCGGTGCCCCAGCAGGATACGTAGAGGAATCGGTCATCGAGCGACAGGTCGATGTCGGTTACTAGCGGCGGCACCGCCTCGAAGCCCTGAAGCAACGGCGGCAGGTCATCCTTGGCGGCTGCCTCGGGCGGGATGGTCGCCGTCTTTTCGCAATGGAATTTGCCGCCCTCGCGCCACCAGGTCCAGATCGATCCCTCGAGGTTTGTCGTGTCGACGACCACTCCAAGGAAACCGTATTCCTTGACCGGGTCATGGGCGGGGCGGACTTCCAGCGCCATCTGGTGGTTGGCGCCCAGATCGATGGTCTGCACGTTCCTACGTTCGCGCAAATTCCAGAAATGCACCCGGTGTCCATATTTGTTCGACAGGAGGTCTTCAGGCACGATGCCCTGCTCGAACTGGGGCGGAAGGGCCCACTCGCTCGACACCATGTAGTCGCGTGGCAGGTTCCACCAGAAATCATACTGCTTGTCCTGCGGCCCGCGATCGATCTCGTAGCGCCCGATGACGTCGAACGTCTGGCAATCCATGACAAAGATGCCGGGAGGTCCGTCGGTGCCGTCAGGGCCCCCGCCCCCAAGCGTCGAGACATAAATACCTTCCGGACCGCAGTGAATCGTATGAGGCCTGGAATAGCCCGTCTTGGCAAACACTTCTTCTGGCTCGATGACCTTGTGGATCTTGGCCTTGGTCGGCCCGCCCTTGGTGTCGATGACGTAAATGCGCGAAGATCGAATACCGGGAATGATCAGAAAGCGGCGCTCGAGAAACGGGTGACCATTCAGCGGCGAAAGGGCCGAAGAGCACGCGTTCCAGCCGAAATGGTGAAACTCGTCGCCCTTGTTCGGCATTATCACGCTATGGACGACCTTGCCGTAGTCCTTCGACTTCGGGTTTACGTCAACTATGGCTAGTCCATCTGGCTGAGAGAAGTCGGGACTCAACATCAAAGTGTAGGCAAAATTTTCGGCTGGCGCCTGCATTGCGAGCTTGGCAGTCGCGTGGAAAGTCGGGTCTGGCCGTACAGTCATTGTCGTCCTCCCTTGGCAGGTTAAGCAGTCCGACCGACAATCAGGGGCACGATCTGTGATGCGTTTGGATGTCCGCCGAAAACGTCGGGGCGCTTTGTTGTTCGCACGCTGTTTCGTGCGACTTTTCGAAGAATCTCACGGATTTTGGAGAACTGCAATCTCGACTTGTTTCGCCGCGAGGCCTCTGTGAGCGACGAGCGCCACAAGACATTCGAACTGGGCGGCGTACCTCGCCGCAGCACCCCGCCTATCGCCCCAACATCTCAATGGCAGACCGCACAGGAGGGCGGGGGTGCAAGCCGCAAGCTCGCCCTTGCGACATATCATCTCTCGAAAAGCCTCGGCTGCATGCTAAGAGACTCAAAACACCAAACGGACTAAACTGAGGAGGCGGCCGTCATGACAGGCGAAAGCAAGAAGGCGGCCCGATCCGACCTCGACGAAGCGGCGCTCTATTTCCATAAGCACCCCCGTCCCGGAAAGCTTGAAATCCAGGCGACGAAGCCGCTGGGCAATCAGCGCGACCTGGCGCTTGCCTATTCGCCGGGCGTCGCCGCCCCCTGCCTTGAAATCCGCGACGACCCGGCAACCGCCGCCGACTATACAGCCCGCGCCAATCTGGTCGGAGTTGTCACCAACGGTTCGGCGGTGCTGGGCCTCGGGAATATCGGTCCGCTCGCCTCCAAGCCGGTGATGGAAGGCAAGGCGGTGCTGTTCAAGAAGTTCGCCGGCATCGATGTCTTCGACATCGAGATCGACGCACCGGGCATCGAGCGCATGGTCGAAACGATCTCGGCGCTGGAACCAACCTTCGGCGGCATCAACCTGGAAGACATCAAAGCGCCCGAATGCTTCGAAGTCGAGGAGCAGTTGAAAGCCCGCATGGGCATACCAGTCTTCCATGACGACCAGCACGGCACCGCCATCATCGTCGCCGCCGCCGTGCTCAACGGGCTGGAATTCGCCGGCAAGTCCATCTCGGACATCAAGATCGTCACGTCGGGCGCTGGTGCTGCGGCGCTTGCCTGCCTCAACCTGCTGGTCTCGCTCGGCGCGCGGGTCGACAACATCTGGGTCACCGACCGGTTCGGCGTCGCCCATAAGGGCCGCGTCGAGGAGATGGACCGCTGGAAAGACCCTTATGTGAAGGACACCGAGGCGCGTACGCTGGCCGACGTTCTGCCCGGCGCCGACGTGTTTCTCGGCCTGTCTGCCGCCGGCGTGCTGAGGCCGGAATTGCTCCACCACATGGCGCCAAAGCCGCTGATCCTGGCGCTGGCCAATCCCAATCCCGAAATCATGCCGGAAGCAGCACGGGCGGCGCGGCCCGACGCGATGATCTGCACCGGCCGCTCCGATTTCCCCAATCAAGTCAATAACGTACTCTGTTTTCCTTACATCTTCCGTGGCGCGCTGGATTGCGGCGCAAGCGCCATCAACGAAGAGATGAAGATGGCTGCTGTGCGAGCGATTGCAGCGCTCGCCCGCGAAGAGCCGTCCGACGTTGCCGCGCGTGCCTATTCCGGCGAGACGCCGATCTTTGGTCCGGAGTTCCTGATCCCCTCGCCTTTCGATCCGCGGCTGATCCTGCGCATTGCCCCTGCTGTCGCCAAGGCAGCTTGCGAGACCGGCGTCGCGACCCGGCCGATCACCGATTTCGCCGCTTATATCGACAAGCTGAACCGCTTCGTCTTCCGCTCCGGCCTGGTCATGAAGCCGGTGTTCTCGATGGCCAAGACGTCGAGCGCCAAACGCGTCATCTATGCCGACGGCGAGGACGAGCGCGTGCTTCGCGCCGCCCAGGTCGTGCTCGAGGAAGGCATTGCCGAACCGATCCTGATCGGCCGCCCGCATGTCATCGAGGTGCGGCTGAAGCGCTACGGGCTGCGCATCAAGCCGGGCGTCGATTTCGGCTTGATCAACCCGGAAGACGATCCGCGTTACCGCCACTATGTCGACCTTTTGATCGAGCTTGCCGGCCGGCGTGGGGTGACGACGGAAGCCGCGCGCACCATGGTGCGCACCGACAATACGGTGATCGCGGCCCTTGCCCTGAAGCGCGGCGACGCCGACGCCATGGTCTGCGGGCTCGAAGGCCGTTTCGAGCGCCATTTGCGCAACGTGACGCTTATCATCGGGCCGCGCCCCGGCATTCGGGATCGCGACCTGTCGACGCTGTCCATGCTGATCTCGCAGCGCGGGATCATTTTCCTCACCGACACCCATGTCTCCGTCGATCCGACCGCCGAAGAAATTGCGGAAATGACCGTTTTGGCGGCCGAGGAAATTCAGCGTTTCGGCATTGAGCCCAAGGCAGCGCTGCTGTCGCATTCTGATTTCGGCTCCCGCGATTCGCCAAGCGCCATGAAGATGCGGCAGGCGGCGGCGATCCTGGCGCGCATCGCGCCAGACCTGCAATGCGACGGCGAGATGCATGCCGACTCGGCACTATCGGAGCAGCTGCGCCAACGCGTCTATCCGCATTCGCGGCTGAAGGGCGAAGCCAATCTGCTGGTGTTTCCCAATCTCGATTCGGCGAACATCACGCTGACCGCGCTGCGCACGATGATGGACGCGCTGCATGTCGGCCCGATCCTGCTCGGCACCGACAGCCCGGCGCACATATTGACACCGTCGGTCACCTCGCGCGGCGTCGTCAACATGACGGCACTGGCAGTGGTCGAAGCCGCGCATAAGGCGCAAGCCATCGTCGATCTGGGCTAGCGATGGGCCTTCTCAGACTGGCTTGAACCGGAAATGCCCTGTCTGCCTGAAGGCAAACAAAGTGTCCTCTTCTCTAGCGCCGCCGCCGATGTTGTGAATAACCAGCCTTCTTGTCGGCACCACAGTGGAGTGATTGGACGACACGATGGCAATATGCGACAGATTGCCGGGCAGCATCTGAGCGACGAGATCCCCAGGCCGATAATCGGCGGGGTCTTGGGTGACGGGCAAGACAGCACCGCGCCGCTCGAAATAGACCGCAAGATTGGGCACACGGCGGTGGTCGATGTTGCGGTCGGGCGCCTTCAAGCCCCAAGCCTTCGGATAGGCGGCAAAATTGGCCCGCATATCCTCATGCACCAATTCTTGCAGGTCGAGATCGAAGGCGCGGCGATAGGCACGGATCACGACATCCGTGCACACACCCCGCTCTGGCTCAACGTCCCCGCCCGGATAGGCCAGGCGTGTATAGGTCGGATCGTAGAGCGTGGTGACGCCGATCTGCTCACGAGCGGCTTCGACCAATCTGGTGCCCCAATCCGGCGTGACAAGCTTTTCCTGCGCCATGGCGACCGGCATCGCCAGGCATAAAAGACCAAATTGCACCGCGGCTCGGCGGGTAATCGAGGTCATCCCAAGCCTCCGGGCATTACTGAATCCAGGCATTCTTCTCGGCGAATACGCCTTTTTCGTGCAACGCCAGGATGTCGCGGTTCTGGCTCTGTCCGAAAAAGGCCGTGGGGGGTGGTCGGCATGACAGCCCTCGTCGTGATCGCGCACAGGCGCAAGCCATCGCCGATTTGAGCCGAAGCCGGAATCGGCGGTATGCTAAACGAACGGTTAACCGCGAGCGCGGTAGTTCTGAATGACAGGCAGGTGGAGGTCCGGAGGGATGACGGGCGCACATTGCAAGCTGACGCGGGCAGCCGCGCTGCTCGGCGTCCTGCTACTGTGCGGCATTGCCGTCACTCAGTCGCAGGCCGCTTCGCGCCTCTGCCGCCAGCTTGAAGCCGATCTTGGCGCCGCTTCTCGTGGTGGCGGCGGCAAGCCGGGCCTGCTCAGGAAATACGACGACGCGATCGCCCGGCAGCGCCAGCAGATTTCAAAAGCCGTCAGCCAGTCCAGCAGCGCCGGCTGCGGCTTCTCACTGTCTCGCCGCAACGCCAACGCATGCGCGGCACTCGACGCCACCATCGATCGCATGGCTGCCAATCTCGACGCCTTGCAGGCCAAGCGCAGTGAGCTTGCCGGCGGTGGTTCGCGACGCGATCGCGCGCGCATATTGGCCTCGCTTGACGCCAATGGCTGCCGCGATGATGCGGCGTCGACGCCCACACCTGTCCGCGAAGCCAGCCGTGAAAACGGCAACCGAAGCCTGCTCGACCAGCTTTTGGGCAGTGAACCTGGTGCGCCCGACCAGCCCGAAGAGCTCGACCAGGCTGAAGAGCTAAGTCAGCCGCGCAACATCCGCAGCATCCTCAACAACGCCGACGAGTTGGGCCAGCCGCGAGGCGAATTCCGCACCATGTGCGTGCGGACCTGCGACGGCTATTTCTTCCCGATGTCGAATGCTGCCTCGCTGGGCGATTTCGAGCGCGACCAGAAGAATTGCGAATCTAGCTGCCCCGGCACCGAGATGCAGGTTTTCTACACGCGCAGCATGAACGACGATTCGGCGTCGATGACGTCTTCAGTGACCGGCAGGCCTTATATCGAGTTGTCGACGGCCTACCTCTACAAGCAATCCGACACGCCCCGGCCGCCGACCTGCGGCTGCAATGCCGTGCAGAATTTCCAGATCATCGCCGGCAACCCGCCAACCCCGGCACAATCCGAGGCGAGCATGGAGACCACCCCGTTCGTTCCGCTGCCGGTTGCCAAGCCTGATCCGGGCGCCGACCCGGAGACCTTGGCCAATTCGCAAGGCGGCCTCGACCGTGAGGCGGCCAGACGGCTTGCCGCCAAACCTCTGCCCTCGCCGACATCGCTGCCGCCGCCGGAGCAGCGCAAGGTCAGGGTCGTCGGGCCAACGTTCCTTCCCGACCCAGCAGCGGCAACAGATCTGCAAGCTCCGGACCGGAAGACTGTCCCGTAAGCGCCAGCCTGAGCGGCATGAACAGGGCCTTGCCCTTGCGGCCGCTCGCCGCTCGGATCTTGCCCGTCCAGTCCTTCCAGACAGTGCCGTTCCAAGGCTCTTCCGGCAGCAGCTCGAATGCCTGGCGAAGAAAGTCGCGGTCCTCGTCGGAAAACTCCGCCGGCTCCTCTGGGCCGTCTCGAAGCGTACGCCACCAGATCGCCGCATCGGCCAGTCTGTCGAGATTGCCGCGCACCGCCAGCCAGAAAGGCTCGGCCTGTTCGCCGGAGATGCCGAGCACGATCAGCCGGTCGCGCGCCTCTGAAAACGGCATGTGGTGCAGCAGCGTGCGGTTGAGCACGAAGAGCTCGTCCGGGTCGAATTTGGCGGCGGATTTCGATGTTGCAGCCGGATCGAAGCGCTCGGCTAGCTCGGCCATCGCTGGCACCGCTACGACGTTTTCCGAGGTACCGACGAGCACCGCCAGCGAAGCCACCGCCATCGGCTCGATGCCGTTCTCACGCAGGCTCTGGATGGACAGCGCGCCGGTGCGCTTCGAAAGTCCCTCGCCTGATGCCGTTGTCAGGAGATTGTGGTGGCCGAACACCGGCGGCTCCGCGCCAAGTGCTCGGAACAGGGCTATCTGAACGCCGGTATTGGTGACGTGGTCGTCGCCGCGAATGACATGGCTGACGCCCATGTCGATGTCGTCGACAACCGAAGGTAATGTATAGAGGTAGGTGCCGTCCTCACGCCGCAGAACCGGGTCTGAAAGCGAGGCGAGGTCGACGGTTTCTTCGCCGCGCACCAGGTCGTTCCAATGGATTTCGGTGCGCTCCGGCTGCAACGGATCGCCGGTGAAGTTGGGCAGCAGAAAGCGCCAGTGCGGCCGCCGCCCATCGGCCTCATATTCCGCCACCTGCTCAGCTGTCAGCGTCAACGCCTCGCGGCCATAGACTGGCGGCAGGCCACGTGTGCGGCGCACCTTGCGCCTCAGGTCGAGCTCTTCGGGCGTCTCATAGCAAGCATAGACGAGGCGCGCCTCCTTCAGCCTCTCCAGTGCGGAATCGTAGATTTCCACGCGCCGCGACTGGTACTCCGTGGCGTCGGGGAAGATGCCCAGCCAATGCAGGTCATACAGGATAGCGTCGGAAAACTCCTGCGTCGAACGGGCAACGTCGGTGTCGTCGAAGCGCTGGATGAAGCGGCCTTTGTTCTTGATGGCGAACAGCCAATTGAACAAAGCGGTGCGCGCATTGCCGATATGGATGCGGCCGGTCGGTGACGGGGCGAAACGGACGGTAACTGTCATGAGCGGGGCGTACCGGATGGTTTTGCTGTTGACAAGACGCGCCCCCGCGCTCGGCGGCAGACATAGAACATGACAAAGGCGAAGAAAAGACTGCAGCGCGGCACGTCTATCAAGACGTGCGGCGCCGTAACCGTCAGATCACCAGGCCTTTGGTCAGTTCAAGCGCCTGGCGTTCGAACAGCCGGCGGTAGATGCCGCCTTGCAGCCGGATCAGCTGGTCATGCGAGCCCTCTTCGACGATGCGGCCGCGATCGAACACCAAAAGCCTGTCCAGCGCCCGCACCGTCGACAACCGGTGGGCAATTACCAGCGTCGTGCGGCCGACCATCAAGCGCTCCATCGCCTGCTGGATCAGCACCTCCGATTCCGAATCGAGGCTCGACGTTGCCTCATCCAGGATGAGAATGCGCGCATCGGCAAGGAAGGCGCGTGCGATTGCAACACGCTGACGCTCGCCGCCCGACAGCTTTACGCCGCGCTCGCCGACCAGCGTGCCATAGCCTTGCGGCAAATTGGCGATGAAGTCATGCGCGCTGGCCAACCGCGCCGCGTGCTCGATCTCGGCCTGCGTGGCGGCCGGCCGGGCATAGGCGATGTTTTCGGCCAGCGATCGGTGAAACAGGATCGGCTCCTGCTGGACGATTGCGATCTGTGCGCGCAGCGACGCCTGCGCCACATTGGCAATATCCTGGCCGTCGATCAGGATATTGCCCGCAGTCACGTCGTAGAGGCGCTGGATCAGCTTGACGAATGTCGTCTTGCCGGAGCCCGAATGGCCAACCAACCCAACCCGTTCGCCCGGCGCGATATCCACCGAAAAGTCGCGATAGAGCGGCAGGCGGTGGCTGCCATAATGGAATGTTACATTGTCGAAGGTGATACGGCCATCGGTGATCCGGATCGGTTTGGCTCCGGACCGATCCTCGATGCCGAGTGGTACGGACTGGAAGTCGACCAGTTCCTCCATGTCGTTGATCGAGCGCTGCAGATTGCGGATATGCGTGCCGATGTCGCGCAGATAGCCTTGCAGCACGAAGAATGAGGTCAGCACGAAGGCGACATCGCCGGCGCTCGCCTGCCCCCACGACCACAAAAGCAGGGAGAAGCCGATGACCGCTCCCCTCAAAAGCAGCAGCATCGTCCCTTGCGTGGTGCCGTTGACGGTGCCGCGCATCCAGGTGCGGCGCGTGCGACCGCGCCATTTGGCGACGACCTCGGCAAGCCGCGTCTCCTCGCGTTCCTCGGCGCCAAAACCCTTGACCACGGCGTTGCAGCTCACCGCATCGGCCAGCGAGCCGCCAAGCCGTGTATCCCACGCATTTGCAAGCCTTGCCGCGGGCGCGACATAGCCAAGCGACAGCATCGTCGTCACCGCGATGAACAGAACCGAACCGATGGCGACGATCGCGCCCATCAGCGGCCAGAACCAGCCAAGCAGCAGCGTCGAGCCGACGAGCATGACGACCGACGGCAGCAGCGCGATCAGGATCGTGTCGTTGAGCAGGTCGAGCGCCCACATGCCGCGCGTTATCTTGCGCACCGTCGATCCGGCGAAGCTGTTGGCGTGCCAGTCGGTGGAGAAGCGCTGTACGCGGTGGAAGGCGTCGGCGGCGATATCCGCCATCATCTTCAAGGTCAGCTCGACAATGGCCATGAAGGCGAGATTGCGCAGCACGACACCGGTGAGCGCCAGGGCAACCAGCATCGAAAAGGCCGCCATCGCCGCGTTCCACGCAACATCATCGGCCGCAGCACTGCTGGCGACGGCATCCACCAGCCGGCCGGAATAGAGCGGCGTCAGCACGTCGGCCAAGGTCGACAGCAGGAACGTGCCCATAATGCCGGCAAGCCGCCACGGCTGACGCCGCCAATGGCTGAACGTGAAGCCAAGAACGCTGCGAAAGGCGCCCGCGCGCAAATCTATTCGAAAACGAGCCATGATGTCATTCGGGCGCAAACGAGCCCGATCCCGGAAAAGGTCGAAAATTGAAAAAACCGCGTCGGGCGAATTAACACCCAAGGAATTGGCGGCTCGCCCGAATACGGGCGGCGACCGGCATCGACGAACGCCTGTTCCCAGCTCGGCTTCGCCGCAAAGGTAAGAACCTTCTGCTTGCCGATTGAGACCTAGGCTTCGCGGCCTCGCATAACGATGTCAAATCCTGGCATTTCGGTCCTCCCCAAGGGGATCGCGGAAAAGCGTTTATAGAGACGCCTCAACGCCGCGCCAAGTCAGTAGATAACCCAAAGCGCATCTGGTCCAAGCAGTGAGACGATTTTGCAACAATCGCGGGTTGTGCGCTGCCTCTGTTCAGGTTGCCGTGATACGGTCGAGGCGCATATAGCGGCCGTCGGTGGAAGGTCTGAAGCCGAGCTTCTCGTAAACCGCATGGGCGTCGTTGGTCGACAGGCTCCAATGCGTGACAGTCTTGCAATCCGGATGATCGATAAGCGCCTGGACAAGCCGGGTTCCGATGCCTTGCCCGCGATACCCGGGCCAGACGATGATGTCGGCGAGATAGGCAAATACCGTACGGTCGGTGATCGCCCGACCAAAGCCGACCTGATTGCCGCCGACATAGGCGCCGACGCACAGTGAGTTGGCAAAGGCGCGGCGGTGCAGTTCATCGCTGCGGCCGCGGCCCCAATAGCTCTCCTTCAAAATGTCGGACGTCGCCCGGAAGTCGATCTGCGACATGTCAAAGCTGATCTCAAAGTTGGCCATGGCTAAACCGTTATGCAGCCAATCGCCTACCCGCCATCCCTGAACCGGTTGGTAATGGGATAGCGGCGGTCGCGGCCAAAATTCTTCCTAGTGATCTTCACGCCGGGCGCCGCCTGCCGGCGCTTGTATTCGGCGACGTAAAGCAGGTGCTCGACGCGCGTCACCGTCGCCCGGTCATGGCCGCGCGCAACGATCTCGTCGACGCCCATCTCGTTCTCGACCAGGCACTCCAATATGTCATCGAGCACCGGATAGGGCGGCAGCGAATCCTGGTCGGTCTGGTTCTCTCGCAGTTCCGCCGAGGGCGCCTTGTCGATGATATTATTCGGGATCACCTCGCCGGACGGACCGAGCGCACCCGGCGGCACATGCGCGTTGCGCCAGCGCGCCAGCGCATAGACCTGCATCTTGTAGAGATCCTTGATCGGATTGAAGCCGCCATTCATGTCGCCATAAAGCGTGGCATAGCCTACCGACATCTCGCTCTTGTTGCCGGTAGTGACCACCATCGAGCCGAACTTGTTGGAAATCGCCATCAGGATGGTGCCGCGGGCACGGCTCTGCAGGTTTTCCTCGGTGATGCCTTCCTTGGTGCCCTCGAAAAGCTGCGTCAGTGTGTGCAGGAAGCCCTCGACCGGCTCGAAGATCGGCACGATATCGTAGCGGCAGCCGAGCGCGCGGGCGCAGTCCTCGGCGTCCTTGAGCGAGTCCTTCGAAGTGTAGCGGTAAGGCATCATCACGGCGCGCAGCCGCTCCTCGCCCAGCGCATCGACGGCAAGTGCCGCGCAGATCGCCGAATCGATGCCGCCGGAAAGGCCAAGCACGACATTCTTGAAGCCGTTCTTGTTGACGTAGTCGCGCAAGCCCAACATGCAGGCGCGATAGTCGGCCTCCTCCTTTTCAGGGATTTTCGACATCGGTCCGTCAGAGCAGACCCAGATGTCATTCTTTCGCTTCCAGGTGGTGACGTTGACCGTCTCCTCGAACTGGCTCATCTGGAAGGCCAGCGTCTTGTCAGAACCGATGGCAAACGATGCGCCGTCGAAGACCAGTTCGTCCTGGCCGCCAAGCTGGTTGGCATAGATGATCGGCAGTCCGCATTCGATGACCTGGCGGATGACGATCTGGTGGCGGACATCGACCTTGCCGCGATAGTAGGGCGAGCCGTTCGGCACCAGCAGGATTTCGGCGCCGCTTTCGGCCAGCGTCTCGCAGACGGCAACTTCGCCCCAGATGTCTTCGCAGATAGGCACTCCCACGCGCACGCCGCGGAAATTGACCGGCCCCTGGATCTCGGGGCCGGCCTGGAAGACGCGCTTCTCGTCGAACTCACCGTAATTCGGCAGATCGAGCTTGTAGCGTTCGGCAAGGATTTTGCCGCCATCAGCAAAGATGATCGAATTGTGCGTGCCGGTCTTGCGCTTCAACGGCGTGCCGATGATGAAGCCTGGGCCGCCGTCGGCGGTATCGCCGGCGAAATCCTCCGCCGCCCGCTCGCACGCCTTCAGGAATGCCGGCTTCAGCACCAGATCCTCAGGCGGATAGCCGGAAAGGAAAAGCTCGGTAAACAGCACGAGGTCGGCGCCTTGGCGGGCGGCATCCGCCCTCGCCTCGCGTGCCTTGGCAAGATTGCCGGCGACGTCGCCGACCGTCGGATTGAGCTGGGCGACGGCGATGCGCAATATGTCTGGAGCGGTCTTGTCTGTCATGCCCGTGGGTTTAGCGCGGCAAAATTCGTCGGGCAATGGCGTTCGTTTGGACCAAACAGTCGATCCTATTCGCCCATATATTCGCGCAAGGCTTCCGGCGGATGGTTCTCGCCGATCGACATTGCCAGAATGCGCGAAATGTGTCGGCGCGGCAGCCCGGTTTCCGCCGCCCAGGCGTTGATCTGCGCCTGGATCCTGCCCAAATCTGTCTTCGACGTCGGGCTCTCCGCAATGTCGAGCCCGGCATCGCGCAGTGCGGCCGCCATATCGGCCGAGACAACAAAAGCGTCCCACTCCAGCCAGCGCAGAAAATACTGGCCGGTATTGCCGCCGAGCCGGCTGCCGTGCTTGCCGAGATAGGCCATCAACCCGACCTGGTCATCCGCCGGCCAATCGGCCAGGAACTTGCCGAAGCTGCCGTGCTCCTTCGACACACGCTCGACGAAGGCCGCGTTGTCGCGTACGGATTTGATCTTCTGCGGATTGCGCACGATGCGCTTGTCGGCGGTGAGATCGTGCCAGAAATCGTCAGGCTGGAACAGCAGCCGCTTCGGCTCGAAGCCAAGAAATGCTTCCTCGAAACCCGGCCATTTCTGCTCGATGACGCGCCAGACAAAGCCGGCGGCAAAGACCCGCTCGGCCATGGTCGATAGGATCCGGTCATCCGCAATCTTTGCCACCGCGGCATTGTCAGGCATTGGACCCAGTAGCGACGTGAGGGCTGCCTCACCGCCTTTGCGTTTCGCTGCACGGGCGCGAATTTTCTGAAAATCCACCATTGTTTCCTGACCCCATCGCGTCAATCTACCACTTCTCGTATGAACCGGCAGCTTCTACCTCATCGCTGACGACGGAGGCGACGATGAACAAAACGATCGAGGACCTGGCAAGCCGCTGGCTGAAGCGAAAGCCGGACGGCCTCAGCGCGCTCGAAAGCCGGGTACTGCAATCTACGCTCGAGCGCACCACGATCTCCAAGGACACCAACAAGGCCGTCGCCTTTCACCAGACGTTTGGAGATCGCCTGGCCGACACCATCGCCCGGATCGGCGGCTCGTGGTCCTTCATCCTGGCATTCATTGGCTTCCTGATCCTGTGGACGGCAGGCAATGTCTGGCTCTTGTCGAGCGCCGCCTTCGATCCCTATCCATTCATCTTCCTCAATCTCGTGCTTTCCATGGTTGCCGCCCTGCAGGCGCCAGTGATCATGATGGCGCAGAACCGCCAGACCGAGCGCGATCGAATCGACGCCGCCCACGACTATGAGGTTAACCTCAAGGCCGAGATCGAGATCATGGCGTTACACGAAAAGCTCGACGAACTGCGCCACAGCCAGATCATCGGCATGCGAGACGAGATCGCCCGGCTGGCCGAGCAGGTGAAGCGCATCGACGGCATTCTGTCGAAGCAGCGAACGTCTTCATGACGGAAGCCATCCATCGTCTCATTGAGCAATATGGGTTGGTCGCGGTTTTCCTGGGCTGCGTGGCCGAGGGCGAAAGCGCCGCCATCCTTGGCGGTTTCTTCGCGCATCAGCATGTTTTCGTCCTGTGGCAGGCTTTCCTCGCGGCAGCGCTCGGCGCTTTCGGTGGCGACACGTTCTTCTTCATCTTGGGGCGGAGCTTCGCCGACCATAAATTCGTGATCAGGCTCCGTGCCCGGCCGGGCTTCAGCCACGCCTATCGTCTCGTCACCTCTCATCCCAACATCTTCGTGCTGTCGAACCGCTACATCTATGGCCTGCGCCTGGTCGGTGGTATCGCGGCGGGGCTGTCCGGCATTGCCGCGTCGCGTTTCGCCATCCTCAACGCCATCTCATCGGTGGTCTGGGCGGCGCTGTTCTGCACGGTCGGTTATGTGTTCGGGCTGGGTGCCGAGCGCATCGTCGGCCAGGCGCTGGCCCGTCACGAGCGGCTGCTGATCGCTCTGGCAATCGGCCTGGTTGTGGCTATCCTCGGCTGGCTGGCGTCGCACTTCCTCGCCAAGAAGGAGCTTCGCAGGGGAAGCTGATCGTCAATCTGTGCCGAGCGCACGGTCGCCCTTTCCAGGATCAGCGGGATGATCAGGTCTTCCTCGTCGGCAAGATGCCTGGTCAGCATGGCGATCAGCCGGCTGTTCTCGTCGGCATAGGTGTCGGCGGCGAAGCGCTGCTTGACCTCGCTCTCCTGAAGCGTGCGGATGAAGGCATTTGCCGCCTCGGCATTGCGCTCCAGTCCCTCATGGATTGTGTGGTGATCGGCATCGAGAATCTCGAAGCCGCGCTTCAGACGGGTCTCGGCCCTGGCGAAGACCGGGAAATAATGATGGTCCTCGACATTGTGATGGCCGTCGAGATTGCCGAGGAAATGGTTGAGGCGCGGCGCGAACCAGCGCGCGAATTCCGGCGCGTTCAGCCTACCTTCTCGATAATCGCCGATACCACTGGTGAGCATGTCGCCAAGCTCGCGGAACATATCGTGCCGCTGCAGCCACATATTGGCCACGCCGTGAATGTTGGCATGCGCCTGCCAGATCTCGCGCGGATATTTTTCGGCCAGCCAGCGCAGATCGTCCGGCAGGCCCTCACGTTCAAGCAGCAGAAATCCGGCGGTATCGGTCATGTCGGTTCCCTCAGACCATGATCCCGAAAAGTGGTACCGGTTTTTCGGAAAAGATCATGGTCAAACGAGAAATGCAGTGACGGCATGTAGTGTCTGAAACGTCAGATCGGTACCCCGAGGATCCGCTCGACGATCGCGACGCCCCAGACGCCTGCAGCGATTACCACCGAAATAAGCACCGCCAGCGAACCGCAATCCTTGGCCAGTTGGATATCGATGTTGAATTCACGGCTGAACGCGTCGCATGCCGCCTCGATGCCGGTGTTCAGCACCTCGATCATGATCATGAGCAGCACCGCGCCGATCAGCAGCGCATAGCCGCGCCACGATTCCGAAAGGAACCAGCCGAGCGGCAAGGCAAGCACAAGCAGCGTCAGCTCGAGCTGGAAGGCCTCCTCGCTGGCGGCCAGTTTGCGAAACGCCCGCACCGAGTTGTAAAAAGCGTCGATCAGCCGCTGCATGCCAAAACCCTTCGGAATCACCGGCAGGGGATTAGCGCAATGGCTGCACCAAGGGAATAAGGCGACCTCTTCAAAAATCAGTCGCCTGCCACCTTGATCGACGGCGTTGACTTCTCGAACTGCGGCAGCCCGTCGTCGACCGCGTAATAGTCGCCCTTGTCGCCGACGAAGATGTGACATTCCCCTTGAAGTCCGGTTGGCGCGTCGAACAGCCCGGCCAGGACTGAAACATAGCCATCATCGGTCGGCTTCCAGAACAGCAGCGAGCCGCATGTCTTGCAGAAGCCACGTCTGGCAAACGAAGATGCCTCGTACCAGGTGATGCTGTCCGCGCCCGTGATTGTGATGTCGGGGTCGGCAACATTGGTTGCAGCATAAAAATGCCCGCTCTGCTTCCGGCACTGCGAGCAATGGCAGTAGATAACACCGCGCAGCGGTCCTCGTGTCTGGAACCGCACTGCCCCGCACAAGCATGATCCGGTGTGACTGTCAGCCATATCGGCCTCCCGATGCAATTGCCGTCGCTTCGCAGGATTCCAGTTTTGCGTGCGTCAGGCACGAGCAAATGCGACACCGGCCGGACGCGTTTCGCTGACCACCTCGATGATCGAATACGTTCTAATCAGCCGTTGACGGCCTGCTTGTGCTGGACCGGATGGCTCTTCTTGAGCAGATCGGACACCAGGAACGCCAACTCGATCGCCTGATCGGCGTTGAGGCGCGGATCGCAATGGGTGTGGTAGCGATCCTGCAATTCTTCGGCGGTGATGGCGCGGGCACCACCGGTGCATTCGGTAACGTTCTTGCCTGTCATCTCGATGTGAATGCCGCCGGGATGCGTGCCTTCGGCGCGGTGCACCTCGAAGAACGTCTGCACCTCCTTCAGGATGCGGTCGAACGGCCGTGTCTTGTAGCCGGCGGCCTCGATCGTATTGCCATGCATCGGGTCGGAAGACCACACCACACTGCGGCCTTCCTTCTGTACCGCTCGCACCAGCTTCGGCAGATGGTCGGCGACCTTATCGGAGCCGAAACGAGCGATCAGCGTCAGCCGGCCGGGCTCGTTCTCCGGATTGAGCAGATCGATGAGCTGCAACAGGCCGTCGGGCGTCAGCGACGGCCCGCATTTCAGCCCCAGCGGGTTCTTGATGCCACGGCAATATTCCACATGCGCATGGTCGGGTTGGCGCGTGCGATCGCCGATCCAGATCATGTGGCCAGAGGTGGCGTACCAGTCGCCCGAGGTCGAATCGACGCGAGTCAGCGCCTCTTCATAACCGAGCAGCAGCGCCTCATGGCTGGTATAGAAATCGGTCTCGCGCAGCGCATAATTGGTCTCCGAGGTGATGCCGACGGCCTTCATGAAGTCCATCGTCTCGGTGATGCGGTTGGCGAGCGATTCGTATTTCTCGCCCTGCGGGCTGTCGGAGACGAACCCGAGCATCCATTGATGCACGTTCTCCAGGCTGGCGTAGCCGCCCTGGGCGAACGCACGCAAAAGGTTGAGCGTCGCCGCCGACTGGCGGTACGCCATCTCCTGTCTTGCAGGATCGGGAATACGCGACTTGGCATCGAACTCGATGCCGTTGATGATGTCGCCGCGATAGCTGGGCAGCGTCACACCGCCCTTGGTCTCATTGTCGGACGAGCGCGGCTTGGCGAACTGGCCGGCGACACGGCCGACCTTCACCACCGGTTGAGCGCCGGCGAAGGTCAGTACCACCGACATCTGCAGGAAGACGCGGAAGAAGTCGCGGATGTTGTCCGCGCCATGTTCGGCGAAGCTCTCGGCGCAATCGCCGCCCTGCAGAAGGAATGCGTCACCGGCAGCGACGGCTGCAAGCTGCTTCTTCAGCTTGCGTGCCTCACCTGCAAAAACCAGCGGCGGAAAGGTGGCGAGCTGGGCTTCCGTGTTCCTCAGCGCGGCAAGGTCCGGATAGGCAGGAACCTGCTGGATCGGCTTAGCTCTCCACGAATTCGGCGACCATTTCGTCATCGAAGCACCTAACGCTCTTTCACGCGGACGCCATCGCCCGCCAATCCGCCCCATATGGGGTCGCGGCTGCATACACGAAGCCGAATTCCTATTCTAGACCGGAATCTCAGCGCTGGCGAATGGCACGGCGGGGCGAAAGTACCAGCGCCGTCATGGTCCAGAGCACCAGCGATACCTTGCTACGCAGCCTTCTCCACCAGCCGTGCCAGCTGCGTCATCACAACCGCTGAGCCTGCCAGCCGCTTTTCGGGCGTCGGCCAGTCGCGGCTGAAGACGACGCTCTGGTCCGGCCGGATCTTGGCCAGCGAACCCTGTTCGCCGATGAGTTTGACCAGCCCGACCGGATTGGGGAATTCGCGCTTGCGGAAATGGATGACGACGCCTTTCGGTCCGGCATCGAGTTTTTCGACATTGGCCTTGCGGCAAAGTGCCTTGATGAAGACGATCTTCAATAAATGCTTCACCTCTTCCGGCAGCGGCCCGAAACGGTCGATAAGCTCGGCGCCAAAAGCGTCGATCTCTTCAGTGTTTTCGAGATCGCCAAGGCGGCGATAGAGCGCCAGCCTGAGCTGCAGATCCGGGACATAGCTTTCCGGGATCATCACCGCCGTGCCGACGGCGATCTGCGGCGACCAGCCGCCGTCCTGCACCTCGCCGGAATCCTTCACTTCGGCAACTGCCTCCTCCAGCATCTGCTGGTAGAGCTCGAAGCCGACCTCCTTGATGTGGCCCGACTGCTCTTCGCCAAGCAGATTGCCGGCGCCGCGAATGTCGAGGTCGTGGCTGGCCAGCTGGAAACCGGCGCCTAGCGTATCGAGCGACTGCAGCACTTTCAGCCGGCGCTCGGCTGTATCGGTGAGCTTGCGGTTGGCGGGCAGCGTGAACAGCGCGTAGGCGCGCACCTTAGAGCGGCCGACGCGCCCGCGCAGCTGATAGAGCTGAGACAGGCCGAACATATCGGCGCGGTGTACGATCAGCGTATTGGCAGTCGGAATATCGAGGCCGGATTCGACGATTGTGGTCGACAAAAGCACATCGTACTGGCCGTCATAGAAGGCGTTCATGATGTCGTCGAGTTCGCCGGGCGGCATCTGACCATGGGCCACGGCAACTTTCAGCTCAGGCACGGATTCGCGCAGGAAATCATGGATTTCCGCGAGATCGCTGATGCGCGGTACGACATAGAAAGAATGGCCGCCACGGTAGCGCTCGCGCAGCAGCGTCTCGCGGATGACCAGCGGATCGAAGGGGGAGATGAAGGTACGCACGGCCATGCGATCGACCGGCGGCGTGGCGATCAGCGACAGCTCACGCACCCCGGTCAAGGCAAGCTGCAGCGTTCGCGGGATCGGCGTCGCAGACAGCGTCAGAACGTGGACGTCGGTCTTGAGATCCTTCAGCCGCTCCTTGTGCTTGACGCCGAAATGCTGCTCCTCGTCGATGATCAGCAGGCCGAGATTCTTGAACGAGATCGAGGAGCCGAGCAGTGCGTGCGTGCCGATGACAATGTCGACTTGGCCTTCGGCGACGCCCTTCTTGGCCTCGGCCAGTTCCTTGGCGCCGACCAGCCGCGAGGCCTGGGCGACGCGGATCGGCAGGCCGGAGAAGCGCTGCGAGAAGGTCTTGAAATGCTGGCGCGACAACAATGTCGTCGGCACCACCACCGCGACCTGAAAGCCTTCCATCGCCGCGATGAAGGCAGCACGAAGCGCGACTTCGGTCTTCCCGAAGCCGACATCGCCGCAGATCAGCCGGTCCATCGGCTTTCCTGCGCCCAGATCATCCCTGACCGAATCGATCGCCGTTTGCTGGTCGTCGGTTTCCTCATAGGGGAAACGCGCTGCAAACTCGCCATAGAGGCCTTCCGCCGGCAGCAGCGCCGGTGCGGCCCGCATTTGTCGCTCGGCGGCGATGCGGATCAGCTGCCCGGCCATGTCGAGCAGGCGTTTCTTCAGCCGTGCCTTGCGCGATTGCCAGGCGCCGCCGCCAAGCTTGTCGAGTGTCGCCTCGGCCGAATCCGAGCCATAGCGCGACAGCAACTCGATGTTTTCCACCGGCAAGAACAGCCGATCGTCGCCGGCATAGTGGATTTCGAGGCAATCGTGCGGCGCACCGAGCGCCTCGATGGTGCGCAGCCCGATGAAGCGGCCAATGCCATGGTCGGCATGGACGACGATATCGCCTGAGGACAATGCCGAAGCCTCTGCGATGAAGTCGGACGCGCGCTTCTTGCGCTTCGAGCGCCGGATCAGTCGGTCGCCGAGAATGTCCTGCTCGGCGACGACGATCAGTTTCTCCGTCTCGAAGCCGGATTCGAGCGGCAGCACGGCCAGTCCCGCTTGCCCTGGCTCAAGCTTTTCGGCTTCGGCAAGCGTCGCCACCGGCCTCAGATTGCCAAGATGATGCTCGGCCAGGATTTGGCCGAGCCGGTCGAGCGAACCTTCAGTCCAGCCGGCGACGATGACACGGCGGCCTACAGCGCGCTCGTCGGAAATGTGTTTTACGACGACGTCGAAGACGTTGGCGTTAGGGTCGGCGCGCTCCTCGACGAAGCTGCGACCATGGCGCGCGCCGGCATGGAGCACCTTTTTCGCACCGGCATCGGGCGCATCGAAGGACGTGAAGTCTATCGCTTCGCGCGGGCCAAGCGAAGCAATCAGGTTCTCGGGCGACAGATAAAGCAAATCCGGCGACACCGGCTTGTAGGGCACGGCATCCTTCAAGGCGCCGTCGGCCTGTTTTTTGCGCACCTCATAATGATCGAGGATCAGCGCATGGCGCTCGGCCAGTGCCTCATGCGCCAGATGATCAAACACCACGGGCGCATCCGGCAGGTAATCGAACACGGTTTCCAGCCGCTCATAGAAGAACGGCAGCCAGTGCTCCATGCCGGCAAACCGCCTGCCCTCGCTGACCGCCGCATAGAGCCCATCGTCGCGCGAGGGCGCGCCAAAGGCTTCGATGTAGGCGCGGCGGAAGCGGCTGATCGTCTCTGGCGTCAGCGCCACCTCGCTCATCGCCTGTAGCGCCATCGACTTGCGCTGGCCGGTGGTGCGCTGTGTTGCGGTATCGAAGACGCGGATCGATTCCAGCGTATCGCCGAAGAAATCGAGGCGCAGCGCCTCAGTCCAGCCGGGCGCGAAGAGATCGAGAATGCCGCCGCGCACCGCGAATTCGCCGATACCGCGCACCGTCGGCACTCGCTCGAAGCCGGAATTCTCCAGCCGCGACACCAGCACGTTCATGTCTATCTGGTTGCCCGGTTTGGCGTGGAAGGTCTGCGCCTCGACGAGTTCAGCCGGCGGAATGCGTTGCAACAGCGCATTCGCGGTGGTGAGGACGACGGCGCGGTGCGGCTTCTTCACCAGCGCAATCATTGCAGCCAGTGCATCGAGCCGCCTTGCGGCGGCATCGGCGCCGGGCGAGACACGGTCGTAAGGCAGGCAATCCCAAGCCGGCAGTTCCAGCACCGGCAGGCCCGGCGCGGCAAAGGCAAGCGCCTCGACGATCGCCGGCAGGCGCTGGCCGTCGCGGGCCACGAACAGCACCGGCTTGTCCGGTGCGATCTCGCGCGCAGCCTGCACCAGCGCAAAGGCTTCGTAGCCGTCGGCGACGCCATCGACAATGAACTGGCCGGCGCGGCCTTTCGGCAGACCGATCGTAGGAATAAGGCTCATGGCTACACGTTGTTCAGAAGGTCAGGGGCCGGCGCGAGGCCAGGATTTTTTGCAGGACGGCACAATCGATAGTCGCCGGGATCGGGCGCTCGCCGGTGACGATGGGCAGGAATTCGGTGTCGGGAATGTCGAGGAGCCTCTCATATTGGTCGATTTCGTCGCCGGTCAAGGCGCCGATCTCGGCATCGGCGAAGCTGCCGAGTATAAGGTCCATCTCACGCATGCCGCGGTGCCACGAACGAAACAGAAGCTTGCGGCGGCGGGCATCGAGGCCCTCGCTGGATAGTTTCGTTCCGGTCATCGTGCAACATCCTTGCCCAGGCGGCGCATATAGCGTGGATAGAAGTCGGTGTCAGCCTTGCGCTACGGCCGGCGCAACATAAGCTGACATCATGCGTCCCTCCCTCCTCGACCCTTTGTTTGTCCCGATCACATCGCTTGCCGGCGTCGGGCCGAAGGTTGGTGCGCTGATCGAGAAAGTCGTGACGGCCGACGTCGGCGACCGGACCGCGCGCGCCGGGGACCTCTTGTTCGTGCTGCCGCATACTGTCATCGACCGCCGCAACCGGCCGGGCATCGCTGGTTCGGCCGAGGGCGCCATTGTCACACTCGACGTACGCATCGACCGCCACCAGCCGCCCCCACGCGGCAACAGGTCGGTCCCGTACCGGGTCTACGCCCATGACGACACTGGCGAGATCGCGCTGACTTTCTTCCATGCCCATGCCGCCTATCTCGAAAAAGCAATGCCCGTAGGCGAGCATGTCGTCGTCTCAGGCCGCATGGAATGGTTCAACGGCCGCCCGACCATGGTTCACCCCGACCATATCGCACTTGCCGGCGACGCGGAAAACCTGCCGTTGGTCGAGCCGGTCTATCCGCTGACCGCCGGGCTCTCGGCCAAGGTGCTGCGTCGGGCCATCGGCCAGGCGCTGGGCCGCCTGCCGGTGCTGCCCGAGTGGCAGGACGGCGAGTTCTGGCGCCGCCACGCCTTTCCCGCTTTCGGCGATGCGCTCAACCGCATCCACCATCCTGCCGACCCGATCGACGTCTCTGTCGACGGCGCGGCATGGCGGCGCCTTGCCTATGACGAGTTCCTGGCCAGCCAGGTATCGCTGGCGCTGGTGCGGGCCAAGGTCCGCCGATTATCGGGCCGGCCACTCGTCGGCGACGGCCGCATAGTCGAACAACTGCGCGTGGCACTCCCCTATTCGCTGACCATGTCGCAGGAAATGGCGCTTGCCGAAATCAACGCCGATCTCGGTGACCCCGAACGCATGCTGCGCCTTTTGCAGGGCGATGTCGGCTCCGGCAAGACGGTGGTCGCGCTGCTTGCCATGGCGCGTGCCGTCGAGGCCGGCGGCCAGGCGGCATTGATGGCGCCGACCGAAATCTTGGCGCGCCAGCATCTGGCAACTATTGCGCCGTTGGCGGAACGGGCCGGCCTGCGCGTCGCCATCCTCACCGGCCGCGAAAAGGGCCGCGAGCGCGCCGACACGCTGACCGGGCTGGCCAATGGCGACATCGACATCGTCGTCGGCACCCATGCGCTGTTCCAGGAGACAGTGACGTTCCGTGACCTCGTGTTCGCCGTCGTCGACGAGCAGCACCGTTTCGGCGTCCACCAGCGCCTTGCCATTACCGCCAAGGGCGATGCGCCCGACATGCTCGTAATGACAGCAACGCCGATACCGCGAACGCTGGTGCTGACTGCATTCGGCGACATGGATGTGTCGAAGCTGACGGAAAAGCCGGCCGGCCGCCAGCCGATCCGCACCGTCACCTTGCCGCTTGAACGGCTCGACGAACTGATCGGACGCATGCTCGACGCTGTCGCCGATGACCAGAAAATCTACTGGATCTGTCCGTTGGTCGAGGAATCCGAGGAGATCAAGCTGATGTCGGCCGAGGACCGTTTTGCCTCGCTGAAGCCGCTGTTCGGCGACCGCATCGGCCTGGTGCACGGCCGCATGAAAGGCACCGACAAGGACGAGGCGATGCGCGCCTTTAAACAGGGCGACACCCGTATCCTGATCGCCACCACGGTCATCGAGGTAGGCGTCGATGTGCCTGATGCGACGATCATGGTCATCGAGCATGCCGAGCGCTTTGGCCTCGCCCAGTTGCACCAATTGCGCGGCCGGGTCGGGCGTGGCGACAAGCCTTCATCCTGCGTGCTGCTCTACAAGGACCCGCTTGGCGAGACGGCAAAACGCCGTTTGTCGGTGATGCGCGAGACCGAGGACGGTTTCCGTATCGCCGAAGAGGATCTGAAGCTGCGCGGCGAAGGCGAGTTGCTCGGCACCCGCCAGTCCGGCACGCCGGGCTTCCAGGTGGCGCGCATCGAGGTGCATGCCGACCTGCTCGAGGCCGCTCGCGACGATGCGCGGCTGATCCTGTCGCGCGATCCGGAACTGCAGTCCGAACGCGGCACGGCGCTGCGCCTGTTGCTCTATCTGTTCGGCCGCGACGAGGCCGTGCGGCTCCTGCGTGCCGGCTGAGGCATCGTGTCGAGCGGAGGATTGGCAAGCGCGCCGTGGATCTGCTCGCCGTTCACCGTCATCATTTTGACCGCTGGCGCCACCAGGCCGGCCGACACGATCAGCTTGGCTCCGTCCTCGATCGTCATGTCGAGCGATACGATGTCGGATTTCGGCACATACATCAGAAAGCCTGTCGTCGGGTTGGGCGTACACGGCATGAATACGGCAATCAGCGGATCGCCTTCCCGGTCGAGCTTCTGGTTGATCTCGGTTTCCTTCTCGCTGGCGACGAAGACAAGCGACCAGACCCCTTTGCGCGGATATTCGACCAACCCGACCTGGCGGAACATGTCGCCCTTGTTCGACAGCACGGTCTCGAAAATCTGCTTCAGCGAACGGTAGATGCCGCGCACCAGCGGCATGCGACCAAGCAGGCGCTCGCCGAAGTTGACGATGGCGCGGCCAACGATATTGGCGGTCATAAAGCCGATGAAAGTGATGAGGATCAGGGCAACGATCAGCCCAAAGCCCGGCACTGGAAACGGCAGGTAGGTGTCCGGATTGTAGCGTACCGGAATGTAGGGTTTGACCCAGGAATCGACCCAGCCGATAAGCGACCAGGCAATGTAGGCGGTAATCGCGAGCGGCGCGCAAACAACGAAGCCGGTCAGGAAATAGTTTCTCAGCCGGGTCATGCCTGAGGTCTTGAGAGCATCCGACATGGTTCACCGCAGCGTGTGTTTGCAGCGCGACACTACTGAACCCGAAGGCGCTTTGGAATGGCGAAGTTTTTAAACGAGACCTATTCCACCGTTACCGATTTCGCCAGGTTGCGAGGCTGGTCGACGTCCGTACCCATGAACACGGCGGTGAAGTAGGCGAGCATCTGGATCGGCAGCGCGTAGATGATCGGCGAGATGATTTCCGGCACGTCCGGCAAAACGATCGTCTCCATCGTCTTCACCGTAGCGTGCGCCGCGCCCTTGCCGTCAGTGATCAGGATGATCTTGCCGCCGCGCGCCGCCACCTCCTGCATGTTCGACACTGTCTTTTCGAAGATGCGGTCATGCGGGGCGATGACGATGACGGGCATGTTCTCGTCGATCAGCGCAATCGGCCCGTGCTTCAGCTCGCCGGCAGCATATCCTTCGGCATGGATATAGGAAATCTCCTTGAGCTTCAGCGCACCTTCCATGGCCAGCGGAAAATTGGTGTCGCGGCCGAGATAAAGCACGTTCTTGTAGTGCGAGAGGTCGCGCGCGATCTTTTCAATCTGCCCGTCGAGCTTTAGCACCTGGTTGGCATAACGCGGCGCTTCCGACAACTCGCGTATCAGCGTTTTCTCGTGCTCATGCGAAATCGTTCCGCGCGCCACGCCGGCCCGCACCGCCAGCGAGGCCAGCACGGAAAGTTGGCAGGTGAACGCCTTGGTCGAGGCGACGCCGATCTCCGGGCCGGCCAATGTCGGCAGGATGACGTCGGATTCGCGCGCCATGGTCGATTCGCGCACATTGACGACCGCGCCGATCTTCATGCCAGCCTTGCGGCAGTAGCGCAGCGATGCCAGCGTGTCGGCGGTCTCACCCGATTGCGAGATGAAGAAAGCGGCATCGTTCTTCGACAGCGGCATCTCGCGGTAGCGGAACTCCGAAGCGACATCGATGTCGACCGGCAGCCGCGCATAGCGCTCGAACCAGTATTTGCTGATGAGCCCGGCGAGATAGGCGGTGCCACAGGCCGAAATCGCCAGCCGGTCGATCTTGGCGAAATCGAACGGCAGAGCCAGCGGCTTCGAGGCGCAACCGACGAAATCGACATAATGCGCCAGCGTGTGCGAGATCACTTCCGGCTGCTCATGGATTTCCTTTTCCATGAAATGGCGGCGGTTGCCTTTGTCGACCATGAAGCTCGTGCTGAGCGACTGTTGGCGTTTGCGGTCGACCTTGTTGCCGCCCATGTCGAAAATATCGACCTCGTTGCGGCGCACTACCGCCCAGTCGCCGTCTTCCAGATAGGTGATCGAATTGGTGAACGGGGCAAGCGCGATGGCGTCGGAGCCAAGGAACATCTGGCCGTCGCCGTGACCGACGGCGAGCGGCGGGCCATTGCGCGCGCCGACGATCAAATCCTCGTCGCCCTTGAACATGATGGCGAGCGCAAAGGCGCCTTCCAGCCGCTTCAGCGCCTTATGCGCCGCCTCGACCGGCTTCAGCCCCCTGGCCAGTTCGCGCGCCACCAGATGCGCGACGACTTCGGTATCGGTCTGTGAGGCGAAGCTGTAGCCGTCGCGCATCAGCTCGTCGCGCAATTCGGCGAAATTCTCGATGATGCCGTTATGGACGATGGCGACGCCGTCGGAAAAATGCGGATGCGCATTGCTCTCGTTCGGAACGCCATGCGTGGCCCAGCGCGTGTGGCCGATGCCGATCATGCCGTCGAGCGGTTCGTCCTTCAGCCGGCGCTCGAGATTGACCAGCTTGCCCTCGGCGCGGCGGCGGTCAAGCCTGCCGTGCTCGATCGTGGCGACGCCGGCCGAGTCATAGCCGCGATATTCGAGCCTTTTCAACGCATCGACGATAAGCGGCGCGACCGGCGAGTTACCGACAATTCCAACGATACCGCACATCGCGCCTGCCCCCGATTCCGACCTCAAACCCGGCGCCATTTAGAGACTGCCGGGCCGTCGCGAAAAATCACATTCCATTTCGTCCGGTATCAGCCGGACTGTCCTGCACAGATGCACCATGACAGGGCGCACTTGCAATCCGGTTACTGCAATTGCTCAGTTTCTCCGCTTCTGTATCCTATTTCGGCCCAACGGCTCCAGAAATCAGTCAAAGACATGATCCCGCTCGTCGCGCCTACACTTTTTTACGGGCCGCCGCCGCCGAAGCAAACCGTTCGCGCAACTCCTTGCCCTTGCCGGGCAGAGTCCGCTGACGGGCGCGGCCGAAGGCCAGCGCATCGTCGGGTACGCTTTCGGTAATGACGCTGCCCGAGGCGATGTAGCCGCCCTTGCCGATCGACACCGGTGCCACCAGCGAAGAGTTCGAGCCGATGAAGGCACCCTCGCCGATATCGGTGAAGAATTTCGAATAACCGTCATAATTGCACGTGATGGTGCCGGCGCCAATATTGGCGCCTGCGCCGATGCGGGCATCGCCGACATAGGTCAGATGGTTGACCTTCGCGCCCTCCTCGACGATCGCCTGCTTCACCTCGCAGAAATTGCCGACCTTGGCCTTGTTTCTCAGATCGGCCCCGGGCCGCAGCCGCGCGAACGGCCCGACATCGCAATTCGACGCGATGGTGGCGCCTTCGATATGGCTGAAGGCATGGATCTTGGCGCCCGTCGCGATTTTCACGCCTGGGCCGAACCAAACATTGGGCTCGACAATCGTGTCGGCGCCGATCTCGGTGTCGTGCGAGAAGAACACGGTTTCGGGCGCAACCAGTGTCACCCCGGAAAGCATCGCTTCCTGCCGTCGACGCGCCTGCCAGATACCTTCCGCCTGGGCAAGCTCGGCACGGTTGTTGATGCCGAGCGCATTCTCGAAACTGGCTTCGGTGGCTACGACATCAAGTCCCTGCGCAGCGGCGATCTCGACGATGTCGGTGAGATAATACTCACCCTTGGCGTTCTTGCTGCCGACTTGATCGAGCAGCTTCAGCGCGTGCCTGCCGGCGACCGCCATCAGCCCGCCATTGCAGAAGGTGATTTTCTTCTCCTCGTCCGAGCAGTCCTTCTCCTCGCGGATGGCCACGAGCTTGCCGGCCTTTTCGATAAGCCGGCCGTAGCCCGAAGGATTTTCCGTACGGAAGCCGACCACGACGACGGCCGCACCTTCGGCCAGCTTCAGCCGCGCCGCCGCGAGCGCTTCCGGATCGATCAACGGCGTGTCGCCAAACATCACCAGGATGTCGTCATACCCCTTTGATATTGCTGCGCGCGCGGCAAGCACGGCGTGCGCGGTGCCGAGACGTTTCTCCTGGACGAAAGCTTCGGCCTTGGGCGCAAACTTGAGTGCGGCCTTGCGCATGTCATCGGCGCCATGGCCGATCACCAGCGCCAGATCGCCGCTGCCGGCGGCTTCGGCCGCCTTGACGACATGGGCAACCATTGGCAGGCCGGCGATTGTGTGCAGCACTTTCGGCACGGCACTCTTCATGCGCGTGCCTTCGCCGGCAGCGAGGATGATGGACAGGCAGGATCTCTGGCTCATGGGGACAGCAACCGTTGAAAGGGATCTGGAATCGGAGCGTTAGTAGCACCGGCGCCATGCTGCACCAATGCGGTTAAATTCCGGTGAGACGGTGGAACCTCCAGCCCGCGGCACGCTCAGGCCGATCGGCTCAGGCGGCTTCCGCCTCGTTGCGTGATGCGGAGCTGGGGGCTCGGCCACGGCCGTATTGCCGTGGCGAACAGTTCATGACCCGCTTGAAAGCAGTGCTGAAGGCGCTTTCGGATTCGTAGCCGAGCGACAGCGCGATGACTGCGACGGGATCGCTGGAATTCGTCAGCCGATCCCCGGCCAGCAGCATTCGCCAGCGCGTCAAATAGTCCATCGGCGACGCGCCGACCGTCTCCTTGAATCTGAGCGCAAAGGTCGATCGCGACATGCCGGCCCGTTCCGCCAGTTCCTGTAACGTCCAGCCATGCGCCGGATCGTCATGCATGGCGCTGATCGCCGCGCCGATCTGTTTGTCCGCGAGAGCAAAGAGCCAGCCGATGCCGCCTTTCAATCCTTCCGAAAGATGCAGCCGCAGCGCCTGAACCAGCATCATGTGGGCGAGGTGCTGGATCACCAGAAAGCCGCCCGGCTGCGGCTCGCGCAGCTCCTGCATCATCCGCTCCACCGACCAGCGCAGCGCCGACTGGTCCGACTCTTTGCGGATATGCACAATGGCTGGCAGCATCCGCAACAGGATGCCGGCATGATTGCCGCCAAGCGCGAAGCGGCTGCTGACCAGAAAGAAATCACCGCCGCCATTGTGGGTCACGACACCGCCGGCTCGCGCAGGCGGAAAAATCTTGATGGCTTCAACAGGCGACAAACTCATGTCGCTTGCAAGGCGGAAAGGCCGCCCACTCGGCAACAGGAAGCAGTCCCCCGTCTCAAGGCGCACTGCGTCGGCAACGCCCTCTACTGACAGCCAGCACCGGCCGGAGACCACCGCTCCGGTCTTGATGCTTTGCTGCTGGTCGGGGAACTGGATCGACCATTCACCACCTGCATCGAAGCCGGCCGACATATAGTTTCGCGGCTTCAGCAGCGAGAGCACATCTGAAAGAGGATCCACGTGTCATTCCGGACGATTGCGAAGATAATACGGACTTTACCGCATAGATCGTATTTCCTCAAGCGCCTATCACTACGTCACCGGGCCGCGAAAATGGTCGTGGTCAGAAACGAACAAGGACAAGTCGTGATGCGTGTTTTCGTTACCGGAGCGACCGGATTCGTCGGTTCTGCCGTCGTTCAAGAACTCATCGGCGCCGGCCATCAGGTGCTCGGCCTCGCCCGCTCGGAGGCATCGGCCAAGTCGCTCGCCGCCACTGGAGCCGAGATGCATCGAGGCGACCTCGAAGACGTGGAGAGCCTGCGCAGGGGCGCGGCAGCCGCCGATGCGGTTATCCACACCGGCTTCAACCATGACTTCTCGAAGTTCGCGCAAAACTGCGAGATGGACCGGCGTGCCATCGAGGTGATGGGCGGAGCACTCGAAGGCTCCGAGCGCCTCCTGCTCGTCACCTCGGGGACCGCGCTCCAGGCGCGGGGCCGTATCGCGACCGAGGAAGATGCGCCTGTCCCCTCTTCCGCTTCATATCCCCGCGCCTCCGAAGCGACAGCCGCCGCGCTGGCGGCACGCGGGGTGCGCGCATCGGTTGTCCGCCTTCCTCCGTCGGTCCATGGCCAGGGCGACCACGCCTTTGTTCCTATTCTCATCGACCTCGCTCGCAAGAAGGGCGTGTCGGCCTATATCGGCGAAGGGCTCAATCGCTGGCCTGCCGTGCATCGGTTCGATGCCGCCCGCGTCTACCGCCTTGCGCTCGAGCATGGAGCCGGTGGCGCGCGATATCACGCGATCGCCGAAGAAGGCGTGCCGTTCAAGGACATCGCCGGCGTGATCGGCCGGCGCCTGAACGTGCCGGTCCTCGCCAAGTCCGCCGAAGAAGCCGCCGATCATTTTGGCTGGTTCGCGATGTTCGCGGCGATGGATGTCCCGACCTCAAGCGAACGGACCCAGGCGCTGCTGGGGTGGCAGCCGAGCGGACCTGGGCTGATCGCTGATATCGACCAGCCGGGCTATTTCGAAGGCTGAACAGACCACGTCGGGCGGCAAACCTAGCCCAATTGCCCCAGCACCGGAAAATTCTCGAGCAGCCAATATGACATCGTCTGCACGCCGCCGGTCAGGAAAAACACGCCGGCGACCACCAACAGCGCGCCGATGGCTTTTTCGACGCGGCCGAGATGGACGCGGAATTTCGAGAGAAAGCGCATGAAGGCGCCGGAAAACAGCGCAGCGATCAGGAACGGGATACCGAGGCCGAGCGAGTAGGCGGCAAGCAGCAGCGCGCCCTCGCCCACCGTCTCGCGACCGCCGGCGAGCGTCAGGATCGGCCCCAGCACCGGGCCGATACAGGGCGTCCAGCCAAAGGCGAAGGCCAAGCCCATGACGTAAGCGGCGATCAGGCTGGCCGGCTTGCCTTGTGACTGGAAGCGCGCCTCGCGTGAAAGCAAAGGGATACGCAGTACGCCGAGGAAATTCAGCCCCATCAGGATGATCAGCACACCGGCCGCCATTGCCAGCGGCTCCTGCCAGACCCGTAACAAATGGCCGATGGTCGAGGCGCCAGCGCCGAGCGCGACGAAGACGGTCGAGAAGCCGAGCACGAAGGCGATGGAGGAATTAACCAGCGCGCCTCGCGCACCGGCCTTTGCCGTAATGCCGGCCTCGCCGCGGAAATCGTCGACGGACACGCCGGCCATATAGCACAGGTAAGGCGGCACCAGTGGCAGCACGCAGGGGGACAGGAACGAAATTGCTCCCGCCCCGATCGCACTGACATAGCCGACGTCCAACGCCATTTCCGTCTCCAGATGACTGCACAGCCATATAGCCGCGACAACGTCCGTCCGCCAATCACCATCGCGTGGCCCCCATCACATTGGGTAGCAAGTCGACGCCGTCGCCTGGATCAATGGAAAACAGTGCGGGAAGAAAGGGCAGCCGGGCAGCGTTGACCAGAAGAAGCCGCGGTTCCGCGCGCTTTTCGAACATTCAGGGAGAGGTCCATGAAAACAATCGCAATTGGCATGGCGGCGCTTTTGCTCGGCACTGCCGGATCCTTCGCCGCCGAGGCGTGGAAGGAAGCGGAGGTCGGCGGCACCAAGATCTACACCGACGCCAGCGGCATGACGCTCTACACCTACGACAAGGACGAGGCCGGCAAGTCGAACTGTTACGACAAATGCGCCGCCAATTGGCCGCCGCTGAAGGCTGACGCCAACGCCAAGGCCGAGGGCGAATGGACGATCGTCGACCGCACCGACGGCACCAGGATGTGGGCCTACGAAGGCAAGCCGCTCTACACGTTCATCAAGGACAAGAAGGCCGGCGACGTCACCGGCGAGGGTGTCGGCGGCGCCTGGCATATCGCCAAGGCCGACTAAGCCTTGAGCTTCTGATCCGCTGTAACAGGCGGTAACACGGCTGGTCGCTAGGAGCTTGACCCAACCGCCCCGGCGGCCAACTTTTCAGCACGCCAGTTCCTTGCAACTATCCGGGCAAATGCCGGGCTACCGATTGCGCGCTTCACAGCATCTGTTCAAGCGGGGCTGGCGCGTGCTCGATGTTTCTCTTATATCCGCGGGAGAGTTTGTCCCGTTCTCCAGGATCAATTGCCGGGTTTGTCCAGCGATAGGCTGCTCATTTCCCTTGTCCAGGATTGCGGAAATCGCATGGCGCGCCGCTGGGTTGCGCATTCGGTGCAGGGCCGCATTTTGACTGCTTGGCCTTGACCGGATGCAAAAGCGCGGCCATGTGAGCGACACATTGAACGAGATTTCGTCGCGCGCAGCGGAATTCTTCTGCCGCATCACAACTGATATGAGACCGTATGGACGTCGTCGTCGTCGAATCGCCGGCCAAGGCGAAGACAATCAACAAGTACCTCGGCAAGAACTACAAGGTTCTGGCTTCGTTCGGCCATGTCCGCGATCTGCCGGCCAAGGATGGCTCGGTGCGTCCGGATGAGGACTTTGCCATGTCCTGGGCCGTCGACACCGCGTCTGGAAAGCGTCTCGCCGATATCGCCAAGGCGGTCAAGGACGCCGACGGGCTGATCCTCGCCACCGATCCGGACCGCGAGGGCGAAGCGATCTCCTGGCATGTCCTGGAAGTGCTGAAGCAAAAGCGCGCGTTGAAGGACAAGCCGGTCAGCCGCGTCGTCTTCAACGCCATTACCAAGGCGTCGGTGCTGGAGGCGATGGCCAATCCGCGCCAGATCGATGCGCCGCTGGTCGATGCCTATCTCGCCCGCCGTGCGCTCGACTATCTGGTCGGCTTCACGCTGTCGCCCGTGCTGTGGCGCAAGCTGCCCGGCGCCCGGTCCGCCGGCCGTGTCCAGTCGGTGGCGCTGCGTCTGGTCTGCGACCGCGAATCCGAGATCGAGCGCTTCGTCCGCGAGGAATACTGGCAGGTCGCCGCCATTCTCGGCACGCCGCGCAAGGAAAATTTCGAGGCGCGGCTGACCACCTTCGAGCGCAAGAAGCTGCAAAAGCTCGACATTTCCAACAAGGTGCAGGCCGACGACATCAAGGCGATGCTCGAAGGCGCCAGCTTCAAGGCGGCGTCGGTCGAAGCCAAGCCGACCAAGCGCAATCCCGGGCCGCCCTTCACCACTTCGACGCTGCAGCAGGCAGCCTCGTCGGGTCTCGGCTTTTCGGCCAACCGCACCATGCAGGTGGCGCAGCGGCTCTATGAGGGCATGGAGATCGGCGGTGAGACCACCGGCCTGATCACCTATATGCGGACCGACGGCGTGCAGATGGCACCGGAGGCGATCTCTGCCGCACGCGATGCGATCACCAAGGAATTCGGTGCCAAATACCTGCCTGAAAAGGCGCGCTACTATTCCGCCAAGGCCAAGAATGCCCAGGAGGCGCACGAAGCGATCCGTCCGACCGATTTCATGCGCACGCCGGCTTCCGTCAGGCAGTATCTCGACGCCGACCAAGCGCGGCTTTACGAGATGATCTGGAAACGCGCCATCGCCAGCCAGATGCAGCCGGCCGAGATAGAGCGCACCACGGTCGAGATCGAGGCCATCAACGGTTCGCGTACCGCCGAGCTTCGTGCTGTCGGCTCCGTTGTTCGTTTCGACGGCTTCCTTGCTGCCTACATCGAGCAAAAGGAAGAAGATTCGGAAGACGAGGAAAGCCGCCGCCTGCCCGAGATCCGTGCCGGCGAGCAGCTCACACGCGAGGCGATCAACGCCACCCAGCACACCACCGAGCCGCCGCCGCGTTATTCGGAAGCTTCGCTGATCAAGAAGCTGGAAGAGCTGGGCATCGGCCGGCCGTCGACTTATACGGCGATCCTGAAGACGCTCGAGGATCGCGATTACGTCGCCATCGACAGGCGCAAGCTGGTGCCACAGGCCAAGGGCCGGCTATTGTCAGCCTTCCTCGAAAGCTTCTTCGAGCGTTATGTCGAGTACGATTTCACCGCATCGCTCGAGGAGAAACTCGATGAAATCTCCGACGGCAAGCTCGCCTGGAAGGACGTGCTGCGCGACTTCTGGAAGGATTTTTCCGGCGCCGTCGCCGACATCAAGGAGCTGCGGGTCACCGACGTCCTCGATGCGTTGAACGAGGAACTGGCGCCGCTGGTGTTTCCCGCGCGCGAAGACGGTTCGAACCCGCGCATCTGTCCGAAATGCGGCACCGGCAACCTGTCGTTGAAGCTCGGCAAGTTCGGCGCCTTCGTCGGCTGTTCGAACTATCCCGAATGCTCCTTTACCCGCCAGCTTGGCGACGCCGCCAATCCCAATGGCGAGAACGGCGGTGGCGAAGACGGCACCAAATTGCTCGGCAAGGACCCCTATACCGCCGAGGAGATCACGCTGCGCAATGGCCGGTTCGGCCCCTATGTCCAGCGCGGCGACGGTAAGGATGCCAAGCGCTCCAGCCTGCCCAAGGGCTGGACTGCCGATTCGATCGATCATGAAAAGGCGCTCGCCTTGTTGTCGCTGCCGCGCGACGTCGGCAAGCATCCGGAATCCGGCAAGATGATTTCGGCAGGGCTGGGGCGCTACGGGCCGTTCGTGCTGCATGACGGCACCTACGCCAATCTCGACAGCATCGAGGACGTGTTCTCGATCGGCCTCAACCGCGCCGTCTCGGTGATCGCCGAGAAGCAATTGAAGGGCAAAGGCGGCCGCAATGGCGGCACAGCCGCTGCGCTCAAGGAACTTGGCGAGCATCCTGCCGGAGGCGGCAAGATCGTCGTGCGCGACGGCAAATACGGGCCTTATGTGAATTTCGGCAAGGTCAATGCGACGCTGCCGAAGGGCAAGGATCCGCAATCGGTGACGATCGACGATGCCGTGGCGCTCATTGCGGAAAAGGAAGCCAAGGGCGGCAATGGCGCCAGGAAGCCCTTCCGCAAAGCGGCAGCGCCTGCCAAGAAACCGGCTGCAGCCAAAAAACCGGCGGCCAGGAAAAAGGGATAGGACGGGTTGGCGCGCAAAGTCTCCGGAAGAAGCCACGGCGATCTGCGCACCGCCGATACCCGCGCCAAGGTCAGGGACAATTACCGGCCGTCACGCGACGAGATACTGCGTTACATCGCCGAAAATCCGGACCGCGCCGGAAAACGCGACATCGCCAAGGCGTTTGCGCTACGCGGCGAAGACCGTATCTGGCTGAAGGACGTCTTGCGCGACCTGCAGGATGAAGGCCTGCTGACCAAGGAGCGCAATCGGCTCGCCCGTGTCGGCGCCCTGCCCCACGTCGCGGTGCTCGACATCTTCGGCCGTGACGACGATGGTGTGCTGCTGGCGCACCCGACCGAAGCGATCGGCAATGGCGAACCTCCGGTCATAGCGATCCGCGTGTCGCGCGGCGGCAATGGGCCGACGCCTGGTATCGGCGACCGCGTGCTGGCCAAGACCTTTCCGACCGACGATCCGGCAGGCCCCGCCTATACCGGCCGGGTTATGAAGATATTCGAGAAGCGCACCGATGCGGTTCTCGGCGTTTTTCGCGTACTGAAGGACGGCACGTTCCGCATCGAGCCGGTGGAAAGGCGCCAGCCCGAGCTGGTCGTCGACAAGGAATTCCAGAACGGCGCCAAGAACGGCGACCTGGTCGAGGTCGAGCCGGCGCGGGCCTCCCGCTACGGGCTGCCGAGAGCCAAGGTTCTGGCGGTGTTGGGCTCGCTGACCAGCGAAAAGGCGGTCTCGATGATCGCCATTCACGCACACGACATTCCGCATATTTTTCCCGCCGACGTCATCGCCGAGGCGGAGGCGGTCAAGCCTGCCACGCTTGCCGGCCGCGAGGATTGGCGCGAGCTGCCGCTGCTCACCATCGATCCGGCCGACGCCAAGGATCATGATGACGCGGTGTTCGCCATGCCCGACACCGACGAGAAGAACGCCGGCGGCGTGGTTGTCACCGTCGCCATTGCCGATGTCGCTGCATACGTGCGCTATGGCACGGCGCTCGATCGCGAAGCGCTGAAGCGCGGCAATTCTGTCTATTTCCCCGACCGCGTCGTGCCGATGCTGCCGGAGCGCATCTCGAACGACCTCTGTTCACTGCGCGAGGGCCAGGATCGTCCGGCGATAGCGGTGCGTATGACTTTTTCGGCCGACGGCCACAAACTCAGACACTCGTTCCACCGCGTCATGATGAAGTCGGCGGCGAAACTAGCCTATCAGCAGGCGCAAGCGGCAATCGACGGCGCACCGGACGACACGACTGGCCCGATCCTCGATGCGGTGCTGAAGCCGCTATGGGACGCCTACGGGATCCTGAAGCGCGGCCGCGACACGCGCCAGCCGCTTGAACTCGATCTGCCCGAGCGCAAGATCCTGCTCAAGCAGGACGGCACCGTCGACAAGGTCATCGTGCCGGAGCGGCTCGACGCGCACAAGCTGATCGAAGAGTTCATGATCCAGGCCAATGTCGCCGCCGCCGAGACACTCGAGGCGAAGCGGCAGGCGCTGGTCTACCGCATCCACGATGCGCCTTCGCTCGCCAAGCAGGAATCGCTGCGTGAATTCCTGCAGACGCTCGGCCTGTCGCTGGCGCGCGGCGCGCAGATGCGGCCGAACCAGTTCAACGGCATCCTCGCTCGCGTGCGCGGCGCCGACAATGAGGGACTTGTCAACGAAGTGGTGCTGCGCTCGCAGAGCCAGGCCGAATATTCGCCTGCCAATATCGGCCATTTCGGCCTCAACCTGAAGCGCTACGCGCATTTCACCTCGCCGATCCGCAGATATGCCGACCTGATCGTGCATCGTGGGCTGATCGCCGCACTCGGCCTTGGTCCGGGCGGCCTGACGCAGGACGAGGCGGAACGGCTCGAAGAGGTCTCGGCGCTGATCTCGGCGACCGAGCGGCGCGCGATGGCCGCCGAGCGCGACACGGTCGACCGGCTGATCGCCGCCTATCTCGCCGAGCGCATCGACGACCGTTTCGACGCCCGCATCTCGGGCGTCACCAAATCGGGCCTGTTTGTCCAATTGCCGCAGTATGGCGCGGATGGCTTCATTCCGGTTTCAACCCTGGGCGGCGACTACTATATATACGACGAAACTGCTCGATCGCTTTTCGGAGAACGCACCGGCAAGGGCTATCAGCTTGCTGATCGCGTCGAGGTTCGCCTGATCGAGGTGGCGCCGATGGCCGGCGCGATGCGTTTCGAGATGCTGACCGAGCCAAAGCCGCTGCCCGGCTCCAAACGGTCGTTCCACAAGGCCAAAGGCCGCGCCCGCGCGTCGCAATCGCGTCCAGGCTCGCGCGGCAGGAGACGGTAATGCCAACAGAACTGCAGATGGAAGAACGGGTTTTCGGCGGCGAACATCACTCGGGCCGGACCGCCCGGCCGCTATGGACGGCAATGAAGCGCGGGATGCTCGGCCGCTGCCCGCATTGCGGCGAGGGCAAGCTGTTTCGCGCCTTCGTCAAGACCGTCGACAAATGCGATCATTGCGGCGAGGAGCTCCACCACCATCGCGCCGACGACCTGCCGGCCTATCTTGTGGTGGTCATTGTCGGCCACATCGTGCTTGGCGCTTTCATGGGTGTCGAGGCGACTTCGACGCTGTCGACCTGGCAGCACATCGCCATCTGGGTGCCATTGACCATCATTCTCGCCGTCGTCCTGCTGCAGCCAGTCAAGGGCGCTGTCATCGGCTTGCAATGGGCGTTTTATATGCACGGCTTTGGCGGTGACGAAGATCTGATCGAGTCGCATCCCGAGGCTTGAAACCGAGGCTGGCGCAATCGGCATGGCTGGACGCCACTTTCGCATCGGAGAAGATTCCGCTAGGTCGAGCGCATGGACGTTGTGACCAAGGCGGAAGTCGACAAGGTCGAGCGGGTCCCGCTCGACGCCAAGCCTATACGCCCGCGCGACGCCGCGACGCTGATCCTGCTCGACCGCAAGGGCGACGAGTTCCTGGTGCTGATGGGCCGCCGCCACGCCCGTCATGCCTTCATGCCGGGAAAATTCGTATTTCCGGGCGGCCGCACCGATCCGGCCGACAGCCACGTCCCGACAGCCACCGCACTTCATCGCGACGAAGAAGCGAGATTGACCGCTGGTATCGGCCGCACCAGCCCGGCCCGCGCCCGCGCCATTGCCCTGTCGGCAATCCGCGAAACCTATGAGGAGGCCGGCCTGCTGATCGGCCAAAAAGGGGTCTTCGCAACCGCCAAGCGCGACTGGCAGGGTTTTGTCGAGCACGGCGTCATCCCATCACTGCGAGCGCTGCGCTTCGTCGCACGCGCCATCACCCCGCCCAACCGGGTGCGCCGGTTCGATACGCGCTTTCTCGCCGCATGGCGCGACGATGTCGCCGTGGAACTGCCGGATGGCGGTCCGACCAACGAATTGGAGGACGTCGTTTGGCTGCCGCTGGCCAAGGCCAGGGAAGCAGATATCCCAGACATCACGCGCACGGTCCTGGAGGGACTGGAAACCCGCCTCGCCCAGGATCCGCTGCTGAGCCCCGGCGGTCGCGTGCCGTTCTACCGGCTTGTCCGCAATCGCTTCGTCCGCGAAATTCTCTAGAGCAGCCAGGCATTCCATGACAGTCGACATCCAGCCGCAGGGCAAGGAACGCGTACACTGGCTGCCGATGGTCGCGGCGATCTCGTCGATCAGCGTCGTCGGCATTGCCATCGGCCTCGGCATGCCGCTGCTCAGCGTGATTCTTGAAACGCGCGGCCACTCCGCGTCGATGATCGGCCTCAACACCGCGGTCGCCGGCCTCGCCTCGATCGCCGGCGCACCGCTCGCCACTCCGCTTGCCATGCGGTTCGGGGTCGCCTGGACAATGCTTGCCATGATTGCGGCCGGAGCGCTGGCCTTTGTCGGTTTCCATTTCGCGCCAGCTTTCTGGATGTGGTTTCCGCTGCGGGTCCTGCTGCATATCGCGCTGACGGTGCTGTTCATCCTGTCGGAATTCTGGATCAGCACCTCGGCGCCACCACACCGGCGCGGACTGGTCCTCGGCATCTATGCCACCGTGCTGTCTCTCGGCTTTGCCGCCGGGCCTTGGCTGTTCGCCCACCTTGGCAGCAGCGGTTTCCTCCCTTTCGGCGTCACCATCGCGCTGGTTACGCTGGCTGCCGTACCGGTGCTGGCGGCACGCAACGAGAGCCCGACGATCGTCTCGGACGGCGAAACCAGCAATTTCCTGCGTTATATCTGGCTGGTGCCGACGGCGACCGCCGCCGTGCTGGTGTTCGGCGCGGTCGAGACCGGCGGCTTTGCGCTGTTCCCCGTCTATGGTAGCCGCATCGGCTACTCAGAGGCGGACGCAGCCCTTTTGCTCACCATGATCGGCCTCGGCAACGTGCTGTTGCAGATCCCGATCGGCATGATCAGCGACCGCGTCAGCGACCGCCGCTATTTGCTGATGGCTTGTGCCACCGTCGGGCTTGCCGGCACAATCTTCATGCCGTTCTTCGCGCAGAACTGGCATATGATGGCAGCGCTTCTGTTCGTCTGGGGCGGTGTGGTCGCTGCCATGTACACAATCGGCCTGGCGCATCTCGGCTCGCAGCTTTCCGGCCATGAATTGGCCTCCGCCAACGCCGCCTTCGTGCTCTGCTACGGCGTCGGCATGGTGCTTGGCCCGCAGGCAATCGGCATCGGCATGGACGCTTTCGGGCCGTCGGGCTTCGGTTGGGCGCTCGGCCTGTTCTTCGCCTGCTATATCGTGCTGGTCGGCACCAGGCTGCTCCGCAAAATCCTCTGAGTCGGTCCAGCTTCCGACAGCGCTCCCACTGCTGACCAACTACTGACATAACCATGTCAGGAGGGCTCGAGTATATGCTCCCCCAAAGTGCATAAGCAGGGAGACCTCGGATGATCGATAGTGGCTTTGAAACGAAATCGCTGCGGATGGAATTGCTGCTGCTGGTGACCTTTCAGGCACCGGCAGCTGATGTCGATCGCATCATGGAAGCGGTGGTCGCGATCGCGCCGCTCAAAATGGGCAAATATGACAGCAATGCCTTTCAGTCGGCGGACGGCATCGAACGCTACCGGCCGCTTGAAGGTGCCGCCGCCGGCGCCGAGACGGAATTGCGCAGGCGGCCTGGGACTGTCGAGGTGTCGTTCGAACTGCCTGACGACCAGAAACTCGCCGCTCGCGTCGTCGAAGCGATTTACCAAGTTCACAGCTATCAGGAGCCGGTGATCCGCATTCAGCCACTGCTTGCCAGCCGCTCCAAGGGCCTCGACGACCGCGCCAACCCGAACCGCTGGTGGAACACGACGGGCGATTGGAAGAAGGTGTTGCCAGTCACGGAAGACGCATGAGCCTGGACAAGGGTTGACTTTCCGGGCGCGTTCTTTATGTGTCGCGGCAAGTTTCCCGCGTCCGGGTGTTTCCCGTGCTCCAGCGGCCAAAACTCCACGAACATTAACGGACGAACATCATGGCCAAAGCCGCAAACATCAAGATCAAGCTTCTGTCGACCGCCGACACCGGTTTCTTCTACGTGACCAGCAAGAACAGCCGCACCAAGACGGACAAGCTGTCGTTCCGCAAATACGACCCGGTCGCCAAGAAGCACGTCGAATTCAAGGAAACCAAGATCAAGTAATCGGGTTTCTCTCGCAGTACTGAAACGCCGCCTTCCGGGCGGCGTTTTTCGTTTCGGGAATTCAGGACTAGAGCATTTTGCAGCCAAATGGAATCATTTGGCGTCCGCATAAATGCGGCAAAACAGATAGTTAGAGCGAGTTACCGGTTCCAAGAGAACCGGAACCGCTCTAGTCGATGCGATCGCCGCTTGCCGGATCGAACAGATGCAGCGACGCCGGATCAGCCGACAGGCGCACGCCTTCACCCGGTTTCACGCTGGCCCGGCCCATGGCAAACACGCAGACCTGCTGGCCGGCAAGCCTGGTATAGAACTGGGTCGACAAGCCGAGCGGCTCCACCACGCCCACCTCGCCTTTCAGCGCGCCATTGTCGGCGAGCCGGATATGCTCGGGCCGCAAGCCGACGGTGATCGCATCGCCATCCCTGAGCGGCAGGCCGTCGGGCAGCCTCAGCTTCTGGCCGTCGGCCAGGATGGCATCCGGCCCGGCGCCCTTTTCAACCACGGCAGGCAGAAAATTCATGCCGGGCGAGCCGATGAACCCGGCGACGAACATGTTGATCGGCCGGTCGTACAGATCGAGCGGCGCGCCGACCTGCTGGACGAGGCCGTCATGCATAACGACGATACGGTCGGCCATTGTCATCGCTTCGGTCTGGTCATGGGTGACATAGACCGAAGTGGTCTTCAATTGCTGGTGCAGCGCCTTTATCTCGGCACGCATGTGGACGCGCAGCTTGGCGTCGAGGTTCGAAAGCGGCTCGTCGAAGAGAAAGACCTTCGGGTCGCGCACAATGGCCCGTCCCATGGCGACGCGCTGGCGCTGGCCGCCGGACAATTGTCGCGGCAGGCGTTGCAGAAGGGCATCGAGCCCGAGCCGCTTGGCGGCGGCGTCCACCCTTGCTTCGATAGCTCGCTTGCCGGCCTTCCTCAGCATCAGGCTGAAGCCCATGTTCTTCGACACGTCCATATGCGGATAGAGCGCGTATGACTGAAACACCATAGCGATGTCGCGGTCCTTTGGCGCAATGTCGTTAACCAGGCGCTCGCCAATATGGATCTCGCCGCCGGAGACCTCCTCCAGCCCGGCGATCATGCGCAGCAGGGTCGATTTCCCGCAGCCGGACGGGCCGACCAGGACCACGAACTCGCCGTCGGCGATTTCGAGATCGACCGCATGCAGGACGCGCACGGCTCCATAGTCTTTGCGGACTTTGTCGAGTGTGACGGAGGCCATCGATCTATCCCTTGACGGCGCCGGCGGTAAGGCCGGTGACGAGGTAACGTTGCAGGAAGGCAAAGAAGACGCAGACGGGGATCAGCGCCAGGATGGAAGCCGCCATCATTTGTCCCCAGTCGACCGCGAATTTGCCGATATAGGTGAGCAAGCCGACCGCGAAAGTCTTCTGGTCGTCGCTGGAAATCAGCATCAGCGCAAACAGCAACTCGCTCCACGCGGCGGTAAAGACGAAACCAAGCGTCGCCCCCATGCCGGGCAGCGTCAGCGGCACGATCACCTTGCGCATCGCCTGCAGGCGCGTGCAGCCGTCGATCATCGCTGCCTCTTCCAGGTCTCGCGGGATGCCGTCGAAGAACGACTGCATCAGGAAGGTTGCAAAGGCTGTATTGAAGGCGGTGTAGATGATGACGAGGCCGGTCAGGCTGTTGATGAGACCGATCTGCCCCATGATGCGGTAGATCGGCGGAATGACCATCACCAGCGGGAAAGTCTGGGTGAGCAAAAGCAGGATGGCCAGGGTCGCCTTGCCGCGGAACGAAAAACGCGACATGGCGTAGCCGGCAAGCGTGGCAATGACCGTTACGAAGGCGGCCGTCGACACCGAAACGATAACGCTGTTCAGGAAATAGCGTGGAAAATCGGTGGCTTCGAGCACGGTGACGAAGTTCTGCAGCGTCGTGTGCGACGGCCAGAAAGTGATGCCTTCGGAATAGAGCAGCCGCTCCGGCGTGACCGAGATCTTCAACGTCCAGAAGATCGGGAACAGCGCGAAGGCCATGTAGGCGCCGATCGCGCCGTAAAGGCCGATGCCGCCGAGAACGCGCGAGGAGACGGAGCGTCCGGCAATCATCAGACGTGCCTTACCAGCGAACGGCGGATGCCGATCAGCGCAACCGCATAGATGATGAGCAGCACGAGCAGCAGCACCGCCACAGCGGAGGCATAGCCCTTGTCCAGCGACTTGAACGCGCTGACGTAGATATAGACCGGCACCGTGGCCGTCGAACCGGCAGGCCCGCCTTCGGTCATGACGAAGATCAGGTCGGCGAAGGTGGCGATCCATATCGTGCGCAGCATGACGGTAATGACGATGGTCGGCGCCAGGAACGGCAGCGTCACCTTGGTAAAGCGTTGCCACGGCGAGGCGCCGTCGATGGCCGCCGCCTCATGCAGTTCTGACGGGATCGACTTCAACGCCGCCAAAAGCGTGATGGCAAAAAAGGGAATGCCGAACCAGACATTGGCGACGATCGGTCCCCACATGGCTGTCGAGGGATCGGAGAGCACGTTGGTTGGCTCGGTCTTCAGCCCCGAGGCGTAGAGCCAATGCGGCAGCGGCCCGATGATCGGGTTGAACAGCCAGGCCCAGGTCAGGCCCGAGAGGAAGGACGGCACCGCCCAGGGCAGGAACACCACCGCCTGCACGATCTTTCTGCCCCGGAACGGCGTGTCTAGCAGCAGCGCCAGGCCAAGGCCGAGGAAGAACTGGAAGAACAGGCTGGCTGCCGTCCACCACAGCGTGTTGACGAGCGCCTGCCCGAGCACGGGATCCGACAGCATCGCCTGATACTGCCCAAGTCCGACATATTCGGATTTGAAAGCGGAGAATTTGCGGAACGAGTAACCGATACCGATAACCAGCGGCACCAGCAGCACGACGACCAGCAGCACGATCGCCGGGCTGAGATAGAGCCAGGGCTCGATTGCGGCATGGGATAGCCACTTTTTTCGCGGCCTGCCGATGGATCGTATTTCGGACACGGCGTAGGTCATGGGTGCTGGATTGTCTCCTGGGGCAAGCATGGCTGGCGACAGCGCCTTTCCCGTTTACGGGGAGATGCCGGTCCACCACCCGCAGCCGTAGCGCAGCTGCTGCGGAGGACGGGCAGGCAGATGAGAGGCAACACGAGCCACGACGGGTTGGCGCCGCCCCTCATCCGTCACGTTGTGACACCTTCTCCGCGTGAACGGGGAGAAGGGAGGAAAGCTATTTCTTGTTCTTGGCCATCCAGTCCTGCTGTTCCTTGGTCAGGAACTTGGCCCATTCGTCGGCCACGTCCTTTGCCGCCTTCTGACCAAGCAGCACTTCCTGAAAATTCTTGATCGCCACCTGGTCGACGAAATTGCCGAGATTTTCCAGATGCGTCGGAGGCGTCACCATCTCGTATTTGTCGCCGTTATTCAGTTCCTCGAACCAGCCTTTGAACTGCTCGGTCCTGAAGTGAGCGTCCTGGTCGGCGCCGTTGTGGATTGGAATGACGCCGACTTCCTTTGCCCATTCCAGATTGTCCTTGGGCGACAAAAGCGTTGCCATCAGCTTCCAGGCATCGTCCTTGTGCTGGGAATTGGCGAACATCGCCCAGCCGGCATAACCGAGCGTCGGATAGGATTTGCCGCTCGGCCCGACTGGCATCGGCGCCACGGCGAAGTCGTCGGCGCTCATCTTGTCGGCGATGCCGAGCAGCGCGTCGGGATCCTGGTTCAGCATGGCGCAGGTGCCGCTATAGAACCCGGTGACGGTCTCGTTGAAACCCCAGCTCACCGCGTCTTTCGGCGCCAGGCCGTTCTTGTACATGTCGGCGAGCATCTGCAGGCCCTTGACCGACCCTTCCTCGTTGATGGTCGAGGTGCCGTCCTCGTTGAAATAGCCGCCCTTGCCCGCGGCAATGTTCATGAACATGTGCATGCCGTTGAAGGCGCCAGGGCCGCCGCGCAGGCAGTAGCCGTATTTGCCCGGTATTGCCGAGATTTTTTTGGAGTCCTCGACGAATTCATCGAGCGTTGCCGGCGGACCGTCCAGACCGGCCTCCTTGAACAGCTTCTTGTTCCAGAACAGCGCATTCAGGTAATAGCCGTAAGGGATCATGTACTGCTTGTTGTCGACCGTCGAGCCGAACTGCTTGGCACGCTCGCCCAGCGTTTTGGCATCGTCCCATTTGGCCATATATGGCCCGAGATCCTCGAGCTGGCCGTTGGTCGCATAGAGGCCCATCCAGCGTTCCGGCATCTCGACGATGTCGGGCGTGTCGCCGGCCTGCACCATGGTAAGGAACTTCTCGAACGCCTGGCCCCAGGGCAGCGATACCAGCTCGACCTTGACACCCGGATTGGCCGCCTCGAACTCGGCGATCTGTTTCTTGAGGAATTCGGTACGCGGCGGGCTGGTGATGACCTCGACCATCTTGACCGTGGAATCGGCCAGCACGCTGCCGGCGGAAATCGCCAGACCTGCGACGGCACCAAGAAGGATGCTCAGTTTTTTCATGTTCAGCACTCCCATTTTGAACGGCTCCATTTATCTTTTCGCTTTGTCGAACGCCTGGGCAACGTCAGCCCACAGGCCTTCGACACTTTCCAATCCGACACTGAACCGGATGGTTCGCGGGCTGACGCCGAAGCGCGCCATCGAATTCAGGCCCGGCGTCTGCTCGAGCGAGGCCTTTGCTGGAACGACCAGGCTCTCATGGCCGCCCCAGCTGACGCCGATGCGAAAGAGTTTCAGCGCATCGACGAAAGCCGGGATGTCGACGTCTTCCGTCACCTCGAATGAGAACAGCCCGGCATAGCCGGCAAGCGTCGCCTTGCCCGGATGGTTGGAATAGGCCGGGTGGTTGACCCGCTCGACATGGCCATGCGCTTTCAGCCGTTCGGCGATGGTCAGCCCGCTCTTCATGTGATGCGGCAACCGCAGCGGCAATGTGCGCAGCCCGCGCAGCAACAGCCAGGCCTCGAAAGGCGAAAGTTTGCCGCCGAGGTAGGAATAGGTCTGCTCGTTGATATGTCGGATATGGGCAGCCGAACCGGCCACCACACCGGCGACGGTATCGCTGTGGCCGCCGAGGTATTTCGAGGCCGAATGCAGCACCAGGTCGACCCCGTGCGAAATCGGCTTCTGGAACACCGGCGTCGCCCAGGAATTGTCGATCGTGGTGACGATGCCCTGCTCTTTGGCCAGCCGCGCCAGGTGGGTTATGTCCTGGAGCTCGAACATCATCGACGTCGGGCTTTCCAGGTAGAGCAGCTTGGCGCCGGGGAGTGCCGCGGCGACCGCGTCCGGATCGGAACCGTCGACATAGTCGACCTTGATGTTGAGCCGTGGCAAAAGCCGTTCGAACAGCCGGTAGGCATCGCCGTAGCAATTGCGCACGACAACCATGCGCTCGCCGGCACCGACGAAAGCAAGCACCGTGGCGCTGATCGCCGCCATGCCGCTGGAAAAGCCGCGCGCGGCCTCCGCGCCTTCGAGAGCGGCGACACGCGCCTCGAACTCCATGACCGTCGGGTTGTCGCCGCGCGAATAGATCGGCTGGCGTCGCCTGCCGGCGAATGTATCGGCCATCTCCGAATAATTGGAGAAGGTGAAGAGCGAAGTCTGGTAGATCGGCGGCACCACGGCACCGCCGGGGAAAGGTTCGTCATGGGCGAGAAGCGTCGCCGCCTCGGCGAGATAGTCGTTTTCGAAACCGGCGGGATGATCGCTCATTTCTGGCCTGAAAGTTCGAGTTTGGCGGCGCCGCGCTTCAGATCGTCCTCGACGGTGGCGATCAGCTTGAGCGCCTCGGCCCGGGCCCCCTCCGGATCGTGCGCGGCAATGCGTTCGTAGATGGTGCGGTGGTAAGGAAAGCTGGCGTGGCCGAAATCACGCACGCCGAGCGGATGTTCCCAGAAACGGTGGAACAGTTCGTGCATGGCTGCGATGATCTGCTCGAACAGCGGATTGCCGGAACTGCGGTAGATCGACTGGTGGAATTCCCAGTCCTCCTCCGCCGACATCCCTGCGCGGGTGTGGAAGGCCTGCTCCATAATGTCGAGCTTGCGCGCGATCTCGGTGATCTCGGCCTGGTCCGCGCGAACGGCGCACAGGGCGGCGGCTTCCGCTTCCAGTGCCCGGCGGATTTCCAGCGTCTGCATCAGGCTGGTGAAATCATTGCCGCCGGCCAGCGTCAGCGGCATGTGCAGCATGTCCAGCGAGACCACTCCCTTGAGATAGGTGCCGCTGCCTTGCCGCCGTTCGACCAGGCCGAGCCCTTCCCAGCGCGTCAGCGCCTCGCGCACGGTGTTGCGGCTGACCTTGAGGCGCTCGGCCAGGATGCGTTCGGTCGGCAGTCTCTGGCCGGGCCCGAGAGCTTCCCGCATTACAAAGCCGGCCAGCGCCTTGAGCACCGCGTCGTCGCGAGCAGTTGCCTGTATGGGGGAAAGGCCGAATTCGGTCATGCCAACGGGTCACCAAATGGCTCAATGGTCCAACCAATTTCTGCATAGAAGACAGGCCCTGTCAACCGACTGCGGGCGCATACGCTCTGCCCAGCCGGCTATTTCAAAGGGCGCTGTCGCTGCCGCAACAAAACCAAAGCGTTTTCCGGGTTTTGGCGCAGAATCCTGATGTGTTTTGAAAATTGGGGGCCGGCCGGCGTTTGGCAGCGGTACGAGGAGGCCACTATGTGCCAGCGCCGGCCAGCCGACCCCACGGACCCAGGAGATGCGGCGGACCTGAGCATCATGGGGTATTCTTTGGGTCGAACCGGCGATCTAGACCTCGTGCCGGTTACGTCTAAGGGCTGCACATTTGCGCAACAACTTATGAAAATCAACAGTTTCTTAACCAAGCCTCGCAACTCGCTTGGATTAAGGTAAATTCGTAACCTTGTCGGGTTGACTGGCTAATTCGTCTATGGTGCTACGCCGCCTTGGCGACAACGCGATTGCGGCCGCCGCTCTTGGCCTCATAGAGCGCAAGGTCGGCGCGTTTCATCAGCGCCGCGACCGTGTCCACGCCTTTCAGCACCGACGACACGCCGACGCTGACGGTGACTTCGATCGCTTTGCCCTCGCTGCCAACGGCAAACGGCAGTTGGGCGATTTCGGCGCGAATGCGCTCAGCGACCTTTTCGGCTACCGCGCCGTCCGTGTCCGGCATCACCACCACGAACTCCTCGCCACCGAAGCGGCAGGCTAGATCGATGCCGCGCACATTCTTGCGCAGCCGCCGCGCGAATTCGCGCAGCACGTCGTCGCCGCCGTCATGGCCGTACGCGTCGTTGATGCTCTTGAAGCGATCCAGATCGGTGATCATCACCGACAGCGGCCGGCGCCGTGCTACGGCGCGGTCGAACAGCGTCTGCAGATGGCTGTCCAGATAGCGGCGGTTGTGCAGGCCGGTCAGGGCATCGGTCACCGCCATCTCGATGGTCTGGGTGACGCTGGCGCGAAGCTGGTCGTTGTAGCGCTTGCGGCGAACCTGCGTACGCAGCCGCGCCGTCAGCTCCTGCTGGTCGATCGGCCGCATCAGATAATCGTTGATGCCGAGTTCGAGGCCGCGGATGATACGCCCCTCCTCGCCCTCGTCCGCCAGAAGGATGATCGGCAGGAAACGGGTGCGATCAAGCGAGCGCAATTGCGAGCAGAGCCTCAGCGGGTCGAAATCGGCGAAGGCCGTCGAGATCATCACGCATTCGTAGGGCAGCTCGGCGGCCTGGAAGAAGCCGGCATGCGGATCGTTGGCGACGTCGAGAGCGGCACTGCCGCGCAGCATCTTCTGGATGCGCTCGAACGAGGATTTGCGCTCGTCGACCAGCAGCACCTTCGGCACCGCGTCATCGGTAGCGAAGTTGCGGCTCAAAAGCTCCTCGATGCCGATATTGCGTGTCGTCGAGGCGCGCAGCCGCAGCTCATCGGTCAGCGACTTCAGCCTGACCAGGCTCTTCACGCGCGTCATCAGCTGCAGATCGTTGACAGGCTTGGTCAAAAAATCGTCGGCGCCGGCCTCGAGGCCGCGCACCCGGTCCGAAACCTGGTCGAGCGCGGTGATCATCACGACCGGGATGTGCGATGTCGCCGGGTCGCCCTTCAGCCGCCGGCAGACCTCGAACCCGTCCATGTCGGGCATCATCACGTCGAGCAGCACGACATCGACCTTGCCGTTCTCGCAGATCTCGATCGCGTCCGGCCCGTTGGTGGCGGTCAGAACCTCGAAATATTCGGCGAGCAGCCGAACCTCCAGCAGCCTGACATTGGCTGGGATGTCGTCGACGACGAGGATCCGCGCGGTCATTTCACAAAGCTCCGGCTCGGCTGGAAAGATACATCAGGCATCGCCCAGGTAGGATTTGATGGTTTCGATGAAACGCGGCACCGAGATCGGCTTGGAGATATATGCCTCGCAGCCGCCCTGGCGAATGCGCTCCTCGTCCCCCTTCATGGCGAAGGCGGTGACCGCAATGACCGGGATGACGTGGAGATCATCGTCCTCCTTCAGCCATTTGGTGACCTCGAGGCCCGATACTTCCGGCAGCTGGATGTCCATCAGGATGAGGTCCGGCCTGTGCTGCCGCGCCAGATCCAGCGCTTCGAGGCCGTTACGTGTGCGCACCGTCTCGTAGCCGCTCGCTTCGATGAGGTCGCGAAAGAGCTTCATGTTGAGCTCGTTGTCTTCGACGATCATAACCTTCTTTGGCATCGATTTCCCGTCCCGGCTGACCTTCCACTCGAAGGGTGCCGTCATGCGCCCCTTGTCGGCACGCACCAAACCTGTTCCCACTATACGGCAATATGATTGACGAAACGGAAACCGGCCGCCCTAAAAGCGTTCGGATTCCAGGTCGGCGAGCTTGCTGCCGGCGACACTTGCCACTACTGCGAAAACAGAACGATTCCGCCCACGAAGGAAGGTAGCGATGGCAAACGCAGCGTCAATGCGCGAGGAAGCGGAAACCATTGCCGTAAAGGCGCTGGGCTTCGTCGCCGCCGATCCGGAACTTCTGCCCCGCTTCCTGGCGATCACCGGCATCGAAGCTCATTCCATCCGCCAGGCGGCGGGTGAACCGGGATTCCTGGCCGGCGTGCTGCAGTTCATCCTTGCCCACGAGCCGACGCTGATGCGTTTTTCCGAGGAGACCGGAACGCCGCCCGCCGCAGTCGGCAAGGCATTGCGGGCGCTGCCGCTCGGCGACGACAATCATGAGCGTTCGATATAAGGGACGATCCCGAGACAGATCGCCGCGCCGAAAATCGTGAGTGCACTCGGGCTTTGACGCCAGCCGCGTGGAGAGCAATTCCAGGAAAGCGTGAAACGGTTTTCCGTCTGGAATTGCGCAAAAACAAAGACATGGAGCGGATTGGCGTTTTCGTGAAACGATGAACCGCTCCAACCTCGGCATTTAGGGTTTCAACTTCGCCCCTGCCCCGCCATCGTCATTCTCGCCCGAGCCATGATCCGGAACGGTAACATCGCTTGGGTCCATCATGGGGTTGTCCTGAACGGCATCGGCCGGCTTCAGCATGGCGCCGTTGACCGTGACGGAGCCGTCTGCCTTGGCGTTGATGATCCATTCCAGTCGACCATCCGGCAGTGCCTTGCCGAACCCTTTGACGGCGAGTGCGAACGGAAAATACTGTGCCGCTTCCGGTTCGGTCTTGGCCGCCGTCTGCAGAGCCTCCACGATCTTGTCATAGCCCGCGACATCGATGGTCATGCTCGTCTCGGGCTTCTTGCCGGGGAACGTCATTTCACCTTCCATCGCAATCTCGATGTTGCCGTTCTTGATCGTGCTGTGTCCGAGAATGGCCTTTGGCGTCTTGGCCAGGAAATCGGCGAAGATCTGCTTGCCGAAATCTGCCGGCAGCGGTGGATCCTTGCTGAAATCAAGGGTTTCGATGGTTTTCTTCGCCATGCTGTCCAGATCGATGTTGGTGCCGCCGAAGTTGAGGTCGATATCCGTCGGCAGCAACGCAACGCTCCAGCTGGGCAGCACCTGCTGTGGCATTGTCAGGCCGGAAACCTTGAACGCGTAGTTGATCTTGCCGTCCTTGGCGATGCCGTCCATGCCGACGGCGGTCTTCAGTTGCGTCGCACCGAACTTGCCTACCGGGCTCTCCACCACAAAGTCATTGAAGCCGTAGGTGCCGTCGATCCGCTCCCACAGTGGCAGTGCTGCCGTCAGAAGCGATTTGAACTCCGCCTCATCCGCCTTGAATTTGGCTGCATCATCAGTCGCCACGATGAAAGCAAGCAGGTCGAGCAGCGGCTTTGTCCGCAAACCCTTGCCGGTCGCGTCCACGGAAAGTTCAGGCGCTTTTACAGCAGCCGGAAAACTCAACCCATTTTTGGGATCGTTGACTTTGATCGTTTCGGCGAAGTTCGTTATTTTTTCCGTCACCGTGAAATCGATGCCGCCATTTGCGGATTTGGTCGAAACTATTGCGGCAGTGCCAGCGCCGACCGTGACATCCGCCTGCTGCTTAGGCTCTCGGGTGGTCATCGTCATGCCAGCCATCGAACCGGTTGCGCTCGCGAAAGCGGCCAGGTCAGGGTCATAAACTCCGGTGAACTTGTTGTCCGACACGGAGAAGTCGATGTGCTGCGCCCCCTCAGGGCCAACGAAATCGATAGACCCCTTCGGGGACACGTCCGCCGAAACGTCCCAGTGTCCATCCTTGCGTGGCTTGACCAAGATGAAGTAAGGCGTGACGTTGAACTTGAAGGCCTGCTGCTTTGCCATCAAATCCGTGACCGGCTTGAAGTCGAAAGCGAGCTTGTAGGCATCGCCGTCGACTGAAATTTTCACGAACCCGATGTCGAACGGCTTCTTGCCGATATAGTGCGCCAGGTCGTCGGAAAGCTGCTTTGCGCCTTGCCTGTCGACCGCTTGGCCGAAGGCGGGTGCGCTGAGCGCGAGAACAAAGACGACTGGCAGGACACGGTTCACGCTCATTCTCCGTTGGGCCATTGGAACTATCTGCACTTTCTCATTTCGTAGGAAATTACCACCCCAACCGCAAGGCGAGGCGGCGCAACCCGAATGGCCTGCGGCATTGCCTAAAGCACCAGCCGCACCAGCGGTCGGCCTGGCTTGCGTTCGACCAACCGCTGGAACCCGGCCTTTTCGAAGACCCGCGACGAGCCGACGAACAGCCCGATCGACCGCGAATCCTTCGACAGGTCGATGGGGCAGGCCTCGATCAGGCGCGCGTCGTTCTGGCGGGCGAACTCGATGCCGCCTTGGACCAGGCGGTGCGACAGGCCCCTGCCGCGTGCCTTGGTGCGGATGAAGAAGCAGGAGATCGCCCAGACGCCCGGATCGGCGGCGTCGGCGGGGTCGATCGGCGCCGACCCCCTGCCCTGGTTGTTCCATTCGGGCACGTCGGCACGCGGGCCGATCTGCATCCAGCCGACCGCCTGGCCACCCTCGAAAGCCAACAGGCCGGGCGGCGGCCCGGCCTCGATTCGCGCCTTGATGTGGTCCTTGTTGCGCTCGCGATTGCTCGCGCGGCGCACCGCAGGCGCTAACCGGAAATGCGTACACCAGCAGCCGTAACAGGCGCCCTGCTTGCCGAAAAGATCCTCGAAATCCGCCCAAAGCTCAGGCACTAGCGGCGCTATGGTCGTATTCATGAGCTCTCTCCCGGCCCACCGCCTTGTCGTGGCGTCCGTCCTGACGTACCATTGCATTTGTTCTCTTTATGTTCGCAGCGATGGCGGCTCCTGTCAACAACCCCGAACACGGTTTTTGCCGCGACTGCCTGAATTTTCAGCGCAGCGAGGCACGCCGTTGCGAGCGCTGCGGCAGTCCAAGGCTCGCGCGCCATCCGGAGCTCTACCGGTTGCGCCTTGCCCATATCGACTGCGACGCGTTCTACGCGGCGGTCGAAAAGCGCGACAACCCGGCGTTGAAGGACCGGCCATTGATCATCGGCGGCGGCAAGCGTGGCGTCGTATCCACCGCCTGCTACATCGCCCGGATCCATGGCGTTCGCTCGGCAATGCCGATGTTCAAGGCGCTCGAAGCCTGTCCCGAAGCGGTGGTCCTCCCGCCGGACATGGAAAAATACGTGCGCGTCGGCCGCGAGGTGCGCGCCATGATGCAGGCGCTGACGCCGCTGGTCGAGCCGCTCTCGATCGACGAGGCCTTTCTCGACCTCGCCGGCACCGAGCGCTTGCATGGCCTGCCGCCTGCGGTGGTGCTGGCGCGCTTCGCACTCGGCGTGGAAAAGGAGATCGGCATCACCGTTTCAGCTGGCCTTTCCTACTGCAAGTTCCTGGCCAAGGTGGCATCGGACTTCCGCAAGCCGCGCGGCTTTTCGGTGATCGGCGAGACCGAGGCTATCGGCTTCCTGGCCGAGCAGCCGGTGACGCTGATCTGGGGGGTCGGCAAGGCCTTTGCCGTCATGCTCGAGCGCGACGGCATCCGCACCATCGGCCAGCTGCAGCGCATGGAGCGCGGCGATCTGATGCGCCGCTACGGCGTTATGGGTGACCGGCTCTACCGGCTCTCGCGCGGCGAGGACGACCGTCGCGTCGTTCCCGACCAGGACGCGAAAAGCGTCTCGGCGGAAACCACTTTCGACACCGACATCGCCTCCGTCGACGACCTGGTTTCGGTGCTGAGGGCGCTGTCGGAAAAAGTCTCGGCCCGGCTGAAAAAGTCCGGCATTGCCGGACGCACCGTCGTCCTCAAGCTGAAGACCCAGGATTTCAAGATCCGTACGCGCAATCGCCAGCTCGGCGATCCGACCCGGCTGGCCGACCGCATCTTTCAGACCGGGCTCGAACTGCTGCGCAAGGAGGCCGACGGCACGAAATACCGGCTGCTCGGCATTGGCGTCAGCGACCTCTCCGACGATGACCGGGCGGACCCGCCCGATCTGGTCGACGTCCAGTCACGCAAGCGCGCCATGGCCGAAGGCGCTATCGATAAGCTGCGCGGCAAGTTCGGCCGCAGGGCGGTGGAAACCGGCTATACCTTCGGCAAGGGCCGCGATGCCCATCCGCCCGAACCGGTCGAGGAGTGATAGTCAGGTGCGCCGCAGATCGATCCTGCTGGTCACCACACTCTTGCCGGTTTTCGGATCGGTATCGATAACGGTCAGCCGCATGCCGTCCTCGCCGGTTTTCTCAACAGTCATTTGCGCCCTGCGGTCGCCATTTACCTCCTTGGCCCAACGAATGCCGAGATTGATCGCGTTGCCGGAGCGGCTGCCGCTCAATTGCGCCGGCCCGGTGCGCGATCCGACATAGGTGCCGGTGTATTTCGTCCCGCTCGATTTGAGATCGGCGCTGATGGCGCGCGTCACCACGATAAGACCGCGGCAGCTGCCGTCGAGCGATAGCGAGCTCGACGTTGCGTCGGAATTGAAATGACAGGAGACATTCACCGTCGGCGCATCGGTGGTGACCTTGACGGTGCCTTTGCCGGCAAAATTCCCCTGGAATGAGCGAAGAAAATCCGGATCGTCGGCATGCGCTGCGCCGGCCCCGGCCGTCAGGCACCCGGCAAGTACAAATCGTGCAAGTGATTTCATCGGACCGCTCCTCGTTGGTATCCAAAACACAGCACGCAAACACTGAGGGACCAACGCTTCCCTCAGCAGCGGGTTCCGGCTTCAACATCACTGTTTGCAACGCTTCACGGCTGGCCCAGTCGAATGCGCCGGCTAGCGGTTGCGATGAAAGCGCCGGCTTGCGACATAGCGCCCATGGCACCCGCACCCTCGATCCCCAAGGCCGCATTCTGGATGGCGCTGTCGATCGCCTCGTTCCTGGCGATGTCGGTGGCCGGCCGCGCCACGACGGCAGAACTCAACGTCTTCCAGGTGCTCGAGTTGCGCTCGGTGATCGGCTTTTTCATCCTGCTGCCGCTGGTCATGATGTCAGGCGGTTTTCCGGCAATGCGCACCGGACGCCCGCTGGCTCATATCGCCCGCAACGTCGTCCACTATACCGGCCAGGCTGCCTGGCTTTATGCCTTGACGCTGATCCCGCTTGCGGTGCTGATCTCGATCGAATTCACGACGCCGATCTGGACTGCGCTGCTGGCGGTCGCTTTCCTTGGCGAAAGGCTCTCCCGGCCAAGGCTGGCAGCGATCGTGCTGGGGCTGATCGGCGTGGTGATCATCGTGCGTCCGGGCGTCGGCGCAGTCAATCCGGGGCATGTCATCGTGCTGGGAGCAGCGGTCTGCTTCGGGGTCTCGGTGGTTCTCGTCAAGTCGCTGACGCGGACGGACAGCGTCGTGCGCATCATCTTCTGGATGCTGATCATCCAGTCGGCGCTTGGCCTCGTCCCGGCGCTTTACGAATGGCGCAACCCGCCGCTCGAACTCTGGCCGTGGATCCTGCTGATCGCGTTTACCGGCATGTCGTCGCATTTCTGCATGGCCCGCGCACTTGTCTACGCCGATGCGACGGTCATCTCGCCAATGGACTTTTTGCGCGTACCGCTGTCGGCGATGATCGGATGGCTGCTTTATCACGAGCAGATCGACGCCTTCACCGCCGGCGGCGCCCTGCTGATCCTGCTTGGCAATCTGCTCAATCTGCAGAAAAAAGCCGCCAAACCTGCGGAAGTGGCGGCAGCGTAGCCCTGCGTTTCAATCGCCGTCGTCGGGTATGTTCAGAACGTGCCCACAGGCCTTGCAATGAACGGCGTCGGGCTCGTGCCGCTGCAGCCCGCATTGCGGGCAAGGAAAGAACACCTTGGTGGGACGGAAGAGCGCCTGTGCAAGCCGGACGAACAGCGATATGCCAATGATCATGGTGGCGATCGCGGTGAGCTTGCCGGCCACACCGGGCAGGACGATGTCACCGAAACCGGTCGTGGTGACCGTGGCGACCGTGAAATACAGCGCATCGACATAGCCCTCGAGACCACCCACGGTGCGGAAGAAGAAGGTGTAGACGAAACCCGTGATGACAAAGAGGAATGTCAGGAAATTGATGACCGCACGGCTCGCCTCGCGCCATCGCCTGAAGCCGCGCATCTCGAGAAATCGCCACAGCGCGCCGCTACGCGACAGCGACCACAGCCGCAGGATGCGCAAAAAACCGAGATTGGCCAGCGCCGTAGGCATCAGCAGAGTCAGCAGGATGAAGGCATCAATCCACGACGCCGGCTGTTTCATCAGGCGCAGCATGTCCTTGGAGGCAAGCAGCCGGGCAATCATGTCGGCGGCGACAAGTGCTGCCACGGAGTAGTCCAGCCAGAGGAACGAAGACGACTTCTGGATCACCGGCGTGGCGATGAAAAAGGCAATGATGGCAAGGTCGATGACAACAGCCGCAAGCTGAAACCGGAACGCCGCCGCTGTGCGCCCGTGATACAGCTTGCGCAACATGTCGCGCAGCCGGGCCAAGGCTGACATATCTTGGGCTCCGTTCTTGTCAGCTACCTTCATGACGATCGCGACAGCCTTCGCTGCGACAGCCGTCCAGTCGACAAGGCAGGCGGAAGCTTGCGCCATCCGACCGATCCCGGCGGTTGCGGCAAATGGCGCCAGCCGCGATCAAACCGGCCTTGCCTCTACAACGCTGATGCGTGGCCCCGCCTGGATGATCTCGGTCACCTCGAAGCCACCCTTTGCCAGCAGCGACTTGAATTCATCGGCCGTCCGCTCCTGACCATCGGGCGCGACCAGCATGTTGAGGTCGAAGAATTTGGCATTCGCCCCCTGATTGGGCGGCTCAAGCACGGCCTCAAAAACCAGCAACTTGCCGCCCGCACGGATCGCCTGGCGACAGTTTTGCAGGATCGCGACGTTGGTCTCGTCGTCCCAGTCATGCAAAATCCATTTGAGCAGCAGCGCGTCGGCCGCCACGGGCAGCTCGGCAAAGAAATCGCCTCCGACGATCTCACAGCGATCGGCGACACCTTTCGCCGCCAGCACCGAGGCGGCCGGCGCTACCACATGCGGCTGGTCGAAAAGGATGCCGCGGCTGCCCGGGGTCGCGGCCAGGACTTCGGCAAGCAGCGCGCCCTGGCCACCGCCGACGTCCATGATGACCGGAAACGACGAAAAATCATACGCCGCCAGGATGGCTGCCGCCACGCCGCGCGAATTCGCTGCCATGGCGCGATCGAAGATAGCGGACTCCTCTGGATGCTCTGCCCGGTATTCCCAGACGCCCTTGCCATGCGCGTGGCGAAATGCGTTCTTGCCGGTTTGGATGCTGTAGAGCAGTTCGCTCCACGCTTGCCGGTAATAGGGTCTTCCGACGAAGGCGGCCCAGGGTGCAGCGGAAAACTCAGCATCGGAGCGCAAGGCGCCGCCAAGCGGCGTTAGCGAGAACTGCCCGTCCTCTGCCTCGTGAAATATGCCGACCGCCGCAAGCGCCCGCAGCAACCGATAGAGCGCGCGCGGATGTGTGTCGGTCAGGCTTGCCAGATCTGCTGCCGAGCGCTTGCCGTCCTTGATGTGGTCGGCGATGCCGAGCGTCGCGGCGACCGAGATCGCCTGCGAGACGCGGTACCCGTTGACCATCCGTGTCAGTTCGAAAGCGGCTGCGCGTTCATCCATGGCGCCCCCAATCGCCAAACCCCGAAGGTTTCGGTATTTAAACCAGCTCCACTTCAACCACGCCCGGCACCGCGCGCATGGCTGACGCGATCTGAGGCGAGATACGATAACGACTGGGCAATTCGATCTCGACCTCCCCCTGGCCGTCATCCTTTATCAGCACAAAGCTTACCTGTCCCTCGCCCTTGACGGCAAGCTGGCCGGCAAGCGTGCCGATCGGTGCTGCGTCGCGCACGAAGATGCGCAACGCCTTCTGGACGCGGCTTGCCTCGTCCTCCAGCGACTGCACGGTCTGGATGCGCAGATTGACGCCTTCCGGCCTGTCCTCGGCCGAAACGGTGATGACCACCGAGCGGCCGGGCTCGAGCAGGTCGCGATATTGCGCCAGTCCCTCGGAAAACAGCACCGCTTCATACTGGCCGGACGTGTCGGAAAACTGCACGACGCCCATCTTGTTGCCGGTGCGCGTCTTGCGTTCCTGCTTGGTGGTCACCGTCCCGGCGAGCCGGCCGGCGGCCGCACCGCGTTTGACGGCGGCCGAGAATTCGGCCCAGGTCTGCACCCGCATTTTCTGCAGCGCCGCCTTGTATTCGTCGAGCGGATGCGCCGAGAGATAGAACCCGACCACCTGGAATTCACGGTGCAGGCGGTCGGCGGCGAGCCAGGGGTCGGTCGCCGGCAAGTTGAGTGCCTGCGACTGTGCGCCCAGCGAGGCGCCAAAGATGTCGTGCTGGCCGGTGACGGCATTCTGCTGCGCCAAGGACGCCAGCCCCATCATCCGCTCGACGCCGGCCATCATCGCCGCCCGGTCGAGACCGAAGCAGTCGAGCGCGCCGGCCATGATCAGGCTCTCGAAGACGCGTTTGCCGACGATCTTCGGATCGACCCTTTCGCAGAAATCGGCGAGGCTCTTGAACGGTTTTTCGCCGCGCGTGGCGACGATGTGCTCGACTGCGGCGTCGCCGACGCCCTTGAGCGCGGCCAGCGAATAGAAGATGCGGTTCTCGCCGACCTCGAAATCCCGGAACGACGTCATCACCGACGGCGCCACCACTTCGATGCCGAGGCGCAGCGCATCCTGACGGAAATCGGCGAGCTTGTCCGTATTGCCCATGTCGAGCGTCATCGATGCCGCCAGGAATTCGACGGGGTAATGCGCCTTCAGATAGGCGGTCTGGTAAGAGACGACGGCATAGGCGGCGGCATGCGATTTGTTGAAACCGTAGTCGGCAAACTTTGCCAGCAGGTCGAAGATGAAGTCGGCTTGCGGCTTGCCGACGCCGCGCTCGACCGCGCCCGAAACAAAGCGCTCGCGCTGCTTGTCCATCTCGGCGCGGATCTTCTTGCCCATGGCGCGGCGCAGCAGATCGGCTTCGCCCAGCGAATAGCCGGAGAGCTCCTGCGCAATCTGCATCACTTGTTCCTGGTAGACGATGACGCCTTGCGTCTCCTTGACGAGATGGTCGATCTTCGGGTGGATCGACGCCATCTCCTCCTCGCCGTGCTTTCTGGCGTTGTAGGTCGGGATGTTCTCCATCGGTCCCGGCCGGTAGAGCGCAACGAGCGCGATAATGTCCTCGATACAGTCGGGCCGCATGCCGATCAGAGCCTTGCGCATGCCGGCACTTTCCACCTGGAAGACGCCGACCACTTCGCCGCGCGACAGCATGGCGTAGGTTTCCGGGTCGTCGAGCGGAATGTGGGCGAGATCGATCTCGATGCCTCGGCGGCGGATCAGCTTGACCGCCCTGTCCAGCACGGTCAGCGTCTTCAGGCCAAGAAAGTCGAATTTCACCAGCCCGGCCTGCTCGACATATTTCATGTTGAACTGGGTGACCGGCATGTCCGAGCGCGGATCGCGGTACATCGGCACCAGTTCTGACAGCGGCCGGTCGCCGATGACGATGCCGGCGGCATGAGTCGAGGCGTGACGGTACAGACCTTCCAGCTTCTGCGCCGTGTCGAGCAGCGTCTGTACGATCGGCTCGCGCTCGGCCTCCTCGGCAAAGCGCGGCTCGTTGGCGATGGCGTCGGCGAGCTTGACCGGATTGGCCGGGTTCGACGGCACCATCTTGCTCAGCTTGTCGACCTGCCCGTAAGGCATCTGCAGCACGCGGCCGACGTCGCGCAGCACGGCGCGCGCCTGCAGGGTACCGAAGGTGATGATCTGGCCGACCTGGTCGCGGCCGTATCTCTGCTGGACGTAGCGGATGACCTCCTCGCGCCGGTCCTGGCAGAAGTCGATGTCGAAGTCGGGCATCGACACGCGATCGGGATTGAGGAAGCGCTCGAACAGCAGCGAAAAACGCAGCGGATCGATGTCGGTGATGGTCGTCGAATACGCGACCAGCGAGCCGGCGCCTGATCCGCGGCCCGGGCCGACCGGAATGCCTTGCGCCTTGGCCCATTTGATGAAGTCGGCAACGATCAGGAAATAGCCGGGATATTTCATCTTCTCGATGACCCCGAGCTCGAAATCCAGCCTCTCGCGATATTGCTCGACTGTATAGCCGGGCGTCGGCCCGTGCGCCGCCAGCCGCGCCTCCAGTCCTTCATGCGCCTGCCTGGCAAGCTCCTGCGCCTCCGCCTTGACCGCCGCATCGGCGTCGGCGACATCGCGGCCGGCAAAGCGCGGCAGGATCGGGTTTCGTGTCTTCGGATAGTAGGAGCAGCGCAGTGCGATCTCGACGGTGTTGTCGATCGCTTCCGGCAGGTCGGCGAACAGCCTCGCCATGTCGGCCTGGCTTCTCAGGAAATTGTCGGGCGACAGGCGGCGGCGATTATCGGCCGCAACCACGGAGCCTTCGGCGATGGCGATCAGGGCGTCATGCGCCTCATAGTCTTCACGAGAGAAGAAAAACGCTTCGTTGGTGGCAACCAGCGGCAGATCGTGGCGGTAGGCGAGATCGACCGACGACTGCTCGATCGCGCGGTCGTAGCCGGAGACCCGTTCCAGTTCGACATAGAGCCGGTCGCCGAACAGGCCCTTGAGCGCCAGCAGCCGGGTCTCGGCGAGTTCACGGCGGTCCTCTTTCAAGGCATTGCCGATCGGACCGCGCGGCCCGCCGGTAAGGCAGATCAGACCGTCGGAATGGCCTTGCAGCATCTCGCTCGTCAGATGCACCGCCTCGCCGGGCGGTGTCTCAAGGTAGACGCGGCTGACCAGCCTGACCAGATTGCCGTAGCCGGCCTCGGTGGCGGCGATCAGGACCACCGGCCGCATCTCCGGCCCCTGCCGCCTGCGGTCGCGCTGGCTGTCGTTCGCCTCACCGGAAAAGGCGAGGTCGATCTGGCAGCCGATGATCGGCTGGATGCCGTCCTTCACTGCCTTTTGCGCGAATTCCAGCGCACCGAACAGGTTGTTGGTGTCGGTGACGGCGATTGCCGGGCATTCGTCCTGCACCGCATGGCCGACGATCTTGCCGAGCTGCAAGGCACCTTCGAGCAGCGAATAGGCCGAATGCACGCGCAGATGAATGAACCGACGCGCCGCCGCCTCTGCCCGCGATGCCTTTGCATAGGCCTCGCGCAGCAAGGGATCGCGTGGAAGTCTCTCATCCGCCATGGTTTTTTCGCGCCGCCTAACAGGGACTCAGTCGATCAAGATGTATTGTCCGGCACCGGGTAACACGAGTCCAGCAGAAGCGATTGGGGCTTTGGACGTTTAGAGCAACCGCCGAAGCTGCCGATCTCCCCCCGTGGGGCCTGTTGCGCAGTAACCGGGGGATGTTTGGATGGGGCGGGATCGCAGGGATTTCGCTCGTCTTTGTGAGCTCCGCCCCCTTGTTTGGGGTTTCGGCGGCGGTTTCGGCCCGGGCGGCCGGGCTGCGGGCGCACCTATCCCGTGATGGCGGCCCATCGGCGCATGTTGAAGGCGATCGCCGCCAATGTCACCTGGGCGGTGGCC
>NZ_JAMYUY010000013.1:0-174369 GCF_040323385.1 Mesorhizobium sp. M0045
GCGAAGCCGGCGTCCGAAATACGGATGCCAACGATAATGGACTTCGACCTCCTGCCCAACATGGGCAGAATGACCCCGAGATTGCGCTCAATCGCAAGAACGTCCTCTTTGCAGGCTCCGATGGCGGCGCCGAACACTGGGCAGTCGTCGCCTCGCTGATCGAAACCTGCAAACTCAACGGCGTCGAGCCCCTTGGCTATCTCGCCGATGTCCTCACCAGGATCGTCAATGGCCACCCGAACAGCCAGATCGACGACCTGCTGCCCTGGGCCTACATCCCGGCTCCCGAGCTCAGGGCCGTGGCCTGAGAACAGCGCTCTGATGTCCGCTGTCAAGGTTTGGAACGCAGGAGGTCGCCCGATCCGAGGAACGGCTGCTCATTCTGATAGTCGCGCATGGGTGGAGGCGGAACTGAAGGACGTCGGTGATCAAGCTCTGATGCGCGGGTTGACTACCGCATTCCCGATTGTGCGTCCGGGGCTGTTCCTATCTTACTGCGGGCGTCGGCCATGTTGCCGGCCACAAAGCGTCTGACGGGCATTCCCCTGCCGTGGTCCCGCCTCCGCCCATGCGCGAGATGTGCGTCGTCGCGGCGAGCGATCAGGTGACGCGCGCCTCTCTTGCGACTGCCCACATGAAGCCGACCAGTTCACGGGCGATCGCGGTGCAGACGACCGTTGTCCGTTTGCCCCGAGCGCTCAGCATGCGATAGCGGGCTGTCAGGCGGGACTGCGCCTTCCAAGCGATCTCACGCACCTTCGGTGGCGCCTGCTCTAATCGGTATAGCTTCGCCTTCCCGACCTTGGGCGGATGTCGATAGGTCCAGGCGCTCTCGACCAACATGTGGCGAACCCGACCGTTGCCTGCCTTTGTGATGCCGCCGCGCCGGACCGTCTCCCCGGTTGAGCGCTCGCCGGGAACCAGACCGAGATATCCCATGAGCTGGCGTGGGCTTTCGAACCGGCTGGCGTCGCCGACTTCGGTGACGAACGTCACGGCGACAATCAGGTCTACCCCACGCAATGTCTGAAGCGCCCACACGATCGGTGCCAGCGACCAGGCCGGGACGAACTCTTCGATCACACGCTCCAGCCGCTCGACCCGCTCTTTCGAGACGCGCACCGCCTCGACCATCTCCTGGAGTGCGATCTGATGCGCGGGATGATCGAACCGCTGTTCCTGAAGCCAGCGTAGATAGCGCATCGTCCAGCTCTTCTTTCGCGGATAGCTACGGCCGTGCTTGAGCATGAATGCGCTCACCTGCTGGCGATGGACCCGTAGCGTCTCGACCGCGGCCGCCCGCGCGCGAACAAGATCCCGTATGGACTCGTGCCCTTCATCGGGAACCCACACCGCGATCAGCTCGCCGGCGCGCAATAGCCGGGCAAGGGAAATGGCGTCTCGGCGGTTCGTCTTCACCCGATCGCCGGGCTTCCTCGGTATCAATGATGGGGCAACCACGGTGCACTCATGCCCGAGCGACCGGATCAGGCGATAAAGGCCGTACCCGGTCGGCCCAGCCTCATAGCAGAAATGCACGTAATCAAAGCGGCTGGCGATCCGGCCTATGACCCGCCGCATGCTAATGGCCGACGCGTCGACCTCACCGAAGAAACGAACCTCTCCTTCCCGGCCTGCCTCCGCAATCGCAATAGCGTTCTTCAGCTTCGCAACATCGATTCCGACAAATGCTTCTCTATAATCCGCCACGACTCGTCCTCCTGTGGTGAGGATCGGCTCGGCCCGCCCGAGCAACCCTCGGACGCGCACTGTAGGGCGAGCCACCTCACCGGCAGAGGCGGACATACGGTCTTACGATAGCTACGGCCGTGCTTGAGCATGAATGCGCTCACCTGCTGGCGGTGGACGCGCAGCGTCTCAACTGCCGCAGCTCGGGCTCGGACGAGATCCCGCATGGACTCGTGCCCTTCATCGGGAACCCAAACCGCCGTCAGCTCGCCGGCCCGCAATAGCCGGGCGAGGGAGATAGCGTCGCGACGGTTCGTCTTTACCCGATCCCCAGGCTTCCTCGGTATCAATGATGGCGCAACCACGGTGCACTCGTGCCCGAGCGACCGGATCAGGCGATAAAGGCCGTACCCCGTCGGCCCAGCTTCGTAGCAGAAATGCACGTGATCAAAGCGGCTGGCGATCCGGCCGATGACCCGCCGCATGCTGGTAGCCGACGCGTCGACCTCGCCGAAGAAGCGAACTTCTCCTTCCCGGCCTGCCTCCGCAATCGCAATAGCGTTCTTCAGCTTCGCAACATCGATCCCGACAAATGCTTCTCTATAATCCGCCACGGCTCGTCCTCCTGTGGTGAGGATCGGCTCGGCCCGCCCGAGCAACCCTCGAACGCGCAGTGTAGGGCGAGCCACCTTACCGGCAGAGGCGGACATACGGTCTTACGATCAACCAGAAGACGGTTGCGAAGTGGAAGAGGCGAGCTTCGGTCACCGATCTGCCCACTGGCCCGAAGGAACCGAGATCGACGGTGCTCTCGATTGAGGAGGGGGCGGTCATTGTCGCTTTCCGCCGCTACACGCTGCTGCCGCTCGACGACTGCCTCTATGCGCTTCAGGCGACCATCCCGCACCTGACACGGTCTTCATTGCATCGCTGCCTGCAACGCCATGGCATCGGCCGGCTCCCGGATGTCGAGGGCGACAAACCGGCGAAGAGGAAATTCAAGAGCTACCCGATCGGCTACTTCCACATCGACATTGCCGAGGTCAGAACCGAGCAGGGCAAACTGCACATGTTCGTCGCTATGGACCGCACCTCGAAGTTCGCCTTCGTCGAGTTGCACGAGAAGGCCCCCACCGCCGTATCGAGAGACTTTCTACTGCGGCTGATCGCGGCCGTCCCCTACAAGATCCACCCCGTGCTTACCGACAACGGCATCCAGTTCACCACCCCCGGTGCCGGTGGCTCGGCGGTGCCGCTGATCAAGGAGGCAATCGCCAGTGGCGAGATCTTCCGTGCTCACGCCTTCGAATACGCCTGCGCCAGGAACGACATCGAGCACCGACGACCAAAGCCAGGCATCCGGGGACCAACGGCCAAGTCGAGAGAATGAACCGGACCATCAAGGACGCCACCGTCAAGCGCTTCTACTACGAGAGCCATGACCAACTACGCACCCATCTCGCCGACTTCGTTGCCGCTACAACTTCGCCCGCAGGCTCAAGACCCTCAAGGGTCTCACGCCCTACGAGTTCATCTGCAAGGCGTGGGCGTCACAACCGGAGCGCTTCAAAATCAATCCGCTCCAGCAAATGCCGGGACCGAACATCTAACTCGTCAAACGTGTTCTCCTCGACCATCCAAGGGAACCGCACCTGACGAGTGACTATGGCTCTTTGTCAGGACACAGGTTTGAATTCCACCTTTCCGGTCCACAACCCTGATACCGCGGCAGGACTCAGTTCAAGGGTTTTCGGCGTGATCGCTACCGAATAGCTGCGGGAGGTGCCGTCTGGAAGCTTGACGATGCCGCTATTCTGGAAGAGCAGCGGTATCTTGCCGCTCGCCAGAATGCCCTTGGGCACATCGAATTTTTGAGGAATTCCAAGATTCCCAATGCCCTGGAATCCGATACTGAGCGTCATATTGATGGCCGCTGGCGAAACAATGGAAATGTCGTAGCGGAAGCCTCCATCTCCCGGATCCTGGCTCAGCCTTGCAACGGTGCGAAGCGAGAAGCTCGTCTGTCCGGTAGCGCCAATTGAACCCCCGAATCCGCCACCTGGCGGGCAGACATTGCCAATGCCAAAAGGACCAGCCACCCGCCTGCCCCTGAAGTGCCAATGCACGTTGGCCCTTTGGAGGGAAACAGCTGAATTGACACTGACCAAGATAGAACTCGTGTCGGGAATCTCCATTGCAAATCCGGAGAGCGCCGCCGTCGCCTGAAGGCCGTCATTACCGCCTAGCTCAGCAAACGAGCCGCACCATGTAGGGTCATCCTTCCAGAAAAATCCATTGGCCCCCGTACTATTCACTTTGATCGTCCGCTGGTCAGGCGGCGCTGCGTTCAACGCAGCGAGTGCCTTGGACACCGGAGCAAGCGGGATCGACATGGCAATGTCCGCATCGGACACGCGGGTGCCTTCCATCAGCTTGATGACATCGGCGCGGATCACCTCGATCTGAGCGGGCAGATCTTCGTCAGCAACGCTCGGAATGACAGAGAATGCCGACATTGCGGCCAGCGCAGAAAGACATGCTCCTCTATGGATCAGTCGCATCACTTTGTTCCTGTATCGAGAGTTGCGTAGACGTAAATGCCTTCCGGCATCGCGACTACCCGCGAGAGGTGCGCCGTGACGGTTCCCGAAAACGAGGGAAGTGTCATAACGGCCTTTACCCCTGTCGTGGTGAATGGAATTTGCGTAGACGGCAAGGCGAATGTCTGGCTTTGCGACAGTGGCACCGAAACCACGCCGAGCGCATCATCCCTGTTGATCGCCTCCACAACCTTCGCCTGCAAAAGATCCCGGACCAAACCGCGCACATTGAAGTCGATGAAACGCCAAGAAATCTTTGGCACCAAACTGTCGACATGAACTTTTAGCCGGAGCGTATTGCTGTCAAAGACCGGTTCAAGACGGGCGACCGTTGAAACATCTGCCGTCACCCCGGATTTTTCGGCGGTCGCTACAATCGTCAACCCTGGGAAGCCCGCACGAAAGTCAGACCTGACGCTCTTTAGCTTTAGGGTGATATCCTGGGCTTCAAGCAGCTTCAACTCGATCCCATCAAAGGCCGATAGGACGCTGTCGATAATCGGCTGCGACAGGAAGGCCCTCGTCGCAAGCGGATCGGGCGTGCTCTTTTGTGCGGCCAGCCACGCCTTAAAGTCTGTCAGTGCCTGCAGTTCCGCCTTTTGTTCGGTTTGTCGCTGCGACTGGAGCGCTGCATCAGTGTCCTGTCTTATGAACGACCAGACACCGATCGCGACGAGGCCAGCCAAGATCAGAATCGGCAACCATAACCTTTTCATTGCCCCACCTAAAACGCCTGCGGTTGAGCGAAATATTAGTAATATTTAATACATTTGCAACTAATTCTTGTGGTTCCCTGATGCGTGCATCACTTCACAACGCCACTCAGTTGAAACCGCCGGGCGGGAAGAACAGCGGCCCATAGGCGTCCTCCGACGCCGACCCTTGCGCCTTCGCCCAGCTCTTGGCGTAGCGCCGGACCGCATCATAGCCGCCTTCGTAGCCAAGCCGGTGAAGCTCTTCGTATATCCGCACCAGCGTCAGGCGGTCACGGCCAAACTTCCCGCGGTTGCTGCTCAGGAGCGCATCGAACTGGTCCTGCCAGGGTCCGATCTTCGGCATCGGCTGCCGCTCGCGCTCATAGGAGAAGGACGTCTCGTCAGACCTGAGGATCTTGCTCACCGTGTTGCGCGACAGATGAAGGTCCCGGCAAATCCGTTTGACAGACCAGCCTTGAACATAAAAAGCGCGCCGAACACGGGCAATCGTATCCACCGACTTCATCCCCCTCCGGCCACGCGATGGATTGGCCGCTCCATTCGGGCGGCGCCTACGCGAGCTATCAGGACAAAGCTCGGTTGGCGAAGCGAGGCATCTGGCAAGGCGAGTTTCAACCGGCGTGGGAATGGCGTGCCGCGAAGCAGGCGGCGCCTGGGCCTGAAATCACGAGTCCAGTTCGACTGCTCTCCGGCTCATGTGACATCAAGGGCAACATCAGCAACATGGGCGTTCGCATCTACCACCTCCCCGGCCAGCGTTTCTATGACGAGACAGTGATCAGCCCAGCCAAGGGCGAGCGAATGTTCTGTTTAGAGGCCGAGGCGCGCGCGGCTGGTTGGCGTCGGTCGAAAAGGTGATATAGCTCCAATGTGCTTGGAGACTATGGTATAATCTGAGCCACTGCAGGTCGATGTCCGCTTTTCAGCGTTGCTGGTTCTGTCAACGTCTATGTGGGAAGCCGTTCGCGCCATCCATGCCCGATTTGGGTCACGGAAGCAGATTGTCGGCTATGGGGGAATCCGCCCGACTCCTTCCGATAGACGGAAGTCAGCTCTGTGGGAGCACTCTACGTCTCGATCGGCCGGAAAGTGGTCGCGCACGGGAGCGGCCTAAGTAGGTCAATCTGCGCCAAAAGGCGACTTGTGGATCAAGCTTTGGAACGCGGCTCCACAAGCCGACGCTTCGACACTACGGCCCAAATTAGCCCTCGCCGATGCTCCGGCTGCGCCAAAGGCTTGTTTGGATGCTTGGCAACCAGGGGCAGTTCTAAACCGGTCGGGCGGGGCCAGACTTTCGAGTTTCAAGGTAAGGCGCGATGGATTTGCAATGATCTCCACGACGAAACCATAGCGCTGGTTTGCTCGCGTAACCCTATGGACGTCCTGGGGGCCGCTCCTGCGGACTTGTCTTCATGGACGATTGCCATGGCCCGCTCAAGATTGCCTCTCACCTCGAAACCGATCCAGTCTCCGTCCATCAGGTGCGTTTGTCTCGGACAGGCCAGGAAATAATTCGCCGCCTGCTGAGCAACAAAGTTGAGTTGTCTCCTCTCATTAATCTTAATCCCCTCTAGCGGCGCGGTGTACGCCCCCCAAATTGCATCCTCAGCCTTTAACTTCACTGGCATCTCTGACCGAGCATAAACCCTGGTCACCATCAGACCATGCCTGAAATTCGAGGAGCCATTGATGAACTCGATCTGGACCGACCGTTCTCCTAGCACGATGATCGTGAGATTGCCGCCCCAGTAGCCGTTGAAGTCGATAATGTCGGTCCGGATGTTGTCCCTGCGATACCGCTCGACTTGGTTCCAATCGGCGACAATCTCTATAGCCACCCTCTTCGCTGCCGGATCGTTTTTGATCCAGCTCGGGACGAAAGGCTTCCCAGCCAGCGCAATTCCAGGCAACAATCCAACGGCGAGAAGGGCAAGGTGGGCAAAGCGCGCCATCGCAATCAGAGGCTCCTCCGAGCGGAGCGGCCGAGCTAAAGCGACCGCAATCGAAAGTCGACTAGGCCCATCCCTCAACGAAGAGAATACCCCAAAACAGGATCCACACCAGCAACCCCCCTTTGGCGGAACGGAACAAACTCACCGTCGCCGGAGTCGCCCCCAAGCGAACGCCCCACCTCGCGCGGGCCGATGTCTGCTGCCGAAAAGCGACGGAGGGGAAGGTTATCGCGCCAAGCTGATCGCCGCTCGGCAAAGGTCTGTTTCGGCCGCAAACGGACTGACGGGTTCGGGCCGTAAATATTCAGAGCGGACGTTCAAGATCGGTTTCATCGCTTCGACGTCCGAGACCCACGAGTTCGAAGAAGGCTTTGACGCGCTGTAGGTGACGGCCGTCGGGATGCGTGAGCACGCGCAATGCGCGGGTCAACTCGTGAATGGAGTCAACAACGAGTACAAGGTCCGATTGGGGATCGCCGAGCGCAATCGGCAGGGGCGCAACGGTTTGTTTCGCATCCAAACCCCTAACCGCAGCCGAAGAAGTGGCAAATTATCGTTCCGATCAGGGTTATCCCGGCTATCACGCCAGCAACATGCTCGTATGTCTCGCGAGGCAAATTTCTGTCACGGGCTTGGTTGTAATCCGAAACCGTGCAGTTGGGGTATTTGGTGCTGGTCGACACCCTGAGCAACTCGCGTCCTGGGTTGATGTCTCCTGTTTTCCATTCCACCACGAGGTTGGTGTTTTGGCACGATACGTGGAACAAGTAGTCAGTCCCTTGGGCTTCGCTCGCCAAGAAAGACGGCACCAGCACCGCGATGCACCACAGTTTGCGAGATTTCATTGCCTTCCCCACAACCGATTATTCGGGAGAGCGAGAGATTGGCCTCATTGTAAGGAACCGAAGCATTGCGCGCTTCACCCTCAAGGGTGAAGCGCGTCGGTAGGCATCATAAGTAGGATTGCCATCGCCGCATGACCCAATTGGGTCAAATGCGGGCGGGTTTAGTCAGCCCCAGCCGCGGGAGCTCTACTGGTTCGGCCTCTCCCCGGTTTTGGCTAGGCGATTCACACATCTCGCAGGCTCCAGCCATGCGCGATGGATTGGAAGTACTGAAGGCCGTGGCGGAAAGTGATTGGGCCTGGTGGTTTGGATTTGGGATAGCCGTCCCATCCTCCGAGTTTGGCGACGATCCAGGCGGCCCAGGCCAAGGACTTGGGCGGGTGAGGGTTTTTCTGGAGAGCGGTCTTGCCTTCCAACTTGGGCACCAGGGCCTGCAAGGTGTCGATCTCGGCGGGCGTAAAGACGATCTCGGCGGATTGAGCGGATGCTCCGTCGCGGGCTTGGACAAGCTGCACGATGATGCAGGCGGCGCGCGCGGCGATGGCGGTCAGCTTCATCAACCGCTCGGCGGTTTCCAACTGCCTGTCCTCCAGTTGCAGGCCTTGCTGCTTCAAGGTGCGGAAGAACTGCTCGATGGTCCAGCGCATCCGGTCCCAGGCAACCACCTGCCAAGCCATGGCTGCGTCCTGAACGCTATAGGTGGTCAGCAGGCGCCACACGATTGGCTCGGCATCCGCAGGTGCACCCACCTCAAGCACTTCCACCAAGCTCACCGTCACTGTCTTGGCCAGCCCTTTTTCGATGCAGTTTTGTGGGCGCTTGAGGGCGACTTGGCCGAAGCGGGCCACCAGATGGGCCGTGCGCGCCGGCCGGCCAGGACGAGCGCGCAGCTCCACATCGGCTTCACCGGCCGGCTGCAGCTTTGCCGTCGAGAGCTTGCCGCCCTCGATCAAGCGGTCGCTCATGGCGCGGGTCAGGATATGGAAGTTCGCAGCCGGCACGCGGTCCCACTTGACGTAGATGTCGCTCTCGCGATCGCTTACCTCCGTCACCATCGCAGCCCTCACCAGCACGCCCTTGGCGGCTTCGGCCGTGGTCAGCCAGCGGTGCGATTCCTTGTCGCTCGACAAGCGTTGGCTATGTGGCGTTTCCACCCGGCCTTCGCGCGTCCAGATCTGGCCCGATACCAGCCCGAGCACCTCGCCCGTTCCCGCATCCAGCGCCAACATCGCATGCAGCAGCACGCCCCGGCCGTTGCCGGCCCTTGCCAGTCTCCCCCAAACCTCGCCGATGCTGCGCCGTGGTCGTAAAGTTGATCTCGCTGGTGTCCTGGATCGCCAGCACGTGGTGGCCCGCGCAGGCCTGCGAGCTCGTCGACCCCCATCCTTCGATCAGGTTTTGCGTCGTCACGCGCCCGTTCGCCAGGAACCGGCCAAAGCCAACGATCCGGCCGCGAGAACCTCCCGCCAGTCGCCGAACGCAAACGCTCTGTCGATCCACCATGTGGCCCAGCAACTGGGCCCCCTTTTTTGCAGGCGCTCGTCGCCGAACGCTCCCAACTCGATCTCATTGGCCGACATCGCGATACCTCCTCAATCTGAGTATCGCCAACAGAATCACATCCCAACGCCACACAGCCAATCAAAAGCGAGTCATTCGCCTCACACGATGTGTGATCCCCTAGCCAGTTTTGGTGGAAATTCGCCGCGCCATTCTGCGCCTAGTGAACCTGGACTCCTCACCAGAATAGAGCATTCCGCCATGTAGGCACGCACCGGGTTACGGTAGATTTGGGAACCGTTCAGAAGTCCCGCATAGGTCTCGGGCGAAATTTGATTGCGTTGCCTTCGATCATCACATCGAACAGCCCGTAAGGAACCTGGTTCTTGTTTGCGATGGACACCTCACGTTTATCGTATGTCGTCATAAGCATTTTGTAACTATCCGTAGCCGGGGGCAGGTCCAGATCCGTGTCTTTCAGCCAATCCAGATCCTTGCTGATCCGAGGAGCGTTTGACTTGCTCACGACGGGCCTCTTGATTGCGACCCACGTACGGCATCCTTGGTAGGCGTCTGAGTTTCCCCGGCTTCCGTGCTGGATGTAAAAGACAAATCCTTTGTCGTCGAAGGTTTCACGGTCGGGGCCGGTGCAGCTGCTTCCGCCATTGCCGTCACCGCCGTTGTCATCCCATTTAGCTGTCTTTTGAGCATCCTTGTCCAGAATCCACCCGGCTTCCTGAAGTTCCTTTTTTATGTTCACCCGCTTCGGGAACGGTTTGTCTTTTCCCCTTTCCTTGAAGTACTCAGGACCGTAAGTGTCTGTCTCCCAAGTCACCTCCTTAACTATGGGATCGATGTTGACCGTGCCCGGAATGGTAGGAAGCACGGCTATCACGACGTCTCTTTCCGCGCTTTCCGATCGAAACCACGAAACCGGATTGTTCCATCGGGATCGGTCGATATCGTAAGTTACCTTGTACTTGAGCGCTTTCGTATCGGCCTGCTTCGCCACTTCCGCTCTTGCCACCAAAAAGGTGATGCTGTTGTCAGATGGCTTTTGAAACTCGACCGATCCGTTGGGACCGATCACCTTCGGGTTTGCCTTAGCAATCCCGGAACCGATTACTTGTACGACAAGAGTGTCAGTGCCGACCGGAAGGGCGACAGAGGGTCTGTAGAAGGTGAATTGAGGTTCTCGTGATGAGAAGGGTATTTTCTCAAGTGCTCTGGCGAGGCTCGCTGTAGCTGACTGGAGATCCACGAATGTGACCGCTTCGCCCTTCTCGATCCGGGTAGCCGTGTTCTCGAACTCCTGAAACACCTGTGCAAGAGTATCGTCTACTGCCGCCTTGCCGTCCTTGATGAGGCTGCCGTTGGCTTCTTTCCATGCTGAGATGACCTTTAGGGCCTGCTCCGCAAAGCGCTGCGCGATCTCGTCGCCGGCTGCGACAGCATTGTTCTTGGCATCTTTCAAGCTTTTCTCCACGCCGAGAATATCAAGCGGTGTGTCGGCCCGGATGTCGTAGGCAGAAGCAAAAACCAACAAGCCTGAAGCAAATAGTATTTTCGCCCTCATCTCACTTCCTCCAAAGAACAAGCTTCACACCTGCTGCCTTTTTACATGCAAACATAAGCATATGCAGGATGTCCCGGTGCACACATCGCAGGACAAATATTGATCCGGACCATTTGATTTGCGCAACGGGGTTCCGGTGCAGTTGAAGCGGGTGTTGGCCCCCAGCACCCGCAAACCTGCATTCCAAAGCCTGGCGGGAACCCTGCTCCGGCAGCCGCCCTGGTCGGCACTATGGCAAGCGGCACGAGTGCGCCCGTAATCGGCCCTTGAGTTGTGTCGCACCAACAGGGAGTTCCAACCGGAGCGGAACCATTGACTTGGCAAGGACCTATCCAGGTATGGCAGACACTGGAGCTTCCGCTCGCCGAAAAATTGGCGACCGGGCGGTTGACCATGAACTCGGTCGTTTGTCCTGTCGACGAAAACTCGTTGGAGTTGCGAATGGCTGCCCATGCCAAATATCTTGTCTCGGCTTCGTAAGCTTCACGCTCGACGCTTTCGTGGCTCCTGAGATAGCGGAGGGCGAAGTCATGCAAGCCCCATTGCTGATACTGCCCAACGTGTGTCAGTTCATGAACCCAAAGAGTTGGATTGTAGAGGGCGTCATTTTGGTCCTTGAAGACGATCACGTAATCCAGCGTAATCGCCTGCGCCTCGCCATACCGAATTGAGTTCACCTGGAGCGTAAGATCGCCGCCGCCCTGAACTCTAAATCTTGCCGCATCGAGGATGTGGTCCGGGATAAATCCGACCAAATTGTTCCGGATTTCGGGAGGTACGGGCTCCACCCCATTGTTCAAAGCATCGTCTCTTGAGCGGGCAATCAATTCCTGCAGGATGGGCGCACCGGACTGGACAAGGGTTTCATTCACGAGTTGCGACGCTCCCTCCTCTATGGCTTTGTATGGAGGGATTGCCTCCTTTATTTCACGATGCGCGTCATCGAGCCTGGTTCCGACGCCCGGGGCGACCGTGTTGATCAAATCGCCAATCAAGCCGCCAGCCGTCGCTGTTGAAACAAAGCAGGCCATTGCCGTGAAAAGGACTGCCTTTCCTATCGCTGAATAGCCCAAAGGCATGAGCTGGCTCCTTCGCGACATCGGCGGAATTCTCATCGACGTGGCGTCCTCCGTGCCAAAATTGGCGTACGCCCGATCGAGAACATCATACAAGGGAACAGTTGCCGCCTGCATGACCCAATTGGGTGATGCCTATTGTGCTCCTAGCCGAAACCTGGAGAGCAGAGCCATCAGATCAGACTGACGATGGGTTTCGGTCTTCGCAAAGACAGCTTTCAGCTGGTTTCTGGCTGTCTCATAGGTGATGCAGAGGTGCTCAGCTACGGCGAGCAGGCAATCTCCCCCAGCCAGCATTCCCGCCAGTTTGGCCTCGGCCAGGGTGAGCCCGAAACAGGACATCAAAACCGTCTCCGTGGGCCGCGACCGAATGTCGGGGTCGACGAAGACCGCGGCGGCCTGGCAGGGCGAAAGAGAATTGTGCGTGACCTTCGGTAGCCGCAGCAGGTAAGCCAGCAGCGGACGCCCTCCGGAGTGCGGTCTCGGCAGCTGGACGGGCGGCACCATTGCGGCCGAGCCGGGAGTTCGGAGCAACTCGTTCAGGCTCCTGTCGAATGTATCGGTGGCATTCCTGCTCCCGGAAACAAGCCGCCCGGATACAATCCTGAGATCCTGGTCTAGCAGGGCCTCGGCCGGTCCGTTGATCCCGACAACGGCACCGTCGCGCCCCAACATCGCAGCCGGCGTCCCGGTCGCCATGAAGGCGTCGCACGCCGCCTCGAACCGGGCATAGCCGATCGCACTGGCAAAGGCGGCCGCTGTTCCCAATCGCTGCGACAAATCCGCCAGTTCAATGACTTCCCGGCGATCGAATGGTCCCTGTCGGCTCGTTCTTTGGATCGAGAGGCACCAGAGGTCATCTCCTGCAGCCACCTTCACCCCGGCAAACCACCGCAAACCAAATGGGGCGAGGAATTCCTGATAATATGGATGGCGTGCCATTTCGGCTTCCGAGACGATGTCGAGATCGACACCGGCACCCCGTTGGTGAAGGACGGGAGCTATTCGGTAGCGGATGTCCCTGTGGATCCAACCGCCTCTCACGTACTCATCAAACGAGGGTTCTAACGTGCGGCCGCGCGGGATGCCGGGCAAATGATTGTTCGCGTCAAAAAGGATCGCACCGTAGCTCCGAGTAGCCTCCGAGACGGCCTCCATTGCCGATCCCCAGAGTCCCGGGTCAAGTGCAGCTTGGGCAAACGCCGAGCTGATCGAGTCCAAATCGAACGCAGCGCCCATATCCCCACTCTTCCTAGGGTCGAACGATGGATCGATGCATTAGAACACAACTCAGGGCAGATTTCGACTCATGCAAATGGGGGCCGGGGCCTACAAGCAACCAAGGACCTGGAGAGGCCTTGGATCGTGGTCCGCTTGCCGCGCATTCGACTTCCCAGATCGCCTGTTTTCAAGTCAGCGAACTTTGGGGCATAAATGCCGAGAGTTGGTCGGAACCCCTCGCGGAGCAGGACCGCATAACTTGGAGCACTTGGGGACCGCAAGCTTAGGCCGCCCCCCTAAGGTCACCGCCGTGCTTTTGGCACCATTGCCGCGGAATCGGACGAGCAGTGACAGGGCCAGCCAAATCTTTGGTGACAAACGGAAATAAACCCGGAACTTTTTCTCGGTTCATCGCTCAATTCATTCTTGCAAGCGCTGGATGATCCTGCAAGAAACCTGAACAATCTTTCGCGAGTAGAGGACAGGGGTGGCAGCGGCGCGCCATCAGCCTCACAATCCCAAGAGGGTCAAGGATTCGAGCGTGGCTTCAGCTGGGTGGACGTCGGTTTTTGAAAATTTCGGCCTGAAAGCCGTATCGCGAACCGATAAGGAAAAACAGGCCTATTTGCCAAATGAGGAGCAGCGCGCGGCATTGGCTGCAGCCGGCTATCTGCCAAGCTCAGGACCATCCGCTGATCTCATCGACATAGAGGTGCTTGGAGAGGTACGTGCCCCTTTGCCGACCTCATATTACAGCTCTTTACGCGCAGGTTCCGGTCGTGAGCCGGAAACGCGAATAGGGCGCGGGTTAATCACATGGGCTGAAGAAGGAGATCAGCTCGTAATCGGCAATATCGGAAATCGTGTGTACGTCGTGAAGGCCAACGAATGCACGCCGGAAATGGCTAAATCGTCCATACAGAGACGTGTCACGCAGGCATTCAAGCCGCGCGCGCGATTGTTGCAACTGCTTGGCGATCAGCTGATTGGATCTTCAAAGCTGGCGGTCTTCGAACTTGTGAAGAATGCATATGATGCGGACGCCAGTGAGGTAACAATCACTCTCGGTGATCTGTCCACTGAAGCCCCTTGGATACGGGTGCAGGACAATGGACAGGGAATGTCACTCGATACTATCCGGGACGTTTGGCTGGTCCCGGGGGACGATCACCGTGAAAGGGATCGCGATCAGGATCGTAGGTCTCCGAGGTATCGACGCTTGCCGCTCGGCGAAAAGGGAGTTGGACGTTTCGCAGTGCACAAGCTCGGCGGAAAGGTCCGGATGACAACCCGGGCGGCCGGAAACCGCGAATGCTTCGTGTCTATAGATTGGTCCGAATTGATGTCGGCACGGTTCCTAGAGGATGCGCCTGTCACTGTAACCGAGCGCGAAGCCAAAATCTTCACCGGTGAGAAAACGGGTACCAGAATCCGAATAGATAACCTCAGCCAGAAGGATTGGTCGCGAGGAGAGGTCAGAGACCTTTACCGGCAAGTTACCTCCATATCTTCGCCATTCTCTGCAAAAGACGACAATTTCGTAATAAATTTCAAGGTTCCCGGGTTCGAGAGCTGGATTTCAGAACTTCCGGACGCCTCGGAGCTGGTCGAGCGAGCACCATGGCGCTTCGAGTTTGATTTTGACGGCACAACATTCCGCTATACCTACGAGTTCCGGGGCGCCCCCGGAGTTCGGGTAGAGCCTCGCACAGTCCAGCAGAATGAACCGTTGCAGATTAACGCGGAACGTGAGCCGGATGATCTGGACGCTGCATCGGGGCCAAGGCCCAAGCGTTCCATCGGCATCGTCGCCGATAGTTCGACCATCAACGGCATAGGGCGGCTTAAAGGCACGCTGTACGTGTTTGATCGAGATCGCGAGATCATGTCGAAGTACGCACAGTCGCGCCTGATCGAGCGCTTCCTTGATCAAAATGGCGGCGTACGAGTCTACCGCGATGATATCCGCATTTACAATTACGGGGAGCCCGGAGACGATTGGCTCGGCCTCGACCTCCGACGCGTCAACAGCCCTTCGAGAAATCTCAGTCGAAACATAGTGTTGGGCTTCGTTGACCTTGACCTGGAGGCGAGCACCCAGCTCAAGGAGAAGACCAACAGAGAGGGTTTTGTCGAAAACGGGGCCTACCGCAGGCTGCGCCAACTTGTTCTCGGAGCAATTAGCGTTTTTGAGACCGAACGGCGCCTCGACAAGCAGCGGATCCGCGCTGTGACCGGAAAGGCTCCCAGTGCAGATCGGGATGTCGCAGGTCCAATTGGCGATGTGCGCAAGGTTGCTCGCTCAAAGGGATTTCTGCCTGACATCGATCCCTCACTCAAGCGGGTTGAACAGGAGTTTTACCAGCTCAGAGAGGATTTCCTGCGTGCCGGCATTTCACAGGTCGGTCTTGCCGTCGTTTTTCATGAAGTTGAGCGCGGAATAGGTGCTCTCGCAACCGCATTAGCCGATGGCGCGAATATAGCTGATCTGAGAACACAGGTTGGTCAACTTCAGGGAGTTCTGGAAACTTCGACCCAGTTGCTGCGAAAGGGTGACAAGAAATCGTATTCCCTTAGACAGCTCGCGCGGAGAGCTCGGGACATCACACTGGTCCGCTTCCGCATTCATAAGGTGCAACTTGTTTGTCCAGCTCTTGAGGAAGGGACAGAAGACGCAAGTTCCGTGTTCGCGTTCGGACTGGCGCTCGGCGCTGTCACCAACATCATCGATAACGCCATCCATTGGCTGAAGGTGAGCACGCCCGATAGCACGACATCTGGCGCCCGGCGGATTTTTATGAACGTTGTTCCTAACTACAAGGGGCGCCCTGCGCTGGTGATTGCTGATAACGGCCCCGGTTTTAGGGATCCTCCCGAGCAGCTTGTCGAGCCATTTTTTTCGCGTCGTCCCGACGGCATGGGACTGGGCCTTTACTACGCCAATCTCGCAATGAGCCTAAACGATGGGGAGCTTCTGTTCCCCGCGATGGACGATTTCGACGTTCCGGAAGATTTCAATGGCGCCGTGGTGGCGTTGGTATTCAAGGGGGATAGATAGACTGTGTTCACGCCAGCACGATACGTCATCGTTGATGACAATCCTGACGAACTGAAGCAACTCTCCGACTGCATGCAGAAGATCGGTGCCCCATGTCTGCCGCTGAGATACGATCAGGCAGAAGGGATCGAAACGAAGCATCTGGGTGGGGTGAGACTTCTCTTCCTTGACCTTCATCTGACGACCGGAGCGCAATCCGGGAGTATCGCACAGACAGCAGGGCTGATCGTGTCGATGCTTGAAGAGGGGATTGTCGCCACCGCAGGGCCATATGTCATCATTCTCTGGACCAAGCATCAGGAGCAGAAGGCTGATTTTGAAGCTTACGTGATGGAAAACCTCGAGCCCCTGAAGCGACCTCTCGCCATCCTCAGTCTGGACAAGAACAATTATCTCGCCGGCGACGCCGGGGAAAAGCTGACCAACGACGTGGGTCAGATTATAGAGACAGATCCCCGGTTAAGAGCGCTTCTTGATTGGGAGCGAGAAGTTCTGCGCGCGGCCGGGTCGACCCTTTCTGAGATTGGAACGCTCGTAGCGAAAGAAGACCGGACTGCTGCACGATTCTCTGAGAGACTTGACGAAATTCTCAGCCTGCTGGCGTTCGAGTCAGTGGGAGACGCAAATGCCAAGGCCGATCCTTACAGCGCAATTAACGCTGCCCTTATGCCGATCCTGACAGATCGCATAGCCAACCAGCGCACCGACCCAAAGAGCAGTGCCATCTGGCAAGCTGCGGTGACCAAGATCGCGGAAGTCCCTCAACCGTCGCCGGGGGATGCGGCAAAACTCAACTCAATGCTCCATATTGCCAGAGCATCTACCGAAGCCCTCAAACCGGGCGCGTGGGGGGCCGTCACCCTCTTGCCGGAAGCTGCACTTGTTGACGATGTGATGATCAAGCGGTTTGATCTGCCCGCCAAACCCATGTTGGCTGGTACGTTCTGCCTCACCGACAAAGCTGAGCGCAGCGCCAGCCGACTTTGCCTCCTAAGGATTGGGGCAAGTTGCGACTATGCGCAGAGCCGCAAAGGCCCCGTTCCCTTCGTTCTTGGAGCAATCATTCCTGCCGAAGCAAAGCGACGAGACGGCCTGCCGAAAGCAGAAATCGTAACGCCGCCTCTTATCATTGATGGTTTTGATGGTCCGGTCAGGATGATTTTCAACACGCACCTCCAGATTTCATTGGTGCCGACCGAATTTGCCGCCTGGCCTGCACTCTGCAGGCTGCGTGAGCCCCTCCTCATGCAGATAACAACATACGGAGCACGCCATGCCACCCGGCCTGCTATAATCAGTTTCGGATCGCACGGAGGGTGACTCGGGCGAGGGCCAGTTTTGGGCCACGGGGTCCCAGAACCGGTCAGGAGACCAAGAATGCAAGTGAAACTGCCTGATGGCTTCTATCCATTCATCGATCAACGCTTTCCTTTGTCGGAACTGGTGATGATCGAAGTTCCTCATGATCTCGAACAACTGCTCCGGTCTCAGACTACTGCAAACGGCATGTCAATCATCCAATCATCAGGGGCGTGCCGGTGGAGCTTCGATGCCGGTCGGAGCAGTTTCCGGATGCTACTTTTCTTGTCTACCGGCCGCATGAGGAAGATCGCCTGCACATGCTTGCGCCGAGGAAGTTCGCAAAGGGCCAAGCCTGAACCTTGTCGCCCAAGGGCGAAAGAACCTGTGAAGTGCGATTTAAATTTCCAGAACAAAACACGAACATTCATTGTTTGTAAGGAAGAATAATGTCAGTCTGACAAAAATTTACCCAGAGAATGATTCGAGCCACGTCATGCGAACCAGAAAGCGGACTGAATTCAGCAGGTTGAGGGAGCAGGCAGGGCTCACTCTTGAGGAGACCGAGGCACTTCTTGAGGTTTCGCCCCGCACAGCCTATCGTTATGAAGACGGCACATCCAAAGTTCCCCGGCTCGCCCTGAAGACGCTCAGGGATGCCGCCGATCGCCGGCTCAGTGTGTGCGAAGCCGGAAAGGCCGACTTCCGTTTCATCGACCTGTTCGCGGGGATAGGAGGGCTCCGGCTTGGATTTGAAAGCATCGGTGGGCGTTGCGTTTTCACATCCGAATGGGACCCGCACAGCCAGCAGACCTATTCGCTGAATTTTCCTGATAACCATCGCGTCAACGGCGATGTGCGCGAATTCTCGAAGAATCCGGACCTTATCCCGGAACACGACGTCCTGCTTGCCGGTTTTCCGTGCCAGCCGTTTTCCCTGGCTGGCGTGTCGAAGAAAAACTCGCTTGGCCGGCCGCATGGCTTTTTGTGTGATACGCAGGGAACGTTGTTCTTCGATACGGCCCAGATTATCGCCCATCACCGGCCGGCAGCGTTCGTTCTGGAAAACGTCAAGAACCTCGAAAGCCATGACCAGGGCCGCACGTTTGCCACTATCATGAACGTTCTGCAGAACGAGCTGAAGTATCATGTCCAGCATCGCGTCATCAGTTCGGAACCATGGGTACCGCAGAAGCGGGAACGCGTTTTCATAGTGGGCTTCCGCGAGCCGTCGAAGTTTGACTTCAAGGGCCTGAAACTGCCGGCTGCGAAAAGCGGCCCGAAGCTCGGCACCATTCTCCAGCCGCATGACGAGGTTGATCCGAAATACACCCTTACCCCGCGCTTGTGGGAGTATTTGCAGGGCTACAAGGCGAAGCATCAGGCGAAGGGCAACGGGTTCGGATTCAGCCTGTTCGGACCTGATGATGTGGCCCGCACCCTGTCTGCCCGTTACTATAAGGATGGGTCTGAAGTTCTGATTGATCAGCCCGGCAAGCGGCCGAGACGGCTGACACCGCTTGAGTGCGCCCGGCTGATGGGCTTCGATCGGGGTGACAGGCGTTTCCGGATCGAGGTCTCTGATACCCAGGCTTATCGCCAGTTTGGCAATGCTGTCGTGGTTCCGGTTGTGGAGTTCGTTGCCGAGGCGATGAAGCCCCACATCGAGGCAGCACTTGCGGCAGGCAGCGAATTTCCGGTGCTTTCTGGCCCAGCTCTCTCGGTCACACGTCCTGTTTCCTCCCTGGCAGCCATTCATGGCTGACATTGTTACCCCGGAGGTCCGCAGCCGGATGATGGCCGGCATCCGAGGTAAAAACACCAAGCCCGAGCTGACGCTGAGACGTGGTTTGCACGCGGCCGGGTTCCGGTTCCGGCTACATGACGTCACCCTGCTAGGAAAGCCTGATATCGTCTTTCCGAAATACAGGGCTGTTCTCTTTGCTCACGGATGCTTCTGGCACGGGCACGATTGCCATTTGTTCAAGTGGCCTTCCAGCAGACCTGAGTTTTGGCAGGCCAAGATTCGCAGAAACCGTGAGGTTGACGCTCTTGCGTCAGCCGCCTTGCAGGCAGCAGGATGGCGGCAGGGAATCGTCTGGGAATGCGCGCTGAAAGGCAAGACCCGGTTGCCGATCGAGAGCGTCCTTGCCGAATGCGCGGCGTGTCTTCAGTCCGATATTCCTTTTTTCGAGATCAGGGGGAGCTCATAGGTCATGCGGCGGGGGCTGCTTTCAGATTATTTCGACGGTGTGGCGGTCAAGCGGCTGAGTGCCGTCGAGGCCAGCGTCCTCCGTTCGAACCAGCACGAATTCAACAGTTCGAAACAGCTCAAGACCCTGCTCGGGACACCTGACCGATTGCAGTACCAGGCAATATTCATCTGGATTGGTGGTGAGCAGGAAGCGCTTTCTGAAGAAGGCTTCCTGACCTGGTACCAGTCACGGAAGCCCCCGAGACGGGAGCACAGGCTCTATTTCCCGACGAATGCGGTATGCGAGGCGGCCGCCGAAGGCGATGTCCTGTTTATTGCAAGGCGCACCGACAAGACGCTGATGGCGATTATTGTCCCCGGAGACAGCACAATCCAGAACCAGTTGCTGTGGCTGTTCGGGCTCGAGGCGCAGCCGGCCTTGCAATTTGAATCGCTGGAAATCAGCAAGGACAATGCTGCTGAGCTCGACTTTACCGCGCGATATATCCTCGACGAGCTCGGGATCGAAGTCGAGGAACCGGAAGCCGATCGCCTTGATAAATTGATCCAAAAATTCGGGCTGGTGTTTCCGCCAACCCGCGTCCTGTCGGAACTCGCCCGGGCCTCACTTCCGCAGGTTTCAGCCGCCGACGATCCGGATGCAGCCCTGATGGCATGGATCGACATGGAAGAGCAGCTGTTTCGCCGCCTGGAACGGCATGTGGTAGCGGACCGGATCAGGAACGGCTTTCATTCCGACGATGGCACTGACGTTGACGGCTTTATGGGCTTTTCCAAAAGCGTCCAGAACCGTCGTAAAAAACGAGCCGGCCTCGCACTCGAACATCACCTGGAGGCTGTCTTTTCTGCCCACAAGCTGCGTTTTGATCGTGAGGGTGAAACGGAAAACCGCAACAAGCCGGACTTTCTTTTCCCCGGTCAGGAGGAATACCGGAATCCGGCATTCCCGGCCGCGCGCCTCACCATGCTCGGCTCCAAATCAACGCGGAAGGATCGCTGGCGTCAGGTGCTCTCCGAGGCCGAAAGGATCACGCCAAAGCATCTGTTGACGCTGGAGCCCGGTATCTCGGAGAACCAGACCGATGAAATGCGGGCGAAGCAGCTTCAGCTGGTTCTTCCGCAATCGCTTCACTCGACATTACCGGGAGAGCCAGCGCGGATGGCTCATGACGCTTGGTAACTTTGTCGAGCTGGTGAAGGATCACCAACAGGCAGAATAACCGTCAGTTCTCATGCACCGAAGCGAGCATTTCCCGAAGATCATCGACGGAATAAGGCGGGTTCCGGCGATGTGCGACCGAATGGCAGTTGGGACAAAGCGGCGTCAGGTCCGTTCTCGGATCGATGATGTAATCTTGCCCGAGCTGCGAAACCGGCGTGACGTGGTGAACCTCTATCAGACCGGCAGCGGCTGCACCGTAGCGCTCTCCCATATCCAGCTTGCAGGCCTTGCAGGAATAGCCGTGAATCGCAACGGCGGCGGCACGATTGCGTCGATCCCTTTCGTAGCGATTGACTTCGATGCGGGTCCTTGCCCCCTCCGGAAGCCCGGATACGTGAACAGACCCGTCGGCGTCGTCAGCTTCCACTGGCAGCAATGCCAGAACGGCCGCCACGACCCTGGACGTCCAGAGTTCGACCTGGCGCATGTCCTCTTCCGCGTTGCCGTCGTTGATCGCCAGCATTCCCCGGCGTACGTCGAGGCTGAAGCTGCGCCACTGCGTTTCCCAGATCGCTGAATCATCCGGTGAATATGTCGCGCCGTTGATGATCAGAGTAATTTCGGCCTCAGCATCGCGACAAACGTCCAGCACTGCCCGGAAGGTACGACGGCCCGTCTCGTCTGCCGAGCCCATGGCGCTCATGAGATCACCGGCGAAATTGCCCGGCCGGAAATGCACATCAAGCCGCCGCCATCCTATCAGGGTCCGCAGCGAAAAAGTCTGGCCGGGTGGGTAGCCGGCCGGCTGGAGTTCGAGCCAGCGGGTGCCGTCGTTGTCCCGGCCCTCCCGGCCGGAAAATTCCAGTCCGGTTTCATCGGAGATCCGCTCAGCAAGCGAGTGTGGATCAGGCGACATCCTTATCCACGTCAGGTTCGGGCAGCGTTTCTACGAGCTTCTCCAGAATGCGCGAGACCTCGAAGCGCATGTCGCGGAACATCGAGGCAGTATGGTCCTGCACTGTGGAGAGTTCCGCCACGGCCAGTGCCCACATCAAGGAGTCGAGACCCTGCATGGTCACACTGCGATCAAGGTTCGGAATGTAGACCTTCTGGTAGTAGGGGTGACTGGTGTTGATCCGGATACCCTTATGCCCCTCGATCAGCGCCGGTTCGAACAGGAGACCGTTATTGATCCCCTCGACAGGCTGCACGAAAACTTCGCCAGGTCTTTTGGCAGACGTTATCGTCAGCTTCAGCCGGGTGGTGCCATGCTTGTTTTCAACGATGGCTTCGCCGGTATTCGGGTCCGCGATATTAACCTTGGGGCCGCCGGCCGCCGCCTCGCGGTTGCGAATATTGGTGTTGGAGGTATCGTGAGCTCCCTCCCCCTTTTTCGAGATAACCTTCTGCTGTCCCTCGCGATAACGGCGATTGGCTTCCCGTCGCGGAGCGGGAAGAAATTCACCTTGCAGCCAGTTCGCCAGATCGTCATTCAGAATAATCTGCGACTTCTTGATATCGAGATGGAAGGCATCGTCCAGCTTGTGGTCGAACGAAAACTCGATGCGCAGGCCGGTCAGATGTGGCTCTTTCTGGTAAAGTCCAAGCCAGTCTGCATCGTGAATGAGCCGGTTTTCGCGATAAATGTATATGCCTTGGCGATCGTTCGACAATTTCGCCGCAGCTGCCGCCTTTTCATCCGGAAACTCTTCCCGGCGAGGCAAGATAAATGCTCGCACCGTGAACGAGGCTTTGCGGTTGTCGGACAGCTCTGTTTCAATCGGCTCATCTGCAACCAGTTCCGACAATTTGGACTGGAACGGGTCCCAGGCTACGACGGGCTTGCCATTGAGTTCCATGATGACGTTTCTCGCCCGCTCGTCGTCCGGGTCGAGGAAGCGCTGATAGACCATGGAAAGATGCTCGCGAAGGGCATCCTCGCGGGACTGCAGCGCCTTGCGCGCCGGAGCACCGGCCGGGTCCTGGTATTCCTTCAGCAACCGGTCAACGTCCTCCCACAGGACGACAGTACCGGCATGGCCGGGAGCCACAAGGTAGAGATTTTCAAGTGCTTCCGGATCGCACTCCTCGTTCAGAAGAAGCGACCATTTATTGACCCTGGCAACATGGTACAGGTCCCAGGTTGCCATCAGCGCCGGCGTATTGCCGTCCGGCCGGGAAATCACCGACAGTTTCTTGCAGAAAGCCGTCGAGGCGGTTTTCAGGCCAAGACCATATTTGCCGAGGCTGGCGGCGCTAGGGCGTGCTTTCGAGCCATACTGCATGGCGTTAATCAGGCCATCCCGGTTCATGCCGTCACCGTTGTCGGCAATCATCAGGCGGATGTTGCCGCGCAGATCGGCAGCCAGCCAGAGCTGGACATGGGTGGCGTTCGCAGCAATGGAGTTGTCCACGATGTCGGCCACTGCCGTATCGAACTCATAGCCAGTGTCACGCAGGCCTACGATAACCCGCTCCGGGTCCGGTGGTAGTTTGATTTCCTCAATGCTGCTCATTTTCCCCCCTGAATTTCGATTGCGCGCCAGCCAGTTCCTAGCTTCAGGACGCCTTTTGCCCGTTCCGTCTGCTGCTTGCGTTTATGGGTGATGCGATATCGGTCATCGTCATCTCTGACCAGAATGATCTCGTCGCCAGGAACCAGGTTTGCCTGACGAATGTATTTGGTCATTCTGGTCAACCTGTACTCGTTACGTGTACCGTCAAAGAACTTGTTGTTGTAATAGATGAAGGAAAATTCCCAGAACGTGCCCCCATCATCCACAAAATTCAGGTGACATCTCGGGTTGGACTGGCTCGGGTCGAGGCGGGGAAAGAACGACAGCAGCCGTTCCTCTCTGGGCACTAGGATGCCGGCCTGGTGCCCACCGGTTTCGCCCGTATCGTTGGCGCTCAGCACCTTTGCAATTGTTTGCTCTGCCATATCTTGCCTGTTAAGCCCCCTTCGCTGGCGACCGCATCAGCGCCGCGACGATATCCCCGTAATCATCTTCCCTGCCTTCAAGGCCCACAACCGCAGTGCCGGAAATCGCCCTCTTGCGCGCCAGTCGTTCGTCCACCACGTCCTCGACCGTATCGGCCACGAGGAGCCGGTGAACTGTTACAGGCAATTGCTGGCCGCGCCGGTGAGCCCGGGCAGATGCCTGGTCTTCGAGTGCCGGATTCCATTCCGGATTATAGTGGATCACATGGTTGGCGGCTGTAATGTTGAGGCCAGCTCCTCCGGCCTTCGGGTTCAGCACGAGCGCCGCCCCGCCATGGACGGCGCTGAAGCGGTCAATCAGCGGCTGGCGATCATCAATAGGCAGACGACCGTCGAACACGCCGGCAAAAGCTCCGAAACGGGTCTTGATGTGCCGGGCGATCATATCGGCCATTGCCGTAAATGATGTGAAGATGATCACCTTCTCGCCACGTGCGAAAATCTCTTCCACGATCTCGTCCATGCGCCGGAACTTCGAGAAGGACATGGGATCGGCCGTGGCGGTATTGCCGCTCATCAGGTCGGGGTGAGCGCAGAAACGGCGCAATGATGTCAGGGCAACGAGAGTCGCGGCCGAACTATATTCCGAATAGATGCGTTGGCGCTCGGCGTCATAGGCCGCTATCTCGCCTTCATCCAGTTCAACCACCTGGGGAATATCGATCCGGCCTGGCAGGTCCTGCGCTACCTCGGCAACACGCCGGCGCAACATGAGCGGCGAAACCAGTGGTTCCAGCTTGGCTGCGCCATCAACATCATCGGCATATTCCGACCCGAAGGTTTTTGCGTCACCGAGATGACCAGGCAGGACAAAATCCACGATCGACCATAGATCGAGCAGACGATTTTCGACCGGCGTCCCCGTTACGGCCAGACCAGCCTCACGCTGGAGCCGTTTCACGGCCTTTGTCCGTTGAGCGTCGGGGTTCCGGATGAACTGTGCCTCGTCCAGCACGATCACCTTCCAGACGATCATCTTGAGCAGACTGTTATCGCGGACGGCATTGTCATAGGACGTTACGATGACATCGTAATCCTTCAGCTCTGAAGGCCTGCCGGTTCGAAGAGCCCCATGGTGCTTTAGCACCGTGAGATGCGGCGCGAACTTCGAGATTTCCCGCCGCCAGTTCTCCAGCAACGAACCGGGTGCGATGATCAGCGCTGGCCGCAACGGCGGGCCACCGGAATCGCTGAGCGCGCTGATGATCTGTAGAGTTTTGCCGAGGCCCATCTCGTCGGCCAGAAGGCCGCCGACTCCCTCAGCAAGCAGGAACTTCAGCCAGCGCCAGCCGGAAATCTGGTATGGATAAAGGGTCGCCTGCACCCCATCCGGCACATCATCGCCGGAGGGTGTGAAAGCGAGCGGGGAAACCGCCCGGTCAGCTGTCCGGTCCTCGATAGATGCTCCGGCGCCGGCAGCCTTCCGGATGGCAAGAAAGGCCTTGAGAGAGGCAGCTTCCCCGAGGGTTACGCCAGTGCTTCGCACCAGTTCCCGGATTTCCGCGCCGGCCGCCGGTTCGATCGGATACCAGAAGCCTTCAGCGACCTTGTGCCCGCGTTCCAAGTCCGCGAGATCAAGAGATACTTCCACGCCCCGGCTAGTGGACGTGATGCTGTAGGATGGCGCTTTGTTCTCGCTGCCTTGCGTGATCGTCAGGGTCGGTACCAAGGGGTATCGCGAGGGGCGAAGGCCATCGACGCTTGTCGGGATCCAGTCGGCCGAAGGCCTCTTTTCCACGATTGCGCTGTAAATCTCGTCGGCAGACAGAAGACGTGTAGCTCCGGCCTCATCGATGAGCGAAAGTACCCCTCCCTGAATTTCCCACCCCGGTGTTGCCATATTCGCCTGATGCTCAAGTATATCCGTGGTTTGATATATCGATTGCATGGGCCACATGAAAGGCGCAAAGGCAAGAATTCGGTCGCAGAATTGGGCAAGCTGTTGTGTCATCCCTTCACGCGCGGGCACATTGAAAATGTGCTGACAGACAAACCTTTGGAGCCGACGTGTTTGTGCGAGTAGCGAGCTGAAGGGCTCGGCGAGAATTCGTCGTTCTCAATCGGGCGACGGGGGATACATCGGCTAAGACGTCATACGGGAGCATGGGCCAGACCGAGTCGACGGAAAGGTCGTAGCCAAGGCCTTGGAGCGCATAGCGCCTGGCCGGGAGGCCGCCGCCAGTCAGGCTTACGCGGCGCGTCGTTGAGCGAGGTGAAGACCCGAACGGGCTCGACGAGGGTCCACGGCGGTCACAATGTTGTGGTGGTGATCGCAGTAGACGCGATCCGGCGAAGTTGGCCCAGCACAAAAACGATAACCGCCAGGTACAGAAGCGTCTTCGCTCACCGGGAAGCGGCACTGATAGAGGCCTAGCTGAATGAGGGGGACGTCTCTCGAAGTTGGTCTGATATTTTCAGGCATGATGGTTTCCTAGTTCGTAGCAATTACCAGCTGACGGCCGCAGTGCGACCCGTCGGGACGAGCTTCTCTCGTTTTGGAGGGCTATGGGTCACCATATGGTGTTGGTAGCACCATCAATGAAGCCCTACGCCCTGCTTCTGAAGCCAATAGTTTGCGACTTAAGGCCACACGCGCGAACGCATTAGCAATCTACCATCGTGTCCCCGAGGCACTCGCCCGCCGCGGTTTGCCGGCGGCGGGGTCGCACTGGCTTGTGGGGCCCTAGGCCCACTCGCGGCGCTAGCACTCGATCTCGGTGCGGGTTTCCCGTGTCTCATCGCCCTGTCAGCGCCTTGCAAATGAGCGAAACCAAGCTGTCGCGCGCTCGCTCGTGGAGTGCGCCTTTCGGCCGCCATGCAAGGAACTCATCAACGCTCATCCAATCAGCCGGGTTTGTGTCGGCGTCTGGCTGGCTGAATTCCACATACAGATGCAGTTCGTCCGGCACGAAGACGACCCTCCACGATCCTTTGATGTCATTGGCAAGGTTGTAAGCGAGGACGGTCATGGCGGGGCACTCCTTTCGCCGTGGAGCGTGCCTATCTCACGGGAAAATTCCATCACCAGAAGTTAGTATTGACGCTCGCGCTTTCTCAGAAATACAACGTCCGCGTGATGCCGAAAGGTGCAGCCAGCTTTTTGTGTATCTCGATTGGGAACACGGGACCGCCGCGAAAGTTCGGTGCACGCAGCGAATCCTCCCCCTCCAGGCTATTGCTGCAGATCGGTATCCCGATCGGCCCGCGCTCCCCGCAAGGGCGCGGGCCGGGCCGCGTTCGCCAAGGGCCGCTATTTCAACGACCATATCCGCAACAAATTTCCGCTACCGTCTGGTTGCGAGCGATAGCGACCCGGGATGACCTGACCTGCCGGCGGCTCAATCGTCCTGTCGCTCCAACCGGCGGTTGGTGGACGCGTTGCCGCTGTGGCGCTTAGGGTTGGTTACGGTCCGCGCTCACTTGGCAAGCCCACCCCCCCGCACCCCCCCGCCTGGTGCAAAGCGTTTGATCGGTCCCGCCGTTCTGGCAGTGCGGCGGGACTTTTTTTGCGGTCCGGGAACACCGGCGCGCGGGGAAGGCGCGGTGCACGCAGCACCCTTTTCTCATCCAACGTACGTCGGTGGCGCGCTGAAGGGTCTCAACGTCGGTCTGCCGCCGGAGCTCAACTAGCTGGACTATTGCTCGACCGGAAGCGGCTCGTGCTGCGGCTCAGCGTGGTGGAACACCTGTCCAAGATCGCGCGCGTCGAACGTTTGGCCGCAGACTGGGCAGTAGACAAAATGCTTCGACTCGTCCTCTACCGGCCCGTCATGCGGCCTGCCCTCATAGCCTGTCGCGATGTTGTCGGTTCTAATCCGGGGCAACGACAAGTGCCTTTCGTCGTTTTGGCGGCCGATATTTCTCCATTAGCCGGACCTTGTCACGGTCGACCGTGACCAGCGGCCCGAGATCGATCGTCACGGTGTCCTCGTCGATGCGCGTGACCTCGCCTTTCAGGTCGATTTGCTGGCCTCGGTTCACCTTGGTGTGGTCGATGATGGAATGTGGGAAGTCGTAACCTGGGATAGAGACGCTTACGCGGTCCTCTGTTATCCGCCCTCGAACCCTGGCAGTAATCGCCACCTGGTCACCAATGCCTATTCCCCGAGCCATGCCATGGATTCTGGTGCGGGTAGTGTCTTATTCAAGAGGCTTCTAATATACGCCCGCCATCCTAAGGCTGACCTACGACCAGAGTTACAAAAGTTGAACTCCATCGGGGAACACTCCTTCTGTCTGCCTGTTCGATTTGCCAGGCGCATCCCGCGCATTCAGACAGGAGAAAGAAGATGAAACGCATCCTTTTGGCTTCGGCCGTGCTGGCGGTGTCGGCTGGGCTTTCCTTTGCCCAGACGACGAGCGGAACTTCGAGCGGAACCTCGACGAGCGGAACCTCGACCACGACAACCATGCCCAGCACGACGGATCAGGGCACCGGCACGACGAGCAGCGGGACCAACCTGTCCGGCGATCAGGGCACCGACACGACCACCACCAGCGGCACCACGAATCCGAACTCGGCCAGGGACTGCGCGCCCGGCCAGCAGACTGGCAGCGCTCAGCAGGCTGCGCCTGGTCAGCAGGACACGACAGCCAAGACCGCCGCGCCGGGCCAGGTGAAAAAGACCGACGAGGGTTGTTGATGGCACATCGGCTCAGGTTAGATTCACCAGCGTGTGGCTGGCTAGCCTCCCGCGACCACCGGCGAGCAAGTTGCCGCCAGCCGAGCATTAGTCCAGCTGAGCTTGCTTGTGCTTTCAGTGGGGCACGCCTGGCTTCTGTTTGCTTTCGGTCAGATAGATACGCGATCGCCTCTATTCTAGCGCTGAACAGACCTGATGGCGCGCTGATCCACAGACATTCGCCAAAGCCCGCGTCTCTGGATTGAGGAGACGCGGGCCGGATCGGAGTCAGCAGATCTTGCAGCAATATCGTATGGAGGATGGACTGCGTGCACCGAACCTTACCCGCGCCCCGGTGTTCCACCTGGAGCGCAAAAAATCCCGCCGCACACTGCCAGGGCGGCGGGACCGATCAAGCGCCTTTGCACCAGGCAGGGACTTCGGGGGTGGGCTTTGCGAGGTGCGCGCGGACCGAAAGCGAACTTAGGGCAACAGCGGCAACGCGTCCGCCAACCGCCGGTTGGAGCGACAGGACGATTGAGCCACCGGCAGGTCAGGTCATCCCGGGTCGCTATCGCTCGCAACCAGACGGTAGCGGAAATTGTTGCGGATATGGTCGTTGAAATAGCGGCCCTTGGCGAACGCGGCCCGGAACGCGGCAAAGGTTTCCGGCGGTACCCCCTCAAACTCGTACCGTTTACCGCTGGCCACGAACCACACCGAGAGGATTCTTCTGTCGGGATCATATTCCATTTTGCGTATCGATGTGGAGGGCATGACGGCGGCTCGAATCGAAAAGCAATCAACGAGCGGAGACGCCGTCGCGTTCCTTGTGACTAGGGTGGTGCGGTGAGGCACGAGGCTCAATGCGGAGCGCCAGCAGTCGCGATCGGGCCGTTTTCCTTGCGCCGATCTTTCGCGATCTTGGCCTTCCCCACGCATCGCTGCAGGACTTCGCGAGGTGAATTGAGACCCGCCATGACGCTGATCCTCTGGACGGTCAAGGCCCGTTCGGCGGGCTCTACTCCGGAACAATGTCCTCTTCTGAAAGTTTTTCCTTTCATCGCAAAGGAGATTCGAGATGTCAGAAGGACGGGAATGGTTTGTCCAATGGCTTAGAGATGCTCATGCCATGGAAGAACAGGCGGAAACGATGTTGAACGGGCAGTTGAGCCGTATCGAGAATTATCCCGAACTGAGCGACCGAATCCGACAGCACCTCGACGAAACCAAGCAGCAGGCTGCTCGGCTGAAGAATTGTCTCGATCAGATGGACGAGGGTTCATCCATGATGAAGGATGCTGGCGGCAAACTGACGGCGATGGCGCAATCGTTGAGCGGCGTCTTCGCTGGAGACGAGGTGATGAAAGGATCGCTCGCGAGCTACACGTTCGAGCATATGGAAATCGCCTCCTACACGATCCTGATTGCCGCTGCTCGATCGCTCGGCGAAACGGAGGTTCTTCGGGCTTGCGAAGAGAATCTGCGAGAGGAAGTCGCGATGGCGGATTGGCTGAAAACCCGTCTTCCCTCCACGACCGAGCAGTTCCTTGCGCGGGCCGAAGCGGATAGCGACAGCGCCAAGAGGTGATCGGGTGGGAACGTAGTGATGGTGAAGTCGGGCTCGGCGCGAGGCTCGTTAACACCGGCTCCGGTGGCGACGGGAGAGCTTCCGCGGCTTGGGACGCGACCGGCCAGATGAGCGAGAGCTTACCCTCGGTGTTGGTTTCGACCCGGTTCGCATAGAGGCCGCGAAGGGACATCTCCAAACGCTCATCGACGGTCGTCGATCACTGCCGACTACGAGTCGAGGTCGTATGGCTCGTGGCCGAGCTCGTTGTGATGAAGCGCCTCTGCCATACACCTGATGTCGAACGCCTGGCCGCACGCCGGGCAGACGACGAAATACTCCTCCTCCCGAAGTGGCGATGCATCGTGGTCTTGGGGGATGACGATGTCATTGTATTCGTCGGGCATTGGGTCCTCCGGCAACGCCGCCCGCCATGCTGGAACGCCTGCCGGCATGATTTGTTTCAAAGTGCTGCGCTTAAGAAGGAAGCCCGGAACGGGTGAAGCACAATGCCGGTAAGCGCAAGGCGACGGCGCCCGAAACTCATCACATGAGCTGAACGACTGCTTTTGCCAACTCCATGCTCGAAAGCTGCCGATCTGCTTAGGCCGGTTCCGGACATTCGTGACCGGCCTCATAAGTCATAAGAAGCGCCGACGGGACTCAAGCCGACATTCCCCGGGCCTTTCGCCAGGCACGGACTCTTTGCCAACCGCACATTTGAAGCCTATGCTTCCCACATCGGCCGCCAGCGCGTCGGACGCAGCCGACAGTAAGAGGTACGTGCTCTTGCCCGCATGGGAGAGAGAGCCATGCCCCAATCCCTTCTCCGCAACCGTGTATTGAAAACCCTCTCCTCGGAGGATTTCGCGCTTTTGAAGCCGTCACTGCATCACGTCGAACTCAACATCAAAGACCAACTGGAAGTCTCTTATCAGCCGATCGAGCGTGTGTATTTTCCAGAGATGGGCATCGCGTCGGTGGTCGCTACGATGACCGGAGGGCGGCAAAGCGAGGTCGGCATCGTCGGCCACGACGGCATGACAGGAGTTGCCGTTATTCTCGGCCAGGACAAGTCGCCCAATGAAACCTATATCCAAGTCGCAGGTAATGGCTGGATCCTCCCGGTTGAAGCTCTTCGCTCTGCGATTGCGGAGAGCCAATCCCTTCGCGAGTCACTGCTTCGCTATGCCCACGCGTTCCTCATCCAGTCATCCCGGACGGCACTGGTCAACGGCCACTCCAAAATCGAGGAGCGCTTGGCCCGCTGGTTGCTGATGGTCCAAGACCGCGTCGAAGGAAACAAGATTTACCTGACGCATGAGTTTCTGGCGACCATGCTTGGCGCTCGGCGCCCGGGCGTTACGACCGCCCTCCAAATGCTTGAGTATCGGGGGCTGGTTAACGCCAGGCGCGGCGAGATCACGATTGTCGACCGCGTTGGAATGATACAACTCACACATGGTGCCTACGGCGACGAGGAGCAAAGTCACTTCAGCCTAGCCTCCGTCTAATTGTCCTGAATCAGACAAACCCTTGCAAGCTACCGAATTCGTGCCGTAAATCGTGTGGGTCAGGGTTCAGGGAGGAATTCTCGATGACCACCACTTTTGACACAGTCACGGTTGAAAGAGCCGCCGAAGCCTATGTTCTCTCCAGAGGCAAGGCCCACTTCCTTTCGATAGCACAGGCAATCCGCGCCATCCGAACACTCATGCCCGCATGTAGGGCCACCGACCGCGAGCTGGAGGAGCTCCTGGCGGCAGCATCCATTATTCACGGTGTGCCAGTCGCGTTCGACTTAAAAACAGCCGTGGCCGCAGAACCACGGCTCCATTCATAGGGCCGGTCATGCCTGCGCTCGCGCAGACGCCTACCTTATCGGACGTTCGCCAAGCGATTGTCCGCCACCTGATCGACAACATCGGCAGCCCGAGCATTTCGATATCCGAGGTTAGCCACACCGTGAGGAGAATGCTTCCCTTTTGCGAACTCACGGACTGGCAACTTGGCGATCTCATTGCGCAAAGCGCGATCGATGCGGGATTCGCGATTGAATCCGACGGGGTGGGTCCCGAAACGCATGTCGAGGCTCAATAGCGGAACAGCCGCTTTAGCCATGTGGCTCCCAATCACGGACGGTCAGGTTATGGCCCACGTACAGCCGCCAGGCGGCAACGCGCCTGATATCGCACTTTGAGATCAACTCTGCCGCTTCCTGTTAGCCGAAGTTGCAAGCAGCCCCGCCAACAATCGTGGTTGCGCCTTTAGGGCATCGCGGTTCAGACCGCTGGCGGATTAGAACCCATGTTGGCTTTGCGATCGGCTCATCGCTGCCGACATCGGTGACCTATATAAAGGGGCATGTCCACGCGCCGAAAAATCAATGCAACAGCGAAGCTGATTGGAGAGTGGCCTTTAACCCCGGCTGCAACGCTTGGATCGTCCGTCAGAGCGAAGGGTATTTTTCTCGAAATACGCGCCCGCCTTCCAACGGAGTTCAGGAAATTGCTCAACATCGAGTCCCGCGTGCTTACCCTGCGCCTGTCTGAGGGCGCCGAGAATGATGTGCACGTGGTATTCGGGATTGTATCCAAAGCACTGCAGAATATCGAAGACCTGCCCGTAATCCCCCGCGAAATCGAGGACATTCTGACGATCTCGACGGCCGAACGGCACCGCTGGCTGAAAGATGGTCGCTTGCAGAGCGCCGGGACGAAAACGGTGAAACTCCGCGGGCGGGCAAGGAACATCACCTTTCACGTGTTCGACCCGCAGCACGTGGAGGATGTGCTTGACCGCGACCTGGTTACGGTCTGGCGCGAACAGGACGCAGCGACAGCTGCAGAGAATAGGCGGCGAGCCGCGGGGAAGGCCGCTATGAAACGTGCTCAAAGAAGCGGTCGCGGAGCTGCAGCTTCAGCTGGCTATGGCCACGATGAGAACTCGCACTCCAGTTTGCGCGGCTGGGAAGATTTTGAGAATGACGGACTCCTGCGCTGATGCCGGGCGCACAAGCAGGTTAGGACGTTTGCCTGCGCCGTGCGAGATGCGCAAGGAGGGCCGTCAAACGCATCGCGTTCAGGACCCGCTTCGCAGGGACACCGCCCTTGCGCGCCATCTCGACACCCCAATGCATGTGGTCGAGTTCGCGGATCGAATGAGCGTCCGGATTGATGCTGAAGATGCAGCCCTGATCGAGTGCCTTTTGATGCCAGCGCCAGTCGAGGTCGAGTCGCCAAGGATGTGCGTTGATTTCGACAGCGACGCCGTGTTTCGCACACGCTTTGAGGACTTTGTCGACGTCGAGATCATAACCGGGCCGGCGCAACAGCTGGCGACCGGTCATGTGCCCGATGATTGTCGTCCGAGGATTTCCGATCGCCGCAATGATACGCTCCGTCTGTTCCTTCTTGGGCAACTTGAAGCGGCTGTGCACGCTCGCGACAACGAAATCGAACTGCTCCAGGATATCATTCGGGTAATCGAGCGAACCATCCGCCAGGATGTCCGCCTCGATGCCCTTCAAAATGCGAAATTTTCCCTTGTATGCCTTGTTCAGCCGGTCAGCTTCGCGGTGCTGTTCAGCAATCTCCTGCAACGAAAGGCCGCCTGCGTAGTGAGCGGACTGCGAATGATCGGCGACACCATAGTATTCGAAACCGCGCTTGCGCGTGGCTTCAGCCATTGCCTCAAGCGTTTCGGTGCCATCGGATGCGGTCGTGTGAGAATGCAGGACGCCATGCAGATCTTCATCCCGAATGAGGGCGGGTAGCTTCTGCTTTGCCGCTCTCTCAATCTCGTCCCTGCCTTCGCGCAATTCAGGCTCGATAAACTGCAAGTCTAGAGCTTGGTAGATTTCTTCTTCTGTCGCTGACGCGATCGGCTTTCTCCCGCGATAAAGCCCGTCGGCGTTCAGGGTGAATCCCTTGTCGGCCGCGAACGTCTTCAGTTGCTCAAGGTGGTCTGCCGAACCGGTTGCTTCGAGCAGGCGCGCGCCAAAGTGCTTCCTGTCCGTAACAACAAGCCTGAGGGTCGTATCCTCGATTCCAGTCGACTTTCTGCCCTGCGCTACCAGAACGAAGTCGGAAACGAGCTCGCAACCGCGCCGGAAGTCACCTGCAATTTCGACGCGCGAAAACTCTGGATGCTCTTGCTTCACCGATATGACCTCATGTTCGAGAAGAGCGGCGGCCTTGTGCAGGTGAAGTTGCGTTTCGCCGCTTCGCACGATCGCCAGGTTCTGGAGGAGCTTTGTCTGAAGCGCGGCGCCGAGGCCTTTGACTGGGCGTATGCGGTCTTCTCTTGCTGCGGCCTCGAGCTCCGCCAGCGAGTTCACGCCGAGCGCCTGATGAAGCTTCAGTATCTTATCGGGACGAAGCCCGGGTATGGCAAACAGCTCCATCACGCCCGCTGGAACATCCTCGCGCAGCTTCTCAAGGCTCGGGTGCGTGCCGGTTTGGTAAAGCTTGGTCACGATGTCTGCGATCGCGTCACCGATCCCCGGGATCTTGGTGAGGGCGCCGGCGGCGATGATCCGATCAAGCGGCTGCGACAGGGCCGTCAGACTGTCTGCCGCGCGCAAGTATGCCTTTATGCGATAGGGATTGTCGCCGCGCATAGACGCCCGTTGTGCGTATTCCCTCAAAAGACTGGCGACGGTCCTCGGATCGATTTTTGCCATGGCTTCAGCCAAACGGAGGCCGATCTCCGCAGGTTCCAATCAGGCAAGGCCATGAGCGCCGCGTTGCCCTTTAAATCCCGGCTTTACTGCCTCTTCACGTACGCTACAGATTGGGCAAGGATTGGTCAGCGCGACCCCATCCAGCCAGAGCTTTGGAGGCTGCGCGTTTCTTTAATTCAGGAGCATCGCCCACGTGGAAATGAGAGGGCGCATCTATTGTCTTCATCTCCGCCCACGTGATCGGTGCCGCGACAGGAGCGCCCGGACGTGATCTCGCGCTGTAAGGCATGATCGCGGTCGCCCCGCGCTGATTGCGTAGATAGTCCACAAAGATGCGGCCTTTGCGGCGCGCCTTTGACAACACGGCCGTGAAATGGGCCGGATCGCTCCGGGCGACCGCCTGCGCCAGGCGAGACGCGAAGTCCTTCACCTGTGGCCACTCGGCGCCAGGGGTGAGCGGCGCGATGACGTGCACTCCTTTGCCTCCCGTCAGCATCGGGAAAGTCGTAAGTCCCAGCGATTTAAGGATAGCGCGGAACTGAAAGGCAGCGGCGCGGACGGCCTCAAAATCGAGGCCTTCATCGGGGTCGAGGTCGAACACGAGGCGGTCGGCCTTTTCGACATCCTCGATCCGAGCCCCCCATCCATGCAGCTCGATCGTTCCCATCTGGACGCAAGTCATGAGTCCGTCGGCATCGTCGACATAGAGATATGGTTCCTCGTGCCCGTCCTTCTCCGTGATGCCGACGTGGTGGACTTTGTCGCCAAAGCTGCCGGCGTCGTGTTTTTGGAAGAAGCACTTCTTCGCGCGGCCCTGTGGGCATCGAACCAGACTGATCGGCCGGCTGCCAACCCAAGGAAGCATGATCGCCGCAACCGCTGCGTAATGGTCGGCAAGCTGTCCCTTGGTGATGTTCGATTCCGGATAGATGACGCGGTCACGGTTACTTATCGCGATTGCGGTTGTCGCAGATGCGGCGAGATCGGCTGCATGACGTTCCGTCTCGAGCACGACCGCCTCCGCCTTCTTGTCTTCGCGAAGACCAAGATAGCTCGGATGTCGTAACGTCCCTTCATTTGTCATTTCGGTGAAAGCAATCTCAGCGACCAGTTTCGGACGGAGCCAGTGTGCGCCGCGCACTTCGGCGCGTGGTGCGTCGACGGTCGCGGCCTTCTGCTCTAGCGGCGCCATGACCTTCAAGAGACGAAGAAGTTCAGCGGTATCGAAGCCGGTGCCGACTTTCCCGGCGTAACGCAGCTTGCCGCCGTCATGAACGCCAAGGATCAAGGACCGAAACGCGCGGACCTTGTCGGACGGCGTCCAGCCGACAATCACAAATTCCTGCCGCCTGATGCATTTGATCTTCAGCCAGCTTGAGCCGCGGGCCGCCACATAACTCGAATCCGCGAGCTTTGAGATGACGCCCTCAAGGCCGGCTGCGCAGAAGCGATCGAGCAGCTCTTCTCCCCGGCCGAGGATATGGTCGGAGTAACGAAGGACCGGATTTTTCGCAGGCAAGATCGCCTCCAGCTTCGCCTTGCGCTCAACAAGAGGAAGCCTTGTCAAATCTTCGCCGTCGAGGTGCAGCAGATCGAACGCATAAAAGTCGATAGTCGCCGGGGCACCCTTCAATGCATTTTGAAGCGCCTGGAAGTTAGATCTTCCTTCCGCATCGACAACCACGGCCTCGCCGTCAATCAGGGCGGAGCGCACCTTGAGCTTGCGAGCCTCGGACAGGATCGAGGGAAAACGGCTAGACCAGTCCAGACCAGATCGTGTGTAGGCTCGCGCCTCGCCCCCGCCGACGGCAACGAGAATACGATAGCCGTCGTATTTCATCTCATGGATCCAACGATCGCCGGCAGGGACCGTGTCCACGAGCGTTGCGAGCTGGACCGGCCGGAAAGCGGGCGGCGCTAAAGTGACCTCGTCACGAGCGGGCGACTTCGCTTGACTAGCGCTCGACCCATCGATTGCCTTATGCGACGTTGGCTTGACCACTCTGACCTAAACCATACTCAGAGACGAAATAGCGTTATCCGCGTCCAACGCGCGACTACTTCTTTAGTTTCGCTGCAGGCCGTATTGAGCTTTTCGCGATCCTTTGCCGACCCACTTGAGTGCATCGGCCTGCGGCCGTGCTCCTGCCTCCGGCCCTTCCATCTTCCCGATTTGCGCGCACAGCTCACTGGCAATAATCAAGGGCAGGAACTGCCCTCAAATGCCGCCGCAGCGTATCCGCTTTCTGCCATCGGCTTTAGAAGCCCGACATTCCGGTTCCGGTCCTCTGTGGGTACGGTTTGATCTTCTCGTCGAACCCCATGTTACGATTGATGATTACTCGACGTGCCCCATTGCCGCCAAGTACCTCGCCCAGAGCAGCACCGAGTGCCAGTTTCAAGAAGTGCAAAATGGCCCATAAATGGGCCGACCAGAGTGAATGCTCTCGTATCCGGGTCTATTCCGAGCAGCGCGGACTTGGTCAGCATTCGGACAGCCTAGCGGGTCCTTCCCAACATAGTCATGGGCACCGGCCTGCTACTCACGGAGCACCCCCTCCTCCTGGCAGCAGTCTCGAAAGCCTGACGGACCTCTTCCGGAGTCACACGGTCCTGAATGTGGGGGGGCAATCGAATCGCCCTCCAAGGCTGACAGGCAGAGGGTCACCGCCTTATGCCAGCGAGGCCCTCGCCGGGTCCACATGTTGAGCTGCTCAAGGGCTTCCTTCGCATTGTTGCAGCCATGCCTGATACCGGTTTCAGTCTTCACGAACACCGGAGGGACGAACCAGATGGGCGCCATGATACCTCCTACTCAGGGGAGAGATACACGTTGGCCTCCTTGGCAGCCGCCTCAAAGGCTTCACGGACCTCATGGGGGGAGGCTCTGCCCTCGAACGCATCCACGCAGGATTGGACCGCCTTGGTCCACTTGGGGCCGTTTGTGTCCCACGCCATGAGTTCCTCGGCGGCTCCCTCGACGTGGCTGACCCCATTGCGAATGCCCGGACGTTTCGTCTTCACGTAGACCGGTGGAGAGAACCAGAGAGGACCCATAAGGGGGAACTTAGAGCGGCAAGAGCCCGCCGACCAACCCCGATTTAGCCGCAGCTAAGGGAACGATGTAGGCCCCCGCGGGTTAGAGCTTGCAGCGGTCGATTCTTCGTGGATGTGCAGCCGCTGTGGGGGGTCCGTCGCCTCTCCCTCACCGGCGGCGGGCTCCTTTCGCGAAGGCGGTTTTGGTCAGAGACACCTAGAACCTTACCGCATCCAATTTAGCTAAGTTGTCATTGGGGGGAGTAATGTCCCCTCCTCTTTTGCAGCAGCCACGAACGCCTTGCGAGCCTCCTCAGGTTCCATCTCGTCGAAAATCACGGCCATGCAAACACGCACCGCGAGGTCCCACCAAGGGCCACGCTTGGTCCACTTCATCAGCTCCTCGCCGGCTGCCTCGGCGTTGTTGTTGCGGATGATCCCGCGACGCTCGGTCTTGACGGGGACCGGAGGGTTGAACCAGTGGAGAGCCATGCGGTCACTCTTTGTCGACCTTATGAAGTTCCTCCAGCAAATAGCTTTGCTCAGCCGGCAGTTCCCGTTCTACAGGCAGATTTAGCAGGTTGCGAAGGTAATTGCGGATTACCTCTAACTTGAAAATGGCGCAGGACGGCGCGCTTTCGTTGCGATGCCACAGTGACTGAAGTTGCCTGACAGCTACTCGCGACCGTCGAAAGCCACGCAGAGGCCCATGGCAGTTGCTGCCTCGACGATCGCCTCGGTCAGTTCTTCATCGGAGGCCACCAAATAAGGCGCAGTCTCCCGCGCATCGCGTAGTGCCGCTTTTATCGAGACCGTGTTGCCACGGTCCGCCCTGTTGAGGAGTACAGTGATTGCTTGCTCTAGAAGCGGACCGACCCTTCGCGCGACGCTCATCCAGCCCTCCCCAGGGACACGCCGAAGGGTACTCTACTCCCTACCTGAGCGGCATCAAGGCCATGTACGAATTGTACAAATTGGTACGGCGCTGGGCCGCGACAGTCAGGAATGTTTGTAGAATTTCTGTGGTGGGGATCGGACACCGGCTCGCGAAGACCCTCATGCTCCTCCACGATCCTATTGACGCGCCTCGAGCCGCCTTTCTCCCACAATCCCAGGTCGGTCTCTCCTGACGTACACCGCAGGCGAGAACCAATGGGTTGCCATGAGGCTATTCGCGAAGATCGAACCCGACGAACAGGCCAAAGGCTGGGGCAACATTGACAATAAACTCCACCAGCTCGCAGTCAGTTTCCGCCAGATGTGGCCCGTCTCGGCGCACCGCTGCGATAGTCTCTTTGACGGAGATGATTGGCCGCGACGGGCTTGTAGGATCAGCTCGTGAACAAGGTGTTTGGCAGTCACTTTGTCGGGTCGGCAGTTCGTCCAAACGTTCATACAAGGCCTCCCACCTCAGCGAGAACCCAAGGGAACATTCATGATCCTCTGTCGGGAAAAATCAAGAAGAAATGTTTGGCGGAATTTCTGAGCGGGAACCAGAGGTACGGAGCGAGCCTCTGTACTCTTCCGCTTTGGCGCTCAGCCAGCCGGCTAGGGACCTTCTTCCGTCGGCCCCTGTTTGGCCCGATCAATAGCCGCAAGTAATGACTGTAGGGTTGGCGGCAGTTCTGGTTCGATCTCCAGATTTAAGAACGTTTGTACGTGATGACGATAGCCTTCGGAACGGATCAGTTTCCGAAACGCTTCGGATACAGACTGATGGTCTGCTTTGTTGCTCGTTGTCATGTTCGGGAAGTCCGTCCCAATGAGCCGCAACTCGCCCGCAACGAATGGGTTCCATCAGGAGGTCGGAATATTTGGCTGAATTTTCTGAGCGGGAGATCGGATAACTGGCTCGCGCGAAGACCCCCGTGCCCCCTTCGTTTGCCGCAGCATTAATCCTCGCTCGTTGAACTGAAGATTCCTGTCGATCTAGCTTCGGGTTGCACTCGTGAATGTTGGAATGCTCGTGCCCAATGTTGCTCACGCTATGACGCCAACAGGCCGGCTCTTGCGGCAGGGTGCCGCAAGTTCGCGACGAATGAAACGCTGGCCCAGTTCAACCCGCGCGACGTCCTTCAAAGCTGGGGGATCGATCTTCACCAAGCGGTCTGCGGCCTCGACTGCAGTTCGTATCCTGCTGCACAGCGCGAGATTTTCCGCCAGCATTTCTTCAGTGCGTTGAAGCGCGAGCTCGGTCCGGTGGATGCGCTGCCTCGCATTGGCGACTTCCGACGTCAAAATATCGGCCGCCATCCCGTGGCCGTGGGGTTCCATAGTGTCCATGGGTTTCTAATACATGGGGGGCGATATCGTTCCCTGATGTCGGGCGAAACGGGGGGGCCGCAGAAAAGCGCGATGCGCCGAATGACCAATGCATCCCCTGTCAAAACAGCGCCAGAAACGGGCGAACGGCTCCGGCCGCTCTACATCCCACGGCAGAGGCGATCACCGTCTAGAGGGCCAGCGATCTGTTCAGGCACGACTACAACGTAAGCGAAGACACACTCGAGAGGCTGCTGATCAAGCACCGTCTTCACAACCAGACAATGCCCGGTGCTCCGTGGAGAATAAGCGCTCCCGGTTTGGTTATGGCGCTCGCCGGCGATGATGACGCGGTTGAGGCAGGACGATCGCGAGCACCCGGACGTAACTCGGTATTTCAAGCGGCTCGGCATCCCGCGACCCTGACCTGTTATCAAAAGTTATGGTCGCGGCGACTGTCCTAAGTAGATGTCGCGGCCCGACAGAGCCCCACACGAGAGCGAACCGTTGCTGCCTTGCGCATCGCCCTCGAGGCCGCCGGCGTCGAGTTCATCCCGGAGAACGGCAGCCGCGCCGGCGTGAGGCTCCGCAAACCTTAGGCCGTAGACTCGTTACTGCGCAGCCACACACCTGCTTTTCGCCATCGGACGACGCGGTTGCAACAGGTGGTGCGCGGGCCATAGCGCTGAGGCAGGTCGCGCCATGGAGCACCGGAGCGCAGCACCCAGAAGATGCCGTTCAGCACGCGCCGATCATCAACACGCGGCACACCTCTTGGCTTGTTGGGTAGACGCTTTATTCCATTGCGGACCATTGTCCAAAAGCGCTGTTAACCAAATTTTCTCACCCGCCAATGCTTATTCGCGCGACTGAAGGGGTGAGGTGATCGATGTGTGATTCAAACATAAGCGCGTTTCCGCTGCATCGGCGGCGGAAGTTGGTCGAAGGGATCGCCCGGGTCCTGGAATCTAAGAACGGGGAGGACGCGAACGCCTTCTGGCGCAACACCGCCAAGGCAATTCTCGTTCAACTGTCCGAATCAGGAATTTCACCCGGGGTAGCCGAACAGGAAGTTGGAACGCTTCTTCATGCTGTCTTGGGCGATATCGCCACCCGCAGTGCTGCGAAACTTGCACAATAGCATCGGCTCACGACGAAGGATTGCCGCATAGAGACGCCCCGGGGCTCCGCAAGCGTAGCACCACTGCATCCGTCAAATGCAAGGTTTCTCAGTGCGGATGAAAAGATCACCGCGTTCGTCGAAATCATGCGCGCGAAAGTGCTCTCGGGCGAGATACGGTTCCGCCTCGCCTGTCCGGCGGTCATCGACCAAATCGAGGTAGGCGATGCGGAAACCCGCATTCATGGAAGGCCGACGGACCTTTTCCACGAGCTGAACCCGCGAAACCAATGAGCCGCCGTTGAGTTCCACACTGCCCTTTATGCGACTTTGGACGAACAAATAGTGAACAGAGCCACAACAGCTTCGGTACACTCCATCCTATGCCACGCTGACCAAGCGACGCGCTACAACCGCGGTTCGACGCCAGATTCTTCGCAAGCTCAGCTGATATTCTATTTATAGAAGGAGCGAAACTTATCGTGGCTCCGCAAGGCCTCAGGCCGGTAGGGTCCGGACCCAGCGCATTGCGGAACCTGCGTGAGCTGGAAGCGCTCTTCTACGGTAGGATGGACGGGAGCCTCGGAATTGATTTCCCGAATCTTTGTCTTCCATCCAAGGCCGCCTGTGAATCGGCGCAGCCAGCGGGGAATGCGAGCTTCCAACACATCCTTCATGCCCGCAACCTCGCAGTGCTGTAGGGCGTCGGCCCGGGGGAAGAGGTGGAGGGGCGTCCCGTTTTCAGACGTCTGCGGCAGACGTTTGCCGTCGACAATCACTGGTCCGATCTTAAGACCGTCGGGCACTTCCAGTGCCTCTTCGATCATCCATTGCAAGGCAATGTCAGAAAGTCGCGATTCATTTTCCGGGTAGCTGCCTCCGATATCAGAGTGATTACCGGCGAACCATAGCTGTTTGAAAGTACGGACCCCGTCTCGCTCTTCCGGCATTTCCCTTGTTGGACCCCAACCCACCCGAGCGAAGTCCTCTCTCGTTTCATCAACGGCATTCGCGGACCGCGCATATCCTACAAATCGGCTGAGCAGGCGGTCGAAATTCTCACCTTTCCACTCGGCGAAGTGAGAAGACTTATCGCCGGGATGGGGGAAGTCGCGGATGACTTTTCTGATCGATCTGCGCTGTTGCCAAGTGATCAGGACGCTGCCGGCAACCGCTGCCAACGCGACCAATGCCAGCACCGAGGACCAAAAGACGAAGCCCAAAATGGCAAGAATTCCTGCCACAACAAGCGCAGGGACCAACGCAAGTGTCCCTGCGAGCAGAGCAGCGCCGAAAGCCAAGAAAATCTTGATGCCGATCGCAAGCGGACCTTTGGCGCCAAGAGCCGCTACAGTGTCAAACACGCCTATGAAATATGGTGATGCGTTTGAGCGGTGAGTCTCGCCGGATTCATGATCGGCGCCATATTGGGCGCGAAACCTGCGTGCAAGTTCCAGCCTTTCGTCCTCAAACTTCGCGCGCGGGTGCCCTGCCCCGTGCTCCAGCACTTTGTGAACTGCATTGCTGGCGATATCGCGGACCGCCTTCCTGAAGCGGGGTAACGGCTGATCGCTGTCGCGGCTCGGTATCCCGCAAAGCATCAGCAGGCTGGCCACGCTCCGCACCGTGTAGGCTCCCCTGCTGAAGCCGAGCAAGAAAATCCTGTCGCCAGGTTCATAGTTATTGATCAGGAATTCGTAGCAATCGACGATGTTGGTCGTTATCCCGCGGCCGGACACGGAAGCCAACGTCTTTTGCACCCAGCGCAGTACACTCGTGAAGCCGGTCGCCGTCGTTTCGGTCCCTAGACCAGCATCGTAGAAGGCTATCTGTTCGTGAGGATCGATGGATGTCTCTGGGCTCACTCGGCAAACATGATACATCTTGTAGATGTTGCTCAGGCGCTGCTCGACCCTAACACCGCCTTCCTGGCCAGTACCGTCGGAAAAAATGACGATGTTTTTTGTCATGAGCCACCCCTCTCGAACGACAATATATCCTTATAGCCCCTCCGGTGTTTTCCTAGAGTCGGCGTGATCCACAACAATCATCTCGGTCGAGGTCGTGTCGGGACCATGACGTCAACTGCGACAGAAGCGTCTCGATTCGCGGTCTGGTCGGCCGGCAATTCAGCTCGGCGTTTGCATAGTTCGGATTCGCGCCGATGACACCTCAGCCTTGCCAAGGGGCTGTCGTAAGGGGCTTGGCGAGCGACACCAATAGGCCTACATTACAGACACGAAGGAGCGGCCATGCAGAATCTGAAAACCCGGTACGCGACGGTAACTCGTGCTGCCAAAGAGGCCATCAAGCAGCGGAAGGAGGAGCCACGTTCTCGTGAAGAGCAGCGTGTTTTCGATGCTTTCCGCAAGCAGGCAAAAGCCGCCTATAGCACGCTGAAGCCGACTGCAGAAAACCGGCATCCTACTGGTCGGCCCTCTCGCTAAGGAGCCAAGAAGGCTTAGTTTGCGGGTCGGCTGCAATGCCCACGTGTTCCGCATAAACCCATCGATGCGAGTAAGCGTCATCAGAGCGTCCATCAAGAGTGTGTTCGGTCTTCTGATCGGCCGTTAGGGCAAGGAAGATCGCGTCCGCGTTTCTGGGCAACTCAAGACGCCGAACACCGTTTGCTTCGTCTTTCCAAAGCGCCACAGAGCTAGATTGGGGGAAGGCCTTTGACGCGTTCTGGCGTTCGATGAGTCCCAACGATGTGAACGTCAGCACCGAGGATCCGGGATCTTCAGCAAGCACAGTGGCGTAACGGGCCGGCCATCGGCCCTCGAGCTGAGGGCCATCCATCAGCAGGGCTACAACTAAATTTGGGCCGACGGATCTAAGCACAGCCTGGCAGGGATCCACTCTGGCCAAGTCTTCACAGATTAGAGTCGTGAGCGATGTCCCTCCTCTATAGACGAATAGGTCTAGGCTGCGGCCAAGAATATTCAGGTGTTCCCACCAATTACGTGTCACCGACAAGGCGCTGTCGATACCGTAGGCTTTGATTTGAGGCTCCGTAATTTTCCAACGATGATGCTTTTCGCGGATTAGAAACGCCTGTTCCAAGCCAGGTCCAGTGATCTCTTCCGATGGCTCGAAAAGAAAGAACGGAGCAATTGCGACGAAATTCCCGCCCCGACCATCACGGTCGCTGCTTAGCCCCGAAATTAAGAAATCAACTTTCTCCTCCGCTAAGGCTCTCGCGAGTTGCCGAAAAAGCGGAAAATCGAGAGACAGTTCAGGCAGTATGACACCATCAATTTGCTTGTCCGCGGCTCGTGCCCTCTGAATAAGATTCCGAACGAAATCGACAAACACCCGGCGCCGCTCGGTTTCAGATTGCTTTGGGCAGCCAGGTCTGATCGACGTCAAACCAACCCCACTTACCTTCGTGGTCACCAATACCCACAAACGCTTCGGGGACTATCTGATAGGGGAAAGGAATGAGGAGCAGGCCCAAGCCATGAAGTCGCCTTTCTGACGTGCCAAAGGGCGACGTGACCCACCGTGCTCGCACGGCCCCTTGCCCCGGCAAAAGAGCGAGGTGATGGCTCAAAGATCGCATGGTACAGCCGACGGATGGCGTGCGCGATTTCGGCTGCACACAAAGGACACTGGGGTCCGCCGTCGAGACAGTCGCCGGCGCGCGCTGAATTCGACGGAACTCTCTTCCGCTGATGACATCGCCCTCGGTGAAGGCGTCGGCGATCGGCTGATAGAATACGTTCTGCGGATCGAAGCCGAGATCTCTGCTGGCCTCATCCGCGATCATAAGCAACTCCAGCATCGTCCACCACCATCCAGGTATGTCGCCAAGTGGCGAAAGCGCCTGAAAAACCGGTTCCCTTGAGATCGGTCCAAGCTGCCGCCAGAGCTCATGCACATGTTGCGGAACTTTTGGAAGCGAACCGGGAGACACAGAACTTTGGCGCCAAGCTCGCCCGATCGAAACGGCACGCGCTCGAAGGTTCGCGTCGACAACTATCTGTCTTTCTGGTCCCTGATCACCCGTATCCGGCACGACATGGTGATACGCACCGCTCGCCTCAAGCACGAAAGCTGCAAAAGCAAAGATATCCGCCGGCAGCACCGGAGACTCAGAAAAGGAGGAGAGTTCGCGAGACGCGTCCGGAAAGAGCAGCCTAAACGTCTCGCGAATCGTCAGCATTCTAAGCCTCTCTCAAATTCATTAGCGATTCGCTTCGCTCGATGCGCCGCCCGCTGAGCGAAAACCACTTCTTCTGCAATGCCAATTTGCTTGCAAGGGGTGTCTTCACTAGGGTCAGGACCCATTAATTTGTTGAGTTGATCTCTGTTGGGTGATTCAAGGTGGCAGGAGGTGCCGCCTTGAGTGATTTGCTGATGTTGACGCCGGAGCAGATGCGCCGGATCGAGCCCTATTTTCCTTTGTCGCATGGTGTGCCGCGTGTAGATGACCGCCGGGTGCTGAGCGGCATCCTGTTCGTGATCCGCAATGGTCTTCGCTGGCGAGATGTCCCTTCCGACTACGGTCCGCACAAGACCATCTACAACCGCTTCATCCGCTGGAGTCGGCTGGGTGTGTTCAACCGCATCCTGGCGGAACTGGCCGCGCAGGGCGGCGAAACGGACAATCTGATGATCGATGCCACCCATCTCAAAGCGCATCGCACTGCCGCCAGCCTCCTTAAAAAGGGGCTCTATCCCGATGTATCGGACGCAGCCGAGGCGGACTGACCACCAAGCTGCAAGTGGTCTGTGACGGCAAGGGACGTCCGCGGCTGCTGCATCTGAGCGAAGGGCAGGCCAATGATCACAAGACTGCTGCGGCAGTGATCGAGGATTTGCCCGCCGCCAAATCCCTGCTCGCCGATCGGGCCTACAGTTCAGCGGCCTTCCGCCAGGCGCTCGTCGAGCGCGGTATCACGCCATGCATCCCACCCCATGCCAAGCATCGTGTTCAGCACAGCTACGATCCTGTCCTATACCGACAACGCCACAGGATCGAGAACATGTTCGCACGCCTCAAAGACTGGCGACGCATCCACACCAGATACGACCGATGTGCTCACACCTTCCTGTCGGCGATCGCCTTCGCTGCAGCCTTCATCTTCTGGATCAATGAGTCCTGACCCTAGCAGAGTGTTTCGCATGGGATCCCATCCTTGTCGCGATCGAGTTTTCCGCCCCATGAGCAGTTTTGCAGGTACCAGTTGGCTTCGTCGCAGGAACCGATCTGCTTGCACGTTCTCCGTGGCTCGCAAGAATAGCCGCTCTGCGCGACCAGCTTACGGCTGATGATGCCCAGAGGGCGACTCGACGGCGCCGCGCCGTCGGCGTGCGCAGCGCGCCATTCCCAGGGTGCCTGAAACGTCCCGGCCCACAGGCCGATCTTTGAGGCTTGGGCTTGCGCCTGCTGCCCCGCATAGGCGCCCTGGCTGTAGTGAGGCCAATCCAGCGCCTGGCCGTGCTCGACCATCCAGGCGGCCACGCCCGCGCCGTCGGCGCGCCGACAATCGCCGACAAAGCGGTGGTAGCGGTCCCACGTTACGAATGTGCATTCGAGCGGCCTCGACGCGGCCAGGAAAGTGTCCAGCGCTTCGGCCGATCGCCGGCCGCAAGGATACTCGGCGCCATTCGCATCGCGGCACAGCTGCCGGCTCTCTGGCGCGTCGATGCCGTTGAAGCGGACGCGCTGGCCGTGGATTTCGATCGTATCGCCGTCAATGACGGAAGCGACACCGATAAGCGAGGCGGGCGCCGCCCTTCGTGGGCCGGCCTTTGATGCATCGTCGCTACGTTGCGCGTCCGACGGCGCCAGAAAGGCGGCCACTGCCGCCGCTGCCGTAAGACCGAGCATTGCCGGCACGCTCGCAAGTTGGCGCCGCCACAGCTTGGCACCGCTGGGTCTCTGCCACCGATTGGATCGATATTTGCGGTATGGCCTGCTCATCCGCTACGCCGACCAGCCCGGCCATGCGCTGTCGACCATGGGCAGGCCGGCGCAATAGTAATCGTCAATGAACCGCCCGGTGGACCGGTCGCGGCAGCGCCAGATAACGCTGTAGTTCTGGCCATAGAATTGGTCCCACGCGACGCCATAGGTTTGTGGTGGCGGTGGCCGGTAATATGTTCCGCCTCCATAGCCGTTGTTGGCAGCGACACCCACAGCTGCGCCGCCGACAGCCGCGATCGCTATGCCTGTCGCGACAGCATTGTCGGTTTGCACAAGCCTGGTGCACTTCTCTGCTGTTGCGCGCCTGCGCACTAGAAGGGCCGCTACCCGACTACGATACTGTTCGTCCGTGCTGCTGGCGAGAACGTGACATAGCGCAACGGTATTCATTGCCGTGAGATCGCTGTCCGACACGACAGTGCTCGTAGAGCAGCCGCTGACGCACAGGGCTGCACTTACGATGAGTGCTCCAATTTTCATGTGAATTCCCCCAAACAAATATTGGGGCGAGTCCGACCTAGAAGTCCAGAGTTTTGTTTTTCACATTGCTACGATTCACAGCATGCTGCGGCTAGCTGGCATCCACTGCAACCAACTCTTCCGCCGGTCGTTGACTGATGCTGGGTTGATCTCAGCCACTCCAGAACTTGCCCGCTGGCTCAAAACCGGCGGGCTTTTTTTCCGCGACGCCGGAAGGCTCTATCTCGCCGCATGTTGTGGTACATCGGCACGCCGTCATCGGGCCGTGCCGTTGACCAAGGTGGTCCCTCCGCCATGGTCGGCCGGCGCAGCCTTGACCGTCCGCGCGGGCCATCCCAATCAAGCCCGCTGGCTTCGGTCGGCGGCTTTTTATTTGATCCCCGGCGCCGTCGGCTTGGATCTAGATCCTCGCCAGTGCCGGATTTGAAGGTAAGCTGCGGCGGTATGATCGCACTTCGCGCGGGACGGACCATTGGTGTGCAGCAAGAGCGCCGAGTTCATTCGGCCAAGATTCTGCACTAGGCCGAGGTAGGTGAAGGCAGATAGCTATCCGGTAATCGCTGAGATATTGGAGATAATGTTCCCCCATGGAGGTGTGTACCAGCATTATAAGTTTTCCAAACTTCATGTACGAACGCCGTGGACGAGCTGCTGTGTGCGCTTGCCGTAAATCGCTTCCGCGAGTTCACAGTCGGAGGTTGGCTAGGACCCTAACGCGAGAGCTTCAACGGCCCCCTTCGCGATGAACTCCTCAACGAGACGCGGTTCACGTCCCTGGCCCAGGCCCGCGCGAGGCTCAATGTATGGCGCGCCGATTACAACGGCGCGCGTCCGCACTCGCACATCGGATGGCAGACACCCAACGAATGTGCATCGACCTTCAACCCGCGACGGTCGCTCGCGCTGCGCAACGTGAAACGCTCCGCGCCAGCACCCGTCGCGTCCACTGGCCATCAGGGCAAATCCACCCGCGGAAACGAACTCAAGACTGGATAAAATTTGGGGGAAACGTCAGGGCGGCCATAACTTTGCAGTCTTCAGACGCGAGGCGGCCTACAACAGCGCTGCCCATCATGCTTGTGGCCCGCGACCCACACGGCTTTTCCCTTCAGATCGTACATTATGCTTCCTTCATGATTACCGATGTCTGCATGACCTTGAGGTCTTCCCGCACCATTTCCGCGGCGAGCTCGCGCACGGATGTCTCATGCACCCAGCCGAGCTTCTCCTTCGCCTTGGTGGCATCGCCCAGGAGAAGATCGACTTCCGTGGGGCGGAAGTAGCGTGGGTCTACCTGGACTAGGCATCTGCCGGTCTCGACATCATAGCCCTTTTCGTCGACTCCCTCACCACGCCATTCGAGCTCGACGCCGACATCTTTGAAAACCCATTCGACGAATTGGCGGACAGGGGTCGTCTTGCCCGTCGCCAGCACGTAATCATCCGGTTGATCCTGCTGCATCATCATCCACATACCACGCACGTACTCACGCGCATGGCCCCAATCGCGTTGAGCATCGAGATTGCCGAGATAAAGCTTGTCCTGCTTGCCGAGGTAGATAGCAGCGGCGGCGCGGGTGATCTTGCGCGTCACAAAAGTTTCGCCGCGCAGTGGGCTTTCATGATTGAAGAGAATGCCGTTGGAAGCATGGATACCATAGGCCTCGCGATAGTTGACTACGATCCAGTAGGCGTAGAGCTTGGCGGCGGCGTAAGGGCTGCGCGGGTAAAAGGGCGTTGTTTCGTTCTGCGGTACGGATTGCACGAGGCCGTAGAGCTCTGAAGTCGAGGCCTGATAGAAGCGGGTCTTGTCCTTCAGACCGAGAAGGCGGATCGCCTCAAGAAGTCGCAATGTTCCGATACCGTCGGCGTTTGCTGTGTATTCCGGCGTTTCGAACGACACCTGGACATGGCTCTGAGCGGCCAAGTTGTAAATCTCGTCTGGCTGGGATTCCTGAACTACTCGGATGAGATTAGTCGCATCAGTGAGGTCACCGTAATGCAAAATTAGGCGCGGATCGGGATCGTGCGGGTCTTGGTAGATGTCTTCGATGCGACCCGTGTTGAAGGAAGAGGAACGTCGCTTAATCCCATGAACGACGTAGCCTTTTTCCAGCAGAAGACGCGTGAGATAGGCACCATCCTGTCCCGTTATGCCCGTAACCAGAGCAACTTTCCTGTTCTCGCCCATTTTCTTCCTGCTCTATGGTAGTTGAAGTTTCGAATCTGGCTCGCCACACCAGCGGCCCGCCTCATACCCTATGGTAGGATTTCGCAGATGCGGCGCGGAGCTCGTCATTGACAGTGTCAGCCAGCGAGCACACCTGCTCCTGCTTCGAGGCATAGCAAAACAGAGTCTCGCCGCTAACCTGCCTAAGTCGCACATGCGGCCTGAGTGCCGAACTCAGCTCACGGGGTGAGCGACATAGATTTCAATCACGTCGCACCCGATTTGCTCATCAATCAGCGAGTTAGGACGCCCTTCTGGGATTCTACATCCGTTCTGAAGCACGCACAGTCGGTTGCCCAGCCGCTCCGCTTCTTCCACGAAGTGGGTGGCCAGTGGAATCGTATTGCCCTGCGCCAACAGGGCACGTAGCAGTTCCAGATAAAATGGCGAGCATGTGGGTCCAACCCACACTAGAACTCCACCATCCCTCTTTTGCGCTGACCAAGTAATCTTTGCCTGCTTCAACGTCTTCTAATGGAAATTGTTTTGATCAGTGAAATCGATTGTTTGGATGAGGTGCATCCATAAAATGGATTGTTTGACAGGGCAGCGCGGCACCATCGGCGGCACAAAGTCGTGGGCGCGAGGTTTCGCTCCGCGCGAAGACAAAGTTCGTGGCAGTCGGGGGCTTGGGCGAACCGCACATCTGAGACGGCGGCGAAAAGCCGGGTAGGGCATTACGTATTGACCTCCAAGGAATTTCGGGCGCGCTAGGCCGAAAACGGTGGCTGGGCTTCAACGATGGGCGGGACGAGGCGACCATCAAACTGTGATTCATACTGTAGGCGATCGCAGTGCGGCGAATTTGAACGGCCGCCTTTGCCAGCCCTCGCCATCGCATCCGGCTACAGGTGCCGAAGATCTTCTCGATCCGAGTACAAATTCTGTGGATCGGTTGGTTCCAGGCGTCGAGCTTTCGGCCTCGTCGCGCCCCCACATAGCGGTTGCGACGATGCGCGGCCTTCCACCCTTGGCGCGCACCGCGTCGCCGAGATGATTGCCTCGGTAGGCGCTGTCGGCAAACACTTCGCCGGGATTGTCGGGCAGAGCATCAGGAACGGCGTTGCCGTCCTCGGTGTGGGCGCCGTGACGGCGATCTCCTCGACAAGGGCCGTATCGGCGTAGGCACCGAAATGGGCTTTGAAGCAATGAAACGCTGGTCGGCGCTTGTACTTGACCCAATGGCCCTCTTCATCATCTTCGCTGGCCGAGGCGATGATCGCCGCATCGACAGGCGTGCCGATCTTCACCTGGAGCGCTGAACTGGCGGGTGATCTTGGCGAACAACAGGGTCATGAACCTCAAGGGCCTGTCGAAAACGGACGAGAGCGGGTTCGCACAGGTGTCCGCTCTGACACCGAGAACCCGCAGAACCGTCGGAACGATCCTCCACATGGCTGCAGACGCCAAAATTCCTCTCCCGGCCATCGTCGCACAGCATCGCGTGCCAGTCGCTCAGTCCAGCCGGCTCGAAAGCTATCCGGCAGGAGTTGCGCCATGTTGGCGCACTTGAAAGCGTCAGAGGGCGCCGTGTCGCATCTTTCGATGGGACCGGACGCCATGATGGCCATAAATGACGTGGATGGCCTGCGCCTGACATTCGACGGCTGGCGGGTCCTGCACATCCGTCCTTCATGAAACGCCCGCAAATGACATGTTACGTTGAGGCAGTTAAGAATTGGACTTGAAAAAGGGACTTTGTGGACTGCCTCGACCGGCTGTTTCGCTTAGCAAAGCGCGGCCCCACGTCAGCAGAGGCTCATGGTCAAGGAACGCCTTAGTATCCATCACATGGATGGGCCACATTCACGCAATCAATTTTACACATGTCGCCGGGCGCATTAGAGAACGCTGAATTTAAACCGGAAGCGAGTGTACCCGGCGTCAAGATTTGCGAGCGTCACAGAGATAAGGATAGGCAGTGCTGAGGAGCTCTTCTGCCCCACGCGCAGCCTCTACCAAATCGCCCGGCGTAACGGTCGACTAGTATCGATTAAGAGATCCCAAGTCAGATGCAACCTCGTCTCTGAAACGAGACTTCCGAAAATGCAGGTCAGTGGATTGGTAAAGCGCAGGTTCGTCGTCTCTCAGAGGCGTACGGGGTTCGGTGATTGTCTGTGGTCGCTGGCGGCCGCTTGGCGCTACGCTCAGCGGTCGGGACGAACGCTAGCCGTCGACTGGCGCGGGTCCTGCTATCTCGACCAACCCTTCACAAATGCCTTTCCGGTGTTCTTCCAACCGATCAATGACATCGCTGGCGTACCGGCTATTTGCGACGACCGGATCAACGACTTTTCCTTCCCGGGTCCATTCTTCCCGGAGTGGTGGAATAGGCCAGCGATCGACTGCCTTTACCGCCCAGATGAGCAGATTTTCCAAGAGCGCGACGAGTTGGGCGAGCTCTTTCAGGCCGAACACGATGTCGAAGCGAACACAGTAGTGTGTGACGCTTGCTTGATGTGGCGCTGCGATGAGGATGCCGAGCGGCAGGTCTTCCAGAGTGTCAAGCCTCGGTCTGAAATTCAAACACGCATAGATGCCATTTACCAAGAATGTTTTGAGGGGCACAGCATCATCGGGGTTCATGTTCGACATGGTAACGGTGAAGACATCATGGACCATGCGCCCTACTGGGCCGATCCGGAGTTCGCCCTTCGACAAGTGTGCACTGCGGTTGATAAGGCTAAAGCGTTGCCGCACCCCAAGCCTGTGCGGCTGTTCTTGTGCACGGACAGCGCGCAAATCCTGGATCATCTGTCGGCCAAGTTTCCCGATCTTCTCACCGTCCCCAAGCATTTCCGATCCGATCAAGACGGCCCCTTACACACTGCAGCACTTGGGATGGACGGCGCAATTTCCGCCCTCGTTGAGATGTATCTTCTCGGGCGCTGCGATACTGTAGTTCGGTTTCCTCCGACGAGCGCCTTTACACGATATGCACGCCTTTTCGTACCGCGGGTAATTGAGTTCGATCTGAAGGACCCAAGTCGTTTGATTTTGATAGAAGGCAGCCAAAGAGTCTCTCATCTTGATTAAGACCCCTACCTGGGCAATTCGGCAAATGGAACGAACAGGCATAGAGACATCGACCGCAATCCACGAGAGGCGGGCCATGGCATACGCTAAATGTCCCGCAGCTGCTCAGCTTGATCCGCAGGCTTGAGGATCCGGACACACTGCAGCAGTTCTTGGCTCCATTCGGGACTGTTGCCGACGTCGATGAAACCAACGGCCTTAGGGCACGAATACAGAATGACGAGATCATTCATCTGCGGCCGTCCGGCAACGCGCCAGAACTTCGCTGTTACTCGGAGCGCCGCAAGACCATCCTAGAGCGACGGCGGTCGTGACGCTGACGCTAAGGGCGCGGGCAATGACGTCCAGAGACGAAATCGAGGTTGTTTAATGAAAGTGGTTCCCGTCATCATCAGCGGTGGAGCCGGATCGCGGCTATGGCCCGCTTCGAGGCAATCGCACCCCAAACCTTTCCTTAAAGTAGCAGATGGACATTCTCTCATTCAGCACACTGTGCTGCGCGTCGGTTCGATAAAGGGCGTAGTGGAACTCGTCGCCGTGACATCTGGGGAACACCTCTTCCTTACCAAGGACGAGTTCGACGAACTAGATTCCGTGGTCCTGCCACGCACCTTTTTGCTCGAGCCTGAAGGCCGGGATACGGCCGCAGCCGTTGCGGCAGCCGCCATCCATGCCAAGGCAACGCAAGGCCCTGACGCGATTCTATGCGTCTTCCCAGCCGATCACATGGTTGGCAACCTGCCTGCATTTTTAGACGTCATGTGCCGGGCCATCGAACATGCGAAGCTCGGGCGGATCGCCACATTGGGCATCACCCCAACCAGACCGGACACGGCATTCGGCTATATCGAAGCGGATGGTGAGAAAGTCGTCCGTTTCGTTGAAAAACCGGATCTGGACACAGCCAAAGCCTATGTCGCGTCCAAGCGCTTCTTCTGGAACGCCGGCATTTTCTGCTTTAGCGCACAAACCATGCTCGACGAGATGGCATCGCATTGCCCCGCGGTGATCCAGGCCGCCTCCGACAGCTACGAGAACGGGCGCTTCAGTCAAGGCGAAGGCTTTGCCAAAATCGAACTCGCGCCTGAGCATTTCGGCTCCGCCCCGCGAATCTCGCTCGACCACGCTGTCATGGAGAAGACGAACAAACTTGCCGTGGTTGCCTGCGACATGGATTGGAACGACATCGGATCCTGGAACGCAATGGCCGATTTGATCGCCCCCGACGAAAGCGGGAACAGGATACGCGGCGATGTGCATATGGTCGACACGACCGGCAGCTATGTGAGCTCCGACAAGCGCGTCATCGGCACGGTCGGTGTCAGCGATCTGGTGATCGTCGATTCCCCGGACGCTTTGCTTGTCGCATCCCGCGACCGCGTTCAGGACGTCAAGAAGCTGTTCGAGGGCCTCAAGGCTTCAGGACATGAAGCTCACCTGGTCCATAGCACGGTACACCGGCCGTGGGGTACCTACACGGTTCTTGAGGAAGGCGAGCGCTTCAAGATCAAACGCATCGAGGTGAAGCCCGGTCGGCGGCTGAGCCTGCAGATGCACTATCATCGTTCGGAGCACTGGGTCGTGGTCAGCGGCTCCGCGAAAATCGTCAATGGCGAGCAGGAGTTGTTCCTGGCGACAAACCAATCAGCCTACATCCCCTGCGGCCATAAGCATCGGCTGGAGAACCCAGGCAGAATTGACCTGGTGATCATTGAAGTGCAGAGCGGCGATTATCTCGGCGAGGATGATATCGTTCGCTTCGACGACGTATATGGTCGAACGTAGATTTCACCCGCATGACGAGAACGGTCAACGTGTCGCTGACTAATTACCACTAGGAAGGCCGTCTGCCCACTCAGGACCGGATGCTTGTGGAATCGGGAATTGACCAAGGCAGCGGCGAATGACCGCAATCGGCATCAGGGTGGGACAAATCAACCGGAAAAGACCGGAGAGCATAGTAACGCAACACAGTCCCACTGTCGAATAGCCTTTGATGTTTCTGACTTTCCAAGCACCCTCAGGGCCCACCAAAATTATATCAATGGCTTATGGCCGACTTCGCTCTGAAGTGGGCCAAATCGACCTCGCTATCCCCGCAGCACTCAGTTCGATTGTTTTCTCATGAAAACGAGCAAGGACCGGGGGAGGGCGATCTTGTGCTGGCTTCTATGTCCAATCTTGCTCCTGTTCGTCGTCAGGTTGTGTGCAGCCACATAGCGCGGCTATCGCGAGGCTGGAAGGCCTCCGATCGATAGGTGCGGCGAACGGCGGCAACGAGGTGCGAATAGGATGGCTGAGCGTATGATCGAGAATACCGCAGTTGCGGTCTAGCGCGAAATGCAGCGTCTGTGACTCATCGGTCATTGCAGCGGGAAATCATGACCCTAAGCCGCCCTTCATCAGCCCACCAGCGCCCAGAAGAAGGCGAAGATCCGTCACAATGCCTACCTGTACCAAGGCTTCAAGCAGTTCACCGCGAATGTGAAGACCGCCAGCCATTGCTTCTTCATTTTCGGCCATTCGCTCGCTACGAATGACGACCACATCCTTAACCGCATAGCGCGTGGCAAGTTTCTGGCATCTATGGTGAACCAGCATCCGCGGATAACCAGCGGATCATGAACCACGCGAACGAGCTAGCGGTGCAGCGCAACGAAAAACCGCCGCTTGATGTCGTCTTTTATGATGCTGCTACAGTTCATATCTGGGGTTTAGGCTTAGAAGCGGAATGACTGCCAACCAGGTCATCGAGCCGGAAACTACCGGCCGGTCGGCCCAAAAATGACATTCAGTTGCCTCCAGCCTTTCGAAACGAGCCACTTCACGATCTCGCGATTGCCAGCTAGCGGCTTGTTGCTCGAGCTGCGCGATCCTAGTCTGTGGTCGCTATGCCTCAGCAAGAAGAGTCCGGTTCCTAGCCGGGCGGAGGCGCAACGAGATAGCCAGCTCAGGACAAGGAGAGCAAGCCATGGTCGCTTTTACCCTCAATGGCGAGGCGCGAACACTCGACGTCGATCCAGAGATGCCGCTGCTCTGGGCGATCCGTGACGGCATCGGACTCACAGGAACGAAATTCGGTTGCGGCCTTGCCCAGTGCGGCGCTTGCACGGTTCACGTTAACGGCATGCCGACGCGCTCGTGCCAGACCGCAGTCGGCGACATCGAAGGAGCCTCGATCACCACCATTGAGGGCGTGTCGGGCAAGATCGGCGAAACGGTCCAGGCCGTGTGGGCCGAGTTCGACGTACCTCAATGCGGCTATTGCCAGTCTGGCCAGATCATGTCGGCCGTGGCCCTCCTGACAGAGACGCCGAAGCCGACGGACGATGATATTGATTCGGCGATGAGCGGCAATCTCTGCCGCTGCGCCACCTATCATCGCATCCGCGCGGCCATCCACGAGACCGCCAACCGGCTGGAGACTTGAGGCATGTTGCAGTTTCTCCCGAAGCATAATGCCGTGGGGCCCACGCGCCGCCAGTTCCTCCTCGGCACGGCCGTCACCACCGCGGGCCTCGCCGTGGGCTACCGGCTAATGATGGCCGCGCCCGCCAACGCACAAACGACGCCTGCAGCGGTCCAGGCGAACCCCTTCCAAACCTATGTCGAGATCACACCGGAGAACCGAATCGTCATCCACTCGTCGCAGTTCGAGATGGGACAAGGCTCCTATTTCGGCATCGCCACCCTGGTTATGGAAGAGCTCGACGGCGCCTGGGCGCAGGTCCACGTGGTCGGCGGATATGGCAATACCGCGCTCTACGGCAATCTCGCCTGGGGCGGGGCCGCGCAGGGAACCGGTGGCTCCACGTCGATGAGCTCGTCGTGGGAGCGCTACCGCAAGGCGGGTGCTGCCGCACGGGCCATGCTGGTGGCGGCCGCGGCGCAGCGGTGGGACGTGCCAGCCGGCGAGATCACAGTGGCTTCCGGGGTCGTGTCGCACGCCTCAGGGATGCAGGCGCGCTTCGGTGACCTGGCTGAAGCCGCAGCGGGAATGCCGGTTCCCGACGACGTGCCGCTAAAGCCGCGCGACAAGTGGGCCCAGATCGGATCGGACAGCCTCAAGCGCTACGATTCCGCCGGCAAGACCAATGGCGCGCAGACCTACACGATCGACCTCAAGATGGATGGACTCAATACGGCCGTTATGATCCATCCGCCGAAGTTCGGCGCTGAGATCGAGAGCTTCGACGCCTCCAAGGCCAAGGCACTCGACGGCATTGTCGATGTCGTCCAGACGCCGCGCGGCATTGCCGTGGTCGGCAGGGACATGTGGACGGCGCTCAAGGGCCGCGATCTCGTGGAGGTGACCTGGAACGAAGAGAAGGCCGAAAGGCGCGGCACGGCCGAGATCATGGCCGAATACACTAAGGCAGCAGACGATCCGGGCGCGGCCACCGCGCGCGACGACGGTAACACTCCCACAGCGTTGGCCAGTGCTGAGAAAGTCATCCAAGGGCACTACGAATTCCCCTATCTTGTCCATGCTTCGATCGAGCCACTCAACGCGGCCGCCCGAATCAACGAAGACGGCACCATCGACGTCTGGGGCGGACACCAGATGCCCGACCTTTATCAGGCGGCTGCCGCTCAAGTAGGCGGCACCACGCCGGACAAGGTGAGGCTGCACGTGATGAAGACCGGCGGCAGCTTCGGCCGCCGAGCGGTCTCGGACGCAGATCTCATTATCGAAGCTGTTTCCACAGCGCGTGCACTGGGACCCGGCAAGCCAGTGAAGGTGCAGTGGACCCGCGAGAACGACATGCGGGGTGGGCGGTACCGGCCGGCCTATGTGCACGCAGTCAAGGCGGGGCTCGACAAGGAAGGCAATGTCGTCGCTCTCCATGACCACATCGTGGGCCAATCGATCGCGGGCGGTTCGCCCTTTGCGGCGATGATCGAGAACGGCATCGATCCGACCTCCGTGGAGGGCGCCACCAACCTGCCCTATGCGATCCCGAACCTGAAGGTCGAGCTGACCACCACGGACGTGAACATCCCAGTGCTGTGGTGGCGTTCGGTAGGCTCCACCCACACCGCTTACGCAATGGAAACCCTGATTGATGAGCTCGCCGCCGCTGCGAACCGTGATCCGGTCGACTTCCGCTTGTCGATGCTCGGTCACCATTCACGGCATGCCGGCGTGCTGAAATTGGCTGCTGAGAAGGCAGGCTGGGACAAGCCTCTGCCGGAAGGCCATTTCCGCGGCGTGGCCCTGCATGAAAGCCTCTCGACCTATGTCGCCGAGGTGGTGGAGATCACCTTCAACGATGGAAATGATTTCAAAGTCGACCGCGTCGTCTGCGCGGTAGATTGCGGCACCGCGATAAATCCTGACCAGATCCGCGCTCAGATGGAGGGCGGTATCGGCTTCGGGCTAGGCGCGATCCTCCAGGAGGAGCTGACCCTGACGAGCGGTGTCGTAGACCAAGAGAACTACGACACCTATATGCCGCTCAGGATCGAGCAGATGCCGCGCGTCGAGGTGCACATTGTGCCGTCCGACGAGCCGCCCACGGGCGTTGGCGAGCCGGGTGTGCCGCCGATCGGCCCGGCCGTCGCCAACGCGCTACGGGCGGCGACGGGCAAGACGATCCGCAAGCTGCCGACCATAAAGAACTTGTCAGCATAGCCGGGAATGACACCATGAAAACGGCCGGATGAAGATCGCGGTCGTAGGTCGTTTTTGAACGCCTCCTGACAGGCGATCACCTCCATTCGCAATTTCCGGCGGCTGCCCGGTCCAATATCCGGTTTAGAGACGGTAACCCGTGTTCTGAACGACCGCAGACGGTCGTTGGTGCTGGTAGCACTAAAGAACCGCTTTCGAGACGCAAACGCCGCACGCAAATGTCTCGAAAGGGTCACGCTAGAGACTTTGTACCACCTAGTTGCATGTCTGCTATCGCTTTCTGGGCGCGAGAAGCGGCCGGTCCTCTGACGGCCCCATAACAGGACATTGATGTCTTCGCGCTGAGCGTCAGCAGTTGGCGCTACCGCGACCCTTCTCAGGAAGGCTGCACACCGACGCGATCTTCCTTTCGCCTTGCGCAAACCTCCCTTCCGAGTGAGGCCTTCAGTGCGTCGGCTGGTGGACTGAGGCACTTCTGAGTGGGACAACAACATTGAAAAACATTGGAAAAGATTTGAATGCTCTGAAGTCCCACTGATCTCTTACCAATTGATTTTTATGGCTTTCTGAATACCCTCCGGGCCCACCATAAACATTGATTTTATTGGCAAAAATATGCTTCGGCCCAAAACGTTTTGGGCCCATTATGGGCCCAGAGAAAGGGCGGCTGATATGCCGCCCCGCGCATGGTCGGTTGGTCTCACTTACTTGACGACGCGCAGAGCCGCTCGCTGCTTCATCGCATCGCGTTTGGCCTCACGCTCGTTGATGGCTCGGACCATGTCGACAGCCATTCGCTTCTTGTTGGCCTCTCGGACATATCCATCCGTCACCGTCATTGAAGAATGCCCCATCGCCTCCATGATGGCGCGCGCTTGGATGTTGCATTCGGCGAGATAGGTGCCGAAGGTGCGGCGTAGCCCGTGCAGGGTGTAACCCTGCGGAATGCCGGCCTGTTTGTTCCAATGTGCCATCATGCCGGTGAGGCTCTTTTCCGCGAACGCACGTCCATAGGCATTCTTTAGTACCGTTCCGCCTTTCGAACGATCGAGTGGCGCCAATGCTTGAGCCAGCTTGTCAACGATGGGAATGAACATCTCGCGTCCGCCGTGACGGTTGCGATTCTTCTTCTGCCGGAAATCGAACGCCTCGATCACCTCTAGAGAGCCATCGAACAATTCGATCTCTTCTGAGACCAAGTCGTCCCATTCCAAAGAAGCGATGTCGCCGCGTCGGTTGCCGAGCCAGAAGGCGAGCGCGTAACAAGTGCGCGGCGCGGAGCCGATCGGATGGCGCGCTTCGAACTTTTCACGAATGGGCACCGGCCACGCGGGATTGGCGGTCGACTTAGGAATGCGGACGCGGATCGACAGCGAGGGATCGTCCTGCGGTTTGATCCATTTCTCAATCTCGATCGCCACCCACAGGAGCTTCTTGATTGCGACCAGCAGATGCTTGGCAACCGTCCGGTTGGCGGCAAAAACGGCTTCGACAATCGCACGCAGATGGTCGGCATCAAGATGCTCTACTGGCGTATCGCGCCAAGTCAGCGGATAGGCAGGATCGACCTGCATCTTTAGAAAGCGTTCAATAAGCCGAGCATTCTTCTGCTGCGTCGCTTCGTCAAAGTCCAGCCACTCCATCGTCGCTTCAAGTCGCCGCGCAGCATGACCGAATGTCTTTGGCAACGCCCGACCAGGCAGGTCTATAATAATTGCCTTCAGGCCCTGTCCTTGTGTCGCCCTTTCATAGGCGGCTTCGAATTCCGGTTCGCCGGGTTGACCGGGGAGGCGAATTTCGGGCATGCCCTTTGCCCGGTAGCGATAAACCAACTTCCCTCTTTTGAGGCGCGAAGAGACCCCAGGGTAGCGGGCGTCCTTGAAAGGCCTAGCCATCAAACGCTCCTTTCGGGTTTCTGCCGCCGGCGCTCGACGCGCGGAGAGTCCTCCAGCATCGCCTGTAGCGAAAGGGTTTTGCTTTCCATGGCAACGCGCAGGAGCACAGGGTAAGGGAATCCTCTGCCTTGCTCTATGCCTTCAAACGTGCGCTTCGGTATTCCAAGAACCTTGGCGGCGGCTTCCGCAGTAATCCCGCCTTTGACCCGCCAGGCTTTCAGTTCTTGCGCAAGTTTCTCGTTCTCGTCCACATCATGCCTTCCGCACAAGTCACAGCCATACTACGTCTACAGCGTATACGCAACTGGCGTAGCTATCATCTTTTTCCTCCATCCCGTTTGCTTCGTTCCAACAGCTCTTGGAGACCGCTGTCCTTCTCCGGCAACGAGGTGAAAGCGATATCGAGGGCTACACGGTCCCAGATGGTGCGGCTATTGATATGCTTAGGTCTCGGCATGCGCCCGTCAGCAACCATCTCCTCGAAGAGCGTCGACCCAACGCCAACATAACGTGCCGCTTCATCACGAGAGAGACCTCGCGGGGGATACGAGATTGCATCACTCTTCACGGGCCTTGCCCCGGGACTGTCCGGGCACGCGTCGGACGGTTGCGATAGGTGGAAGTCCTTTGAAATGGCACCGTGATGCTGCCCGAACAAACTAACTTCATGCAGATGTCCCTGAACGGCGAGCGTGTGTTGCCACACTAAGGAACATTGCGTTGGGCGGAAGCCCTCTCAACAGGTCGTACGGCAAAAGGAAGCTGTGGAGTGCAAATCGGATGAATGCCAGACTGGAATTGTGGTGCGCAATGCCTTGCCCGCAGGAAACAGATCATTGTCGCCGATCGGCGGCTAGCTATCGACACTTGGAACCCAGAGCGACCGCCGTTCGGCTCCCATCCTGGGCGCAACATGCGGACCACCGCCGGCGGGGACATTCGGTCCCGCGTCCCGTCCCTGCGGCCGGCGCTATGCTGACGCTCCTACGGCTGTCCCGTTAACCGTCAGCGGCGGGGGCGAATTTCCTCCATCCTACGCGCGACACTCGTCCTTGTTGCAGACGCGCGCAGGACTGCGGTTTATACGCCGTTTTCCCTCGGCGCCGACCGTCGTCGGCGTGAATATCGCGGGTGCAGCGATAGTCTTTTACTGGGTTCCGCCATCGGTGCGGTTGGCACGGGTTCAGGCAAGCGGGGTCATGATGCGAATGTCCTCCGCGTGCTGCAAATCCAGTTCGGTTTGATGGTTGGGAATGTCGAGGCCAGCGATTGCATCATCCGGCAGTATTCGGCCCAAGCGAAATATTGTTTGTAGGCAGCGCCCAGTTAGGGTGAGAGGGCTGCGGTCTTGGCCGGTAGAGTAGGGATGAAGCGCCTTACCTCGTCTCCGAGGCAGGTCTCTTCATCCCCCGCTCCGAACCGGACGTGCAAGTTTCCAAGCATCCGGCTCTCCATGCGTGGCCTTCGGCCACGGGTGGCCCTCACAGTGTGGCGAGGGCGTTGGTCGACTCCCAGAAGGTGGCATCCCCTTTTCGGAAGTGCTCATCCGGGTCGTTCCATCCGTTCGGTATGCGAAGGCCTCGGTCCGGGTATCGCGGGCGTTTAGTGTCGGCGAACCGGGCGAGTTTCTTCCTGCCCACTCGCCAACTGCCGCCTTTCCCGGCTCCCGACTCGGTGTATATACGGCGCAGTGTCCTTCCAGACGCCTTGCCGTGTTTCTTCCCGAGCCAGTACTTTATGCGCCGGTACAGCCACCAATCGTGCTTGCTGAACTCCCTCCATGCCCGTGTGGCATAGCGGTAGTAGTTGCGCCAGCCGATGATGACCGGGTTGAGGTCGTCGATGAGTTCAGCGAGGGTCTGGCCTGTTGGCTTTTCCCTCACCTTGACCTTGATCTTGTCGCGCAGGAACTGCGACTTGCCCTTCGGAATGAAAAGCAGGCCGAGACGCCGGTCAGATGACGGCATCCTGACCTGCGCGACCCGATAGCCGAGAAAGTCGAAGCCTTCCCGGACATCGGTGATCTTGGTCTTTTCCATCGACAACTCCATGCGCAATTCCTCTTTCAGGAACTGCGCCAGCGCCAGACGCTCTTCTTCGGCCTCCTGCTGTGTTCCCTGTACGAGGACGACCAAATCATCCGCGTACCGCACCACATAGAAGCCCGGCCGACCACGGTAATAGTCGGACTGCAGGCGCTGTTGCGCCCGCTCGCGGGTCTTGTCGCGTGGATTGGGAACCCAACGCCGGTATCTCTCGTCGATGGCCGTCAGATAGACGTTGGCCAAGAGCGGCGAGACGATTCCCCCCTGCGGGGTGCCGGTCACCGGGTGCCGAAGGCTGCCTTCGATCATGATGTCGGCCTTCAGGAAGGCGAGCACCAGCCCCAGGACCTTGCGGTCCCGGACGCGGCGTCGCACGCGTTCCATCAGCACGTGATGATCGATGGCATCGAAGCACCCTTTGATATCCCCCTCGATCACATACCGGGTCCGCGAAGGACCGGCTGATGTCGGGTTCAACTTATGGCGCACCCTCGCGAGTGCGTCATGGGTGCTCCGGCCGGGACGGAAGCCATACGAGGTCGGATAGAAGTCCGCCTCGAAGATCGGCTCCAGCACCAGCTTGAGCGCCATCTGGACCAGTCGGTCTCTGAGCGTGGGTATGCCCAAGGGTCGGAACTTTCCCGGTTTGCCGGGCTTCGGTATTAACCTCTGCCGGACAGGTTCAGGCCGGTAAGTTCCCTGCCGCAGGTCTTGCCGGATATCTTCCAGAAAGCCTGCGACACCATCGGGCCGCCCTTCGACCGCCTTGCGCGTCACGCCGTCCGTACCGGGCGTGTTGCTACCCTTGTTACGGGCCAGCCGTTGCCAGGCATGAAGCAGCGTTCCGCGATCGCATACGATATTGAACAGATCCGCAAACCTCTTGTCGGGGTCCGCGGCACTCCACCGATACAGCTTGCGCTGCATGTCGAGAATGAACCCGGTATTCACCGTGTCGGACATGGTTGTCCCTCTCCTGCTTACAAAGTGTATCCACTGCCCGCCTTCGCCATGCGGACGGCTTTCCCGTCCTCGGACTACTACGCAGGCTCCGCCCCGCTTCGCGCGTTCGCCGGTCGCTTCGGCCAGCCGATCCCGTGAGGGTCGGCAACGCGGGCGGGTTCCCAAGTTCCACCAGCTGCTCCTCGTCCGCTGTAGGAGCCGACTCTACCCCGTGTGGAATCCGGCTTCCGGGCCTTGCAGGCTTTCCCGGACGCTGATGGCGGGTTTCCCCGACATCCCTGACGCGCACCCATCAATCGCGCGTCGGCACTCCACAAGTCTTTCGACTGCCTCACCCACTTCCGAGTCGGTGAGGAACCTCCTGACGGGGCTTCGGCCATCGGTTCGGTTTCCCTCTCCATGGCGGACTCGCTGGCCGGGCCGTTCTCGGGATCGGAAGTTCCCTCACGCCCGGCTTTAACGGGTTCTGCTGATTTACGGCTCCCCGGAAGCACCCGGTCGGCCTCACCCGTTCGCTTCGCGCCCCACGCTGCACCGTGTGGCGGGGAGGGTTTTTCGCCCTCCGGAGATGTTGGTGGCTAGTCCTCCAACTCGGCGTTTCTCCTTTCTGGTCAAAGAGTTAGAGGGCTGTGCTTGGCGCACTGACGGGTTGGAGGCCGAGAGAGAGGCTTTCGGCCGCCCGTCGCGGAGTGCTTCTCAATGGCTACGGCTGCGAAGAAAATCACCCTGTCGTCGGCGCGCGACATCCCCTTCAATCAACTCGTCATCTCCCAGGCGAACGTTCGGCGGATCAAGGCCGGCGTATCAATCGAAGACCTGGCGGAGGACATCGCCCGGCGAACGCTCCTACAGAGCATCACCGTCAGGCCTGTGCGCGATGCGGACGGCAACGAGACCGGCATGTTCGAAATCCCGGCCGGCGGGCGCCGCTATCGCGCTCTCGAACTCCTTGTCAAGCAGAGGCGCCTTGCCAAGAATGCGCCGGTGCCCTGCGTTGTTCGCGAAGGGGGCTTGGCCGAGGAAGACTCGCTCGCCGAAAATATCCAGCGCGCTCCACTGCATCCGCTGGATCAGTTCCGCGCCTTCCTAGCGTTTCGCGAGAAGGGCATGTCGGAAGAGGAAATCGCCGCCAACCAGTTCGTTTCGGTGTCGGTTGTGAAACAGCGGCTTCGCCTTGCATCAGTCTCGCCCAAACTCCTTGAGGTCTATGCCGACGACGGCATGACCCTCGACCAGCTCATGGCGTTCACCGTTAATGGCGATCACGAACGGCAGGAGCAGGTCTTCGAACGTCTTACCCAGAGTTACAACAAGGAACCGCACGTCATCCGCCGCATGCTGACAGAAGCCGCAGTGCGTGCTGCTGACAAGCGTGCGCAATATGTCGGGCTCGACGCCTATACCGAAGCCGGGGGCGTCGTCATGCGTGACCTCTTCCAAGGCGACGAGGGCGGTTGGCTGCAGGATGTCGGGCTCTTGGAAGCGCTGGTTGCCGAGAAGCTCCGGCTGCAGGCTGAGGCAATTTCGGCTGAGGGCTGGAAGTGGATCGATGTCGCTCCTGACTTTCCCTATGGCCACACCTACGGTCTGCGCCGCCTCCGTGGCGAGCAGCCCGCTCTCACCGAGCCCGAGCAGGCGACCCGCGACGCACTTCAAGCCGAGTTGGACGCGCTGGAGCAGACTTACGCCGACGCCGACGATCTGCCCGAAGAGGTCGACGAACGGTTCGGCGAGATCGAAACCACAATCGGTGCGCTTGACGAAAGGCCTGAGGTTTTCGATCCAGAGGAAATCGGGCGCGCCGGTGCCTTCGTCAGCATCGATGCATCGGGCAACCTCAAGGTCGAGCGCGGGTATGTTCGCCCCAAAGACGAACGTCCGGTCGAAACGGAAGCCGATGGCGAAACTGACGCCGTCGCAGCGCGACCAGAGCGCGAAGTCGATCGTTCGAGCGCCGCTATCGAGACCGTGATGGAGCAAGAGGAGGACGACGGCTTGAAGCCAATCCCGGATCGCTTGATGACCGAGCTAACTGCCCATCGCACGCTTGCCCTGCGCCACGCGCTCGGCGAGCAGCCTGATGTCGCATTCGTCGCCGCGCTCCATGCCCTCACGCTACGCGCGTTCTATCGCTACGGCTCCGATACATGCCTGGAACTGGATCTGAAGATCGTCAGTTTCGGCACGCAAGCGCCGGGCTTGAACGATACTAGCATGGCGTCGGCAGTCGACGCCCGCCACCAGTGCTGGGTTGCGGTGCTTCCAAGAGAGCCTGGCGAATTGTGGGATGCTTTGCTGGCGTTCGACAGCGACAGCCGTCAGACCTTGTTTGCACATTGTGTGTCGCTGTCGGTCAACGCGATGTACGAGGCTTACAATCGTCGCCCGCGTGCGTTGGCGCATGCCGACCAGCTCGCGCAGGCCGTCGATCTCGATATGGTTGCGGCCGGGTGGGTTCCAACCGTCGACACCTATCTCGGCCGCGTCACCAAGGCTCGTATTCTCGCGTCTGTTCGCGAAGCGAGGGGCACGCGTGCGGGCGATCGAATCGAGCACCTGAAGAAGGGCGACATGGCCGAGAAGGCGCAGGAATTGCTCGCGGCTTCAGGATGGTTGCCGGAGCAACTGCGCACGCCCGGTCGCCCAGTCGTGGCTCTCACTGAACCCTCGTCGACCGTGATCGGCAGTTCGATCGACCAGGATGTGGAGGAAATGGCGGAGTGCGGCGGCGAAAAGGCTATGGCGGAAACCGAGCTACAGATCGAAGATGAAGCCGCCGAGATCGATACGCAAGCGGTCGCGGCCGAATAGCCAAAGGAGCAACACGTAGACCCGAGGGCCCGTCCGCAACGGCGGGCCCGTTTTTCGTTTGGGAGTCCGCAATGCACCATGCCGCTGATCTTGCGCGACGGCTGGCCGCACAGGCCGAGGCCGTATGCCGCCACTATCTTTCGAACGGTCACCGCGCGGGTCGTTACTGGCTTGTCGGCGATGTGCGCAACGCGCCCGGTCGCTCCATGTTCGTGCGTTTGCAAGGTAGCGAATCCGGCAGAGGCGCGGCTGGCAAATGGACCGACGCCGCCACCGGCGAACATGGCGACCTCCTCGACGTCATTTCCGAATCCCTTGGCGTGGCGGGCTTCAAGGAGGTTGCCGATGAGGCGCGTCGCTTCTTGTCGATGCCCAAGCCAACGCACAATGCAAAAGAACCAGTCCGAGCGGCGTCCGCTTCGGCAGGCTCCACGGAAGCGGCGCGGCGGCTGGTCTCAATGTCACAGCCGATTGCACGCACGCTTGTGGAGACATATTTGCGTGCACGCGGAATAACGGCCTTGCACGAAACTGAAAGTCTCCGCTTTCATCCGCGCTGTTACTATCGCCCCGACGATGAGGGGCCAACCGAGCTTTGGCCCGCGATGATCGCGACGGTGACCGACCTCAATGGCAAGCTCACCGGCGCACACCGCACATGGCTCGATCCCGGCGGTTTTAGCGAGGCCCGCCTAGGCCGGGCTCCGATCGACACGCCGCGGCGAGCCATGGGCGAACTGCTTGGGCACGCGGTCCGCTTTGGTGTCGAAAGTGACGTGATGGCGGCCGGTGAAGGCATCGAGACCATATTGTCGCAACGTTCAGCGCTGCCCTCCTTGCCGGCGATCTCAGCCCTGTCGGCAGCGCATCTGGCGGCCATCGTCTTTCCTGCCACGCTGCGGCGGCTCTATATCGTTCGCGACAATGATCCGGCCGGGGATGGAGCAATGGCGGCGCTCGTCGAACGCGCCAACGCGGCCGGGATTGAGGCCAGGGTGCTGACACCGCAACTCGGCGACTTCAACGAGGATCTGCGCCTGCTCGGTCTTGATGCTCTGAGGGCGACTTTGCGGGTTCAGATGCCACCCCAGGATGTGGCACGTTTCATGTCGCCCACAGCCTGACTGAGAAAGAGAACGGGGCTCAGCGTTGTTGCGGACTCTTAACATGCCTATGCGGGACCGAGCTAGAGAGGACGAGCCTGCGGCCTCCCAAAGGGCGATCGGGCACCAGCCGGCCCGGACCGGCAATGGCTGCGTCCGGCTATTTTCCGGCGGCCTTTGCACCCCGGCACCCCGCGGGGACCCGGTATCAGGCCTTTCCAGCGCGAAACAAAATAGCCGGGCTCGCCATCCTCCACTCCGTTACGGCCCTGCGCTGGCGCTGCGGGTGCAAGTCCGGACCGCCCGCCGCCTTCGTCGCCATGAAGGCCGCGATAGGCGCGGCCGGTCCACCGGAGGAAACCGCCATGGGCAGCCAGCACGATACCGACTTTGAACCGCAACTCCCATTCTCTCCAACCGATCACGTCCTGCAGGAACTCCAGCTCTACGGCTACCGGCCGTTCGAGGACGAACCCGATCCGCGTCCGCTTCCCGAAGGCTGTGTCATCGCAGCCAGCATGGCCGACATTTTCGACGCCCTCGTGGTGGCGCTGTCCGATACGCGCCTCGAACCGGACCTCGAGGAACTGCTCTGGGGGACGGTCAATCTCTTCCATCGCGCCGTTGCCCGGATCGAACGCGACCTCGACGCCAACGAGCTCGCCCAGCAAACGCTGCAGCGCGAACAGGACGGTTCAGAGGTCAAGTCCACAGAGCTCGAGCGCCTCATCGCGCTGGGCCAGACGCTTATAGAACGACGCAACGCGTTCGAACTGATGCGCGACCAGGCCTCCGAACATTTCGAGCGTCACACGCATTCCACCTGGCGACCGCGTTCGGGCTCCGTCGTCAACCACCGCAATCTCACAGCGGCCATGATCGACAGTCGCGATTTCCTTGCCGCCAAGAGGCATGCCAATACCCATGCGCTTCTGCCTCCCGGGCCGAAGGTCGCCGTCACCGGCGGGCTCGACTTCAATGACCATCGCCTGATCTGGGCCAAGCTTGACCAGGTCCATGCCAAGCATCCGGATATGGTCCTGCTCCACGGCGGATCGCCCAAGGGGGCCGAGTTGATCGCGGCCAGATGGGCTCACAATCGCAAGGTGCCACAGATCGCCTTCAAGCCTGACTGGACCAGGCATGCCAAGGCCGCTCCGTTCAAGCGCAACGATGCAATGCTCGACACTTTGCCGATCGGCGTCATTCATTTCCCTGGCACGGGCATTCAGGACAACCTCGCCGACAAGGCACGCAAGCTCGGCATCCCGGTCCTGAAATTCGGCGCCGCATGAAAGGGACGGCCGAGGCCAACGCCAGCGCCATACTCGTCTACTGGTGTGTTCGTTCCGGACGGCGGTCGGGCCATGGCGCTGCCGGCACGATCGCGACGACTGCGGGCCAGCACGGCTCGAACTTCAGGTCTTACCGGCTTCTGAAATTGAAAGCACGAACCGATCCTCGCGTTCATCAGCGCAATTCCTTGGTCCGGTCCGAGGGCCTGGTTCCATCAACCCGTAAAGGGTCGGACTACGCAAAGCGTGCCGCCGCTTCGGCTTCGCCTCTCCGGTGATTGCGGCCCTCGGCCGGACACATCGGGCGCCTGTCACACGGGGATCGATCCCCGCTTCCAAACAGGAGCCGAAAAGATGTCCCTCGCAGTAGCAAACGCCTTGGCCTTCAGCCTCGCCACCACCCTGATGGTCAGCATCGTCATCTTCCGCGCGGGGGACGGCACACTCTCCGTAGCGCCAATCGACGACTACGACGGAGACATCTCGGAGATCGTCGGCGAAATCGACCCCTATGCTGAATGAACCCGCCCGGGACGCACCGACAAGCGAGGCGACGTCGAACTCAGACGCGCCTCGACGAAGTGCTCCGCACCTCCATGTCACCGGCCAAATCTGGCGGGGCTGCTACAGGTCGAGCGACCGGCAAGATGAACAACCCCGCCGCCTATGAAGAACGTGCCAAAATCAGCGCCTTCCCGCAACAGCTAGGTCAGTCGTGCCCGCGTCGTGCGCGGCGTGGCCAGGAGCAGGCGCGTTTCGCTGCCCGTTATGCCGGCTGGCAGCCGGATGCGGCGCAGCACGGCATCGAAATCGGTCAGCGAGGCCGTGCCGAGTTCAACCACCAGATCTCATCGATTGGTGGTATGGATGGTCGAGACTTCCGGAAGCCGCCCAGTGCCAAGACCACGCGGGCGGCGGCATGGCCCTCAATCTCAATGAGCATGATACCGCGCATGCGCTGATCGACCTGCGTCGGCGCGCAGCACCACCGTAGCCGATGATGCGCCGGACCGTTCCAGCCGCTCCATACGCGCCCTGACCGTGGCGTGCGAGAGGCCGAGATCGGCGAGATCAGACACGCTGCCGCGAGCGCCCTGAGAACCGCGGGGCTTGCTGAGACGCTGTCAGGTCTTGGCCACGCTGTTGAGGATATGGGCACGTCCAGGCAATTCCGGTAAGGCGCATCGTCCATGAAAACCTGGCGCTGAAGGCGCTGCTCGAGATATCCGCCTGGACATTCGCTATTGCCGAGGCCGCCTGCGCGGCGAGTGCGGACGCCATGCCGATTTCCTCGGCGGGGATCATTCGATCTCGGCCGGGACCGTGTCGGGCCTCGCCCGCCGCTCCGTCGAACCGGGCGTGCGCGACCTCTTAGCCGATCCCGACGAGCCACGCGAGCTGTTCGGCATGCTGCTGAGGGCGGCCATGCAACCCGCGGCGTGAGGCAAACTCCTGGAAGCAGTGTCCTGTAGGCAAGCTCCAGCCGTTTCGCCCGGTTGGAGTTGCTCCAGCTTAATCGGGGTGCGCTGCCTCATCGCAGCGTTCAGTCGGTCAACAACTTGCCCGCGCCGGCCCGACCCATGTCCGCCACCTCGATCCCATCCGACGACAGGATGGCATCGAGGGCTAGGAGCACGGCTTGTCACAGGGAAATGCGATCAGCAGTGCTGGCAGCATAGGCCTTTGGCACTGATCGAGCGTCACGTCGTTCTCTCCAAGAAGTCCGATCCCGGCAGCCATATCTCCTTATCCGCCTGTTGTCACAATCACACCGATAGCGGTCTCTTCGATTGGTGTTTCTGGTCGAAAGACGGCTTTGCCTCGATCGCCTGTGACGCAACGGCACGTCGCGACTTTCTTCCCCTGCCGGCTTCGCCGTCATTCCTCGCGGTACAACAAAGTCTCTCCCGCACCGTCCTCCGCTTCGCTTCGGCCCCTGGGTGCGCCGGCGATCGCCTCCGACCTTTCGATCACCATCGAGACCACAATGGTGTGGCTCGAAACAAACAGGATCAAGGAGAACTATCATGGCTACCATCGGCACCTTCAAGAAGTCCGGCAACAACGAGTTTACGGGCGACATCGTCACCCTCAGCGTCCAGGCCCGCGGCGTTCGCATCGTTCCCGAAACCCGCGCCAACGGCGACAACGCCCCCAGCCACCGGGTCTTCGTCGGCCGAGCCGAGATCGGCGCCGCCTGGGCCAAGCAGTCCAACGAAGGTCGCAATTATCTCGGCCTCAAGCTCGACGATCCGAGTTTCAACGCCCCGATCTTCGCCAACCTCTTCGATGACGAGGAGGGCGAGGGCCACAGCCTGATCTGGTCCCGTCCGAGCCGCCGCAACGCCGAATAGGGCGCCCGAGAAGCCCGCCCGACCCGATCGGGCGGGCTCCCATTTTGAAGCAGCCTTGGCTGGCTCATCGGGGGCGATGCCGAGACAGCATCGCGTGATGCACTACGAGCCTCCTGTGCCGGCGAAACCAGACCTATAGGATTCGGACTTAAATCTCGGCCGTTTGCCGGGGGAGGGCAGCCATGATTGAGCCATTTGAGGAGACCGCGCCGACTGGCGATGAACTCAGCGACTACGATCGCAGCCATGTGAAGCTCTACATGCGTCTGTTCGACGCTGACGCTGACGGCGCCGATTGGCGCGAGGTGGTCAAGGTGCTCTTCGGGATTGATCCGACCAAGGACTCGCAACGTGCCCGGAGCGTCTATGACAGCCATCTCGCTCGAGCACGATGGATGACGCGTACGGGCTACCGATACCTTCTGCGTCAGAGTGACGATTAGCGAGCATTGCCGGCCGGTGATGCTGAAAAGGCATCACCCGATGCCTCCCCGTGACGTTTCGCCAACCACCAGAGTCCGGAATCGATTCGAGCACGACTTGGCCTTTCGCGAGGAGATGCACGATGAAGCCGAACACGTCGCGTTGGCGGGACAACAACAGCTACGACTTCTTCGACAGGTTGCCAATCGAAGGGCTCGCTTGGGAATGTCTACGCCGCTCAGATGCCTATCATCGCGCCTACCTGGGCCTTGTTCATTCCAAAACGGAAAGGGAGCCATTTCCCGCTGAGGCCCAGAAACGCTGGGGGTTGCGATTTCCCGGCACGGCCCGACCTTTCGGCCCTGGCGCAAGACGTCTTGTGGTCGCCTCTGGTGGATCCCGCGGTGTTGGCTCTCATGTCATCACCCGACTGCCTGCCGATCGGCCCCGCGACGCTCAGCGGAGTCGAAAGGCATCGTGAGAGCCCGCAGGGATTTCACGCTATTCATGACAACGGGATAGCCACCCAGATTCTGCTCCTTCCCGGCAGCGAGGGCGACCATTCGCTGGCGGCGGTGATCCCGCTGGATTCTCAAACGCTGGGACGCGTCGAGGCTCTCGTCCGTTTCTGGCGGGCCTATCACCGGCGACCTGTGCCGCCAGACACGCGCGTAACCGTTCAGCAGCGTCGTCGCCTGCGCTTGATGATGCAGGCGGCCGATGGCCGCACGAACGGCGCCAGCTATCGCGAAATTGCGAACGCCTGTTACGGAATTGAGCGTGTAGGCGCCAATCCGTGGAAGACGTCATCCCTGCGTGACGCCGTCATTGGTCTCGTCAAAGGCAGTGCCGCCATGATCGGCGGAGGCTATCTGCAACTCCTGCGCCACCGCACACGACACTAGCCCGGGGTGGAAATATTACGCCCCCCAATCTTCCCCATCCCCTGCGAAGCCCGCTTTCCGCCACCGTGATCGTCATCCGCCGCTGAACGCCAGCGGTTCCCATTAGCCCCACGGAGGCCCATCCATGCGATCAGATCTAGCCGTTTTGCCGCCGCGCTTTCTTCGCACCAAGGAAGCAGCCGAATTCCTCAGCCTGTCATCGCGTACGCTCGAGAAGCATCGCACCTATGGCACCGGTCCCGCCTATCGCAAACTCGGTGGCCGCGTCGTCTATGCCCTTGACGACCTGCAGGCGTGGGCCGAGCGCGGGGCCGTGATCTCGACTTCGGACCCACGCGGCTCAGTCCTTCCCGCTAAGCGCCATTTGCCGATGCCTGCGATCCTCACCGGCCGGCCCGGACGGTGATTTGCGGGACCGCGCAGACAGTGCGGCCGATGGCGCAATGGACAATTGCTTGTCGTCATCAGGCTGATTCCCAAAAAGAGCAGGACCACACAATGACCGATACCACGGCCCTGGATTCGACCGGGTCTGCCGGCGACGCGTTGCAGAACGGCAGTCTCACCCGTGTCGAACTGACATGGATCGCGAAGAAAATCGAGTTCTGGATCCGCTTCGGGTCCGTCGATCGAGAGCAGATCCTCGACCGGCGCCGGCGTGTCCTTTGGTTTCGCCCCGGCGCCATTTTTGCCTTCGTGCGATGGGCATCGAACGACTTCGGCGCGATCATCTCCCGTCTCGATATCGTGCATGCCGTTGCACCCGGCCAAGCCTGCCAGACGCTGCCTTTCGTGCGACCCGGCGGCGACATCCTGCTGACGATGCAAGGTTGGCCGAGCGTCGAACAGGTGCTGCAGATGATTGATGCCGTCGAGCGTCTCGGGATCGATCCGGAAACGGTCTCGCCCGATCACTGGCGGCACGTCCACCACCGGATGACGGCCGGGCAAGAGCCGCGCGCCTACACGCTTGATCTGCATTGCGGCTACCTCCTTCGGAAAAGGGTGCGGCCATGAGGCGGTCGACAATCATCCTGGCAATGGCGCTGGCCAGCGCCGGCGTGTTCCTCCCAGGTCTCACGGCACCAGCGCCCAGGTTTATCTGGAACGCGTCACCCAGCGTGCCGATCGGCTTCTACCGGATCGACGGGGGCGGCAAGTTTTCGGCTGGCGACCTTGTCGCCGTACGGCCGCCTGAACCGCTGGCAGAGTTCCTTGCCAAGCGGGCTATCTGCCGAAAGGCGTGCTGCTGCTCAAACGCATCCTTGCGGTTTCCGGCCAGACAGTATGCCGGATCAAGCTCGCTATCTCCGTCGACGGCCGTGACGTTGGCGCCGCGCTTGAGCGAGATCGCGCCGGCCGTGATCTGCCAAGCTGGCAGGGCTGTCACTCTGTTCCGGCTGCGTCTGTGTTCCTGATGAACCGGCAGGTCCGCGACAGCCTCGACGGCCGCTACTTCGGCCTCGTTTCCACCGACCAGATCATCGGCCGCGCGGTCCCGCTGTGGACCTACGAGCAAGGCGACGGCCGCTTTTAATGGCGCGCGCGAGCGCGGTGAGCGCGCCACCGACGGCCCTTTCAGGTCGTCCCCGACATCACCGCCGAACATCCTCGAAAGGACAAAGTACATGCCACAGATCGGACAATTCACGCGCAATCAGACTGGCTACTGCGGGCGCATCCGTACGCTCAGACTCGACCTCGACATCGCAATCGTCGAGGCCGAAGCGAGCGACGTCGAAAACGCGCCCGACTATCGCGTGCATGCCGGCGGCGAAGACGGCCCTGCGATCGGCGCCGGTTGGAAACGCTCCGGCGAAAAGGCCGGTGAGTTCGTGTCGCTGCAAATTGACGACCCGACCTTCGCGCAGCCCATTCGCGCCAACCTGTTTCAGGACGGCGAGGACAAAACCTCCTGGGCATTAATGTGGTCGCGTCCGCGTGACCGCGCAGAGAAGGATTGAGTGATGTCCGCGCGCCGTCGGTCGACGAACCATCTAGACCCTTCCGCATTGCTTCGCGTCGGTTGGCCCAACGCGCTCGTCCTGCTTGCCGGGCTCTGCGTGCTATCCTCCGGTACTGCGATTGCAGTGGCGAAGAGTGCCACAGCCGGCACGCCGGCGGCGCGCAACTACGAGGCCCATATCGCGAACGCGGCGAGGCGTTTTAGGCTTCCGCCCGCCTGGATCCGTGCGGTCCTTTGCGCGGAAAGTGCTGGCGAACAACGCGCCACCTCGCCAAAAGGCGCCATGGGCCTGATGCAGATCGTACCTACAACCTGGGCCGAACTGCGGGTTCGATATCGGCTCGGCAGCAATCCATACGATGCGCGCGACAACATCGTCGCGGGATCCGCTTACATCCGCGAACTCCTGGATCGCTATGGATCGCCCGGGTGGATTGCTGCCTACAATGCAGGCCCCGGGCGCTATGAGGCATCATTGCAGGGTCGGCCTCTGCCGCGGGAAACGCACGCCTATGTGACAGCCGTCGCGTCCGCCATTGGCAGCGACACTGCTACGACAGCGACCGGGCCGGCGGGCCCTAAGTCATCGGGATGGAGGACAGCACCGCTTTTCGCCCTGCTGCCGGCAGGAAAGCCTGCAGCGGATGCGCGGACGGTCGAAGACTCGGCCAATGACGTGCCGAGGGCGCTGAGTGTGCGCCAATCATCCAATGCCGCACCTCGGTCGGCCGGCCTGTTCGTGACGCAAGCGGGCGAGAGGGCTGAGCCATGAACCGGCACACCATCTTTGGTGCTGACGCGGACTCTAGCGCGCCATGGCGGGCGCCAGGGCTGGAGACCGCGCACACAACCGAGCGATGGCAAGATAAAAGCGCGCACATTGCGCCTCGGTTGGGTGGTTGTTTCTGCTCGATTTTCTGGCGCCGTGTGCACATTGTCCACATTCCGGGCAATGTGTGCGGCAACATCAAATCATTGTATTTGCCTGCTCTTTTCAACGTTGCGGAATATCGCCATGGACAATGAGCGCGAGTTCCGCATCCGCCCTGGCCGGATGCGCTCGACGCGCGCCCAGCAGGCCAGGCCGTTCATCGCCCAGGCGCTGGCCGCGGCGAAAAAGGCCGGCGGCGGCATCTCGCGCTCGGGCAGGATTGTGTCCAGCAACCGCTCCCGTTTTGGTCACGGTCAGCGTGCGAGCATCCAGGCCAATCGCTTCATCACATCGCGGTCGTGCGGCGCGGTGGTCAAAGCCCGCGTTGTCCGCCATTCCGTGCGCGCTCGCGTGCTTGGCGCACACCTCAGCTACCTGCGACGCGAGGGGGTAACCCGGGACGGGGAGAAGGGTCGGCTGTTTGGGCCGAGGACGGAAGATGCAGATGCTGCGGCCTTCGCCGCGCGCACCGCGGAGGATCGGCACCATTTCCGCTTCATCGTTTCGCCCGACGACGCTCTCGACATGACGGACCTCAAGTCCTTTGCCCGCGATCTTGTCGGGCAGATGGAGAAGGATCTTGCCACGCGGCTCGAATGGGTTGGGGTCGATCACTGGAACACCGCGCATCCGCATGTCCACCTGATCGTGCGTGGGGTTCGTGACGATGGCCAGGATCTGGTCATCTCGCGGGATTACATTAGGCAAGGGATGCGCGACCGGGCGCGCGACCTCATCACCCAGGAATTGGGGCTGCGCACTGATCTCGAGATCCGCCGCGCGCTCGAACGTCAGGTCGAGTCCGAGCGGTGGACGCAACTTGACCGCCAACTCGCTCGCGATGCCCGCCACACCGGCTTCATCGATCTTGCCCCACAGGCCGACAGACAACCGGACGCTTTCCATGCGATGAAGGTCGGCCGCCTGCGCAAGCTTGAAACACTCGGTCTCGCCGATCAGCTTGGCCCCGGCCAATGGCTGATCGACGACAAGGCCGAGACGACATTGCGCGAACTCGGAGAGCGCGGCGACATCATCAAGCGCATGCACCGCGCGCTCAGCGCGCAACACATCGAGCGCGGTCCGGCCAGTTACGTCCTGGCAGCAGAACGCCTCGACACGCCCGTTGTCGGCCGGCTGGTCGACCGTGGGCTCGACGACGAGCTGATCGGCACAGCCTATGCCGTGGTTGACGGCGTCGACGGACGCACCCATCACATCAAACTGTCCGACCTGGAATCTGCTGGAGACAGCGCGCCGGGATCCATCGTCGAGCTGCGCCATTTCGATGATGCGTGCGGCCTGCGTCGGGCAGCGCTCGCCGTGCGCTCCGATCTTGCCGTCGATGAACAAATCGTTGCGTCAGGTGCGACCTGGCTCGACCGCCAGGCCATCGCTCGCGAGCCTGTGGCCCTAGCCGAGACCGGTTTCGGTGCCGAGGTCCGCGATGCCTTGACCCGGCGCGCCGAACACCTTGTCAGTCAGGGGCTGGCAGAGCGGCAGGGAAGGCGGGTCGTCTTCACGAGCAACCTGCTCGACACGCTCCGCCGCAAGGAACTGGAGACGATCGGCGACAAGCTCGCGATCGACACAGGGAAGCCCTTCAACCCAGTCACAGGCGGTGGCTATGTGGCCGGCACCTATCGCCAACGTTTCACGCTCGCCTCCGGCCGCTTCGCCATGATCGATGATGGTCTCGGTTTCCAGCTGGTTCCCTGGACACCCTCTCTCGAAAAGCATCTCGGCCAACATGTCTCCGGCGTTGCCCGCGATGGTGGAGGGGTCGAGTGGAGCTTTGGCCGCAAGCGGGCTCTCGGCCTGTGATAGTTAAAGAAAGGATCAAGCGATGTCGGCCACCAAAATACTCTGGGGTCAGATCCTCACTGTCTTCCTGATCGTCCTGCTAACAGTATGGGCTGCGACGCAATGGACCGCATGGAAGCTTGGGTTCCAGGCGCAGCTTGGCCCGCCCTGGTTCGATGTCGGCGGGCTGCCGGTCTATTATCCACCGGCGCTGTTGTGGTGGTGGTATTTTTATGACGCCTACGCTCCGGATATCTTCCTGGAGGGCGGCTTGATTGCCGTGTCCGGCGGGTTCCTTTCGATCATCGTCGCGATCGGCATGTCGGTGTGGCGGGCGCGCGAAGTCAAGAACGTGCAGACCTATGGCTCGGCGCGCTGGGCCGACCGGCGGGAGGTGGAGGCTGCGGGTCTCCTCGGCAGCGATGGGGTGGTGCTGGGTCGCTATGACCGCCACTATCTGCGCCACGATGGTCCTGAGCATGTGCTGTGCTTCGCCCCAACCCGATCGGGGAAAGGCGTCGGCCTGGTGGTGCCCTCCCTGCTTGCCTGGCCGGGCTCGGCAATCGTTCACGACATCAAGGGAGAAAACTGGCAACTCACCGCCGGCTTCCGCGCTCTGCACGGCCGCGTGCTGCTCTTCGATCCGACCAACTCGCAATCGTCGGCCTACAACCCGCTTCTGGAAGTCCGCCGCGGCGAATGGGAGGTCCGAGACGCCCAGAACATCGCCGACATTCTGGTCGACCCGGAAGGCAGCCTGGAGAAGCGCAATCATTGGGAGAAGACAAGTCACGCGCTGCTGGTCGGAGCGATCCTCCATGTTCTCTATGCAGAGCAGGACAAGACGCTCGCCGGCGTCGCCGCCTTCCTCTCCGATCCAAAGCGCCCGATCGAATCGACGCTTGCGGCCATGATGAAGACCGCGCATCTCGGCGGGGCTGGTCCGCATCCGGTCATCGCCAGTGCGGCGCGCGAACTGCTCAACAAATCCGACAACGAACGCTCAGGCGTCCTTTCCACAGCGATGTCCTTCCTCGGTCTCTATCGCGATCCGGTCGTCGCCGAGGCGACCCGCCATTGCGACTGGCGCATCGCCGACATCGTCGGCGGGAAGCGACCGGCAACGCTGTATCTCGTCGTTCCGCCTTCGGACATCAGTCGCACCAAACCGCTCATTCGCCTTATCCTCAATCAGATCGGCCGTCGTCTCACTGAGGATCTCCACACAAAGTCAAACCGCCACCGGCTGCTGTTGATGCTGGACGAGTTTCCCGCCCTTGGCCGCCTCGACTTCTTCGAGAGCGCGCTTGCCTTCATGGCCGGGTATGGACTGAAGGGCTTTCTCATCGCGCAGTCGCTCAATCAGATCGAGAAGGCTTACGGTCCAAACAACTCCATCCTCGACAACTGTCACGTGCGCGTCAGCTTCGCCACCAACGATGAAAGGACCGCCAAGCGGGTCTCGGACGCGCTCGGCACGGCAACCGAAATGCGTGCAATGAAGAACTATGCCGGCCATCGGCTCTCGCCCTGGCTCGGACATCTCATGGTGTCGCGCCAGGAGACCGCACGCCAGCTCCTCACCCCCGGCGAGATCATGCAGCTTCCGCCAGCCGATGAGATCGTGATGGTGGCGGGGGCGCCGCCAATCAGGGCGAAGAAGGTGCGCTACTACGAAGATGCGCGCTTTCGCGCGCGCATCCTGCCGACGCCAGAGTTGGATAGGGCTGCAGCAACCGATCGTGGCGACTGGAGCCAGCTGCCGCCACCGACCCGGCCTGAGCTCGCCGATGCTTCCGCTGTGAGCGGAAACAGCGATGGCGATCCATCGGAATCAGACCGACGCCTGCAACCCGAGCTCGAGCGGGCAGGGGCCGTGGAAAAAGCAGTCTCAATCGACAATGAGTTCGAGATCGAGCCCGCCGACGACGGGGACGACGATGCCACCCGCAATCGACGCCTGGCCCGGCTCATGCAGGGCATGGCGCGGCAGGTCTCACTCGACCCCGATGATGGAATGGAGCTGTAAGCGCATGACGGCTCGCAAAAGGAAAGTGCAGATCTCCGTCTATCTCGACCAGAGGATCATGGCGATGCTTGGCGACTATGCGGCGCGGCGCGATCAGCCCCAATCCATGATCGCAGAGGCCGCGATCGCCTCGTTCCTCTCGCCGGATGCTGATGAGCGTCGCGAGGCGGCAATTGCCAAACGCCTCGACCAGGTCGATCGGCGCCTGGCACGGCAGGAACGCGATATCGGCATCGCAGTCGAGACCCTGGCCGTGTTCGTCCGCTTCTGGCTGGCGACAACGCCGGCCTTGCCGGAGCCCGCCGCGCAGGCTGCGCGCGCCAAGGCCGCCGAACGGTACGATTCCTTCGTCACGGCCCTGGGCAGGCGCCTGGCGAAGGGACCGAAACTGGTGCACGAGATTTCCGAAGACATGAATCCCGGTGACGACGTTGCAACGCAGCCTTAGCGTTTGGCATTCGCCTTGCCGCCTCTCGCCAGGGCTGGTGCAGGTAGTCAAATGCGAGAGAGGGGTCGTCAGCCGTCGACCGCGCCGGCTTGCGGGACCTCAATGAGGCCAGAAGGTCAGCTGCGAACTCGTCCAGGACAAACGCTCCGGAACGACGTCAGCCGGCGCTCTTCGAGTGATCTAGTCGCCCCAGGCTTCCCTATCCGTTCCACATCGTCGAGCGGAGAAGAGCCTGCACATGCTCAGGCAGGTCAAGCTCACCACGCGCCTCGATCTCTAGAAGATATCCGGCTTTGGACAAGCGATCGCTTTCCCTGACTGCAGCATAGGCACAGATAGCCAGCAGCGCCGTTTCCTCAGTTCGGCTAGCTCTGTCACGATCCTGGCTGTTGCCGCCCGTTTCGCGGACGGCCTTGCCGAAGGCTGTGTATGCTTTCTTGTGCGCCTCAATCAGCGCTCCCAGCTGGTTGGACGGCTCTCTGTCCCACGTGGCGGGTCTGCGGCGAGGGCCTTTGTCCCAACAGCCGAGGCCAAGACGGCGCTGCCCGAACGGGTGAGCAGGACGCGGCGGTTGATCGTGGTCGTGGCGAACCCTCCTCTTCCATCCGGGCAGGCTAGATCAGGTCTCCTAAGCACCATGGCACCGTAACACAACGGTTCGCGCATTCATGTCAGGATGGATGACCTCACAGCGGCCTTACAGCCATTATGGTTGAAGCGATCGCGGTTGATCCGACTTTGCCCAACTGCTTCCAGACCTCGGCCATGCTGCTTTCGCCCATCGCACATCGGCACCTGCGATTCCCTAGGACGATCACCGGGTCGTTGCCGAATGAGGCAAGGGCAGCCCGCCGTTCTCCTGTATTTACACGCCATACTACGACGCGCCGATATACTTGTTGCAGCGGCGCAAAATACCACTCTCTTAATCATCCCCGACCGGGGACCGTCTGAATTGTTCCCGACCGAAACGGGGACAAAATGGCTGCTTCGCACAACGAGACCGAAGGACGAGCGCGCAGCTCGCGTATGCTGCGAACGGCGCTAGGGCCTGCCATCGGCCAATTCCTGGACGATCCCAAAATCGTCGAAGTGATGTTGAATCCGGACGGCCGGATCTGGGTCGATCGGTTCGCGGAAGGCCTGGCCCAGACTGACGAGATGATCTCAGTCGCCGACGGCGAGCGCATTGTGCGACTGGTCGCCCATCATGTCGGCGCGGAAGTGCACGGCCGCTCGCCACGCGTGTCGGCGGAGTTACCAGAAACTGGAGAGCGGTTCGAAGGGCTGCTGCCGCCCGTCGTCGCCGCGCCAGCCTTCGCAATCCGGAAACCTGCCGTCGCCGTCTTCACGCTCGCGAACTACGTGGCGGCAGGAATCATGACGACGGAACAGGCAGCGACCTTGCGCGCCGCCGTCGCCAGCCGTGCCAACATCCTCGTCGCCGGCGGGACATCCACGGGCAAGACGACGCTGACCAACGCCTTGCTCGCCGAGGTCGCGAAAGGATCTGATCGCGTCGTCATCATCGAGGACACGCGCGAACTGCAATGCGCGGCACCCAACCTCGTCGCCATGCGGACCAAGGACGGCGTCGCCACGCTCTCGGATCTGGTCCGCTCCTCGCTGCGCCTGCGGCCCGATCGCATCCCGATCGGCGAAGTCCGCGGCCCGGAGGCTCTCGACCTGCTCAAGGCTTGGGGCACAGGCCACCCCGGCGGCATCGGCACCATCCATGCCGGTTCCGCCCTTGGTGCGCTGCGCCGTCTCGAGCAACTCATCCAGGAAGCCGTCATCACCGTACCCCGCGCGCTGATTGCCGAAACCATCGACCTCATCGCGGTGCTCGCCGGACGCGGCTCAGCCCGGCGGCTTGCCGAACTCGCACGCGTCGAGGGTCTCGGCCCCGACGGCGATTATCGCATCATTCAAGCCGAACCTACCGTCACAGGAGACAATTCATGACCGCCGTCATTTCACGCGCCTACCGCAATGCCGTTGCCACCGCCACAACCCTGGCCATCAGTGTCATCGTCGCTCCGGCCGCTCATGCGTCTGGCTCATCGATGCCGTGGGAACAGCCACTCGAAAAGATCCTGCAATCAATCGAGGGTCCTGTCTCCAAGATCATAGCCGTCATCATCATCATCGTGACGGGCCTCACGCTTGCCTTCGGCGATACTTCGGGCGGTTTTCGGCGGTTGATCCAGATTGTCTTTGGTTTGTCGATCGCCTTCGCGGCGTCCAGCTTCTTCCTGTCGTTCTTCTCGTTCGGCGGCGGAGCATTGATCTGATGGCAACCGCTTTCGAACAGCTCGACGCAATTCCGGGATGGGCCGTGCCCGTGCACAAGGCGCTAACCGAGCACATTCTGCTCGGGGGCGCACCGCGCTCCATTGCGATCCTGAACGGCACCCTCGCCGGCGCGGTCGGCCTCGGCCTGCGCCTCTGGCTGGTCGGTCTCGTCATCTGGGCGCTTGGCCACGCCACTGCGGTATGGGCCGCCAGACGCGATCCACTCTTTTTCGAAGTTGGCCGCCGGCATCTGCGCATGCCCGGTCACCTGTCGGTTTGAGGACGCCGCGATGATGAATCTTGCCGAATTTCGCCGCAGCGCCAGCCGCCTCGCCGACTATCTACCCTGGGCTGCCCTTGTCGCACCGGGCGTCGTGCTCAACAAGGATGGCAGCTTGCAGCGGACTGCGAAGTTTCGCGGGCCTGATCTCGACTCCGCCGTCGCGGCCGAACTGGTCGCGGTCGCCTCGCGCATCAACAACGCCTTCCGTCGCCTTGGCTCGGGCTGGTGCATCTTCGTCGAGGCTCAACGGCACGAGGCGGCAACCTATCCCGAAAGCCAGTTTCCGGATCCGGCGTCAGGTCTGGTCGATGCTGAGCGCAAGGCCGACTTCGAGGAGGGCGGCATCCATTTCGTATCGAGCTACTTCCTCACCCTCCTCTATCTGCCGCCTGCCGAGGAAGCAGCGCGCACGGAAGGGTGGCTTTACGAGGGGCGCGAACAGTCCGGCGTGGATCCGCAGGAAGTCCTGCGCGCCTTTGTCGACCGCAGCGAACGCGTGCTCCAGCTGCTCGATGGCTTCATGCCGGAATGCCATTGGCTCGACGACAGCCAGACGCTGACATATCTGCATTCGACCGTTTCAACGAAGCGTCATCGCGTGCGCATCCCCGAGACTCCGGTCTATCTCGATGCAGTGCTCGCAGACACGCCCCTGACAGGTGGGCTCGAACCACGCCTAGGTGACCAGCATCTTCGGGTGCTGACCATTGTCGGCTTTCCGACTGCGACGACGCCAGGCCTGCTCGACGATCTCAACCGACTGGCTTTTCCCTATCGGTGGACCACACGCGCCATCCTTCTCGACAAGGTCGACGCCGCGAAGCTGCTGACCAAGATCCGGCGGCAATGGTTCGCCAAGCGCAAGAGCATCGCGGCGATCCTGAAGGAGGTGATGACCAACGAGGCGTCCGTGCTTATGGACACGGACGCCTCCAACAAGGCTGCCGACGCCGACATGGCCTTGCAGGAACTCGGCGCCGATATGTCGGGCATGGCCTATGTGACCGCCACCATCGTGGCCTGGGATGCCGATCCGCGAGCAGCCGACGAGAAACTGCGGCTTGCCGAAAAGGTCATCCAGGGTCGCGACTTCACGGCCGTGGTCGAAACTGTCAACGCCGTCGACGCCTGGTTGGGCTCATTGCCTGGACATGCCTATGCCAACGTCCGCCAGCCGCCCCTGTCGACGCTCAATCTCGCCCACATGATTCCCCTCTCTGCCATGTGGGCGGGGCCGGAACGGGACGAGCATTTCGGTGGCCCGCCCTTGCTCTATGGCAAGACCGAAGGCTCGACCCCGTTCCGGTTGTCTCTGCACGTCGGCGACGTCGGCCACACTTTGGTGGTCGGCCCCACCGGCGCCGGCAAGTCCGTGCTGCTCGCGCTGATGGCCTTGCAGTTCCGCCGCTACCCGCAAAGCCAGGTCTTCACCTTCGACTTTGGCGGCTCGATCCGCGCCGCGACACTGGCCATGGGCGGTGACTGGCACGATCTCGGTGGGGGGCTCACCGAAGGCGCGCAGGCCTCCGTCTCCCTGCAGCCGCTCGCCCGCATCCACGATACCTATGAGCGCGCCTGGGCGGCTGACTGGATTGTTGCGATCCTGGCGCGCGAAGCCGTTCCCATTACCCCCGATGCCAAGGAGCATATCTGGACCGCGCTGACATCGCTTGCCTCGGCGCCGATCGCCGAGCGTACCATCACCGGCCTGAGCGTGCTGTTGCAGGCGAGGGCCTTAAAGCAGGCTCTGCGCTCATACTGCATTGGTGGCCCCTATGGCCGACTGCTCGACGCGGAAACCGAACATCTTGGCGCGGCATCCGTCCAGGCGTTCGAAATCGAGGGCCTGATCGGCACGGGAGCCGCGCCAGCCGTGCTGTCCTATCTGTTCCATCGCATCGGTGACCGCCTCGACGGACGGCCGACGCTGCTCATCATCGACGAAGGTTGGCTGGCGCTCGATGATGAGGGCTTCGCGGGCCAGCTGCGCGAGTGGCTGAAGACGCTGCGCAAGAAGAATGCCAGCGTTGTCTTTGCGACCCAGTCCTTGTCCGATATCGACAATTCGGCAATCGCACCTGCGATCATCGAGAGCTGCCCAACCCGGCTGCTGTTGCCGAACGAGCGCGCGATCGAGCCGCAGATCACGGCCATCTATCGCCGCTTCGGCCTCAACGACCGCCAGATAGAAATCCTGGCACGCGCGACCCCCAAGCGCGACTATTACTGCCAGTCCCGGCGCGGCAACCGCCTCTTCGAACTTGGCCTGTCCGAGATCGGCCTCGCGCTCTGCGCCGCGTCGTCCAAGACGGACCAGGCCCTCATCGCCAGCATCGATGCCGAATACCGTCGCGACGACTTTCTCGCCGCTTGGTTGCGTGCGCGAAACGTTGGCTGGGCCGCCGATCTCATTCCAAACTTGATCCCCGGAGCCGAAAAGGAACCTCGATCATGAACACCTCTCTTTATCGCTCGCGCGCCCTTCTGCTTGCCGCCGTCATGGTTGCGTCGCCGCTGATGGTCGCGCCGTTGGTGGCGACTCCAGCGCATGCCTTGATCGTGTTTGATCCATCGAACTACACGCAGAATGTGCTGACGGCAGCTAGATCGCTCCAGCAGATCACCAACCAGATCACTTCGTTGCAAAACCAGGCGCAGATGCTGATAAACCAGGGCCGCAACCTCGCAAGCTTGCCGTTCTCATCGCTTCAGCAATTGCAGCAGTCGGTGCAGCGCACTCAGCAGCTGCTCAACCAGGCGCAGAACATCGCCTTCGACGTCCAGAAGGTCGACCAGATGTTCCAGCAGAAATACGGCAGCGTCTCGCTCTCGGCCTCGGATGAGGCGCTCGTTGCCGATGCGCGCTCGCGCTGGCGCAACACGGTTGGCGGTCTTCAGGATGCGATGCGCGTCCAGGCAGGGGTCGTCGGAAACATCGCGACCAATCGCACGCAAATGGCGGCCCTGGTCAGTTCAAGCCAATCCGCGACAGGAGCGCTGCAGGCGGCGCAAGCAGGTAACCAACTCCTCGCGCTGCAGGCCCAGCAGCTCGCCGACCTCACGGCCGTTGTCGCCGCCAACGGCCGCGCTCAGGCATTGACCGATGCGGAACGTGCCGCGGCCGCCGAACAGGGTCGCGAACAGCGCCGCCGCTTCCTGACCCCAGGCTCCGGCTACCAGGCCGGCAATGCCCAGATGTTCAACCGCTGAGGCTTGGGACCATGGACGGCAAGATTGTGGCGCGCATCGTCGCCGTCATCTTCGTCACGATCGCCGTAACGGCGACCGCGCTGGAGATGACCCGGAAGCAGGAAAGTCCGGTCGGCACGGCAGCTGCCGTGCCGGCACTGAAGGCGCCGGATCCACTGAGTGAAAGTCTTCGCCACTGCCAGGGGCTCGGGGAGGCTGCCTTGCGTGACAACGATTGCATGCGCTTGTGGGCAGAGCAGCGCGATCGCTTCCTCGGGTTCAAGGCACGATCTGGGAGCTTGACCTCCGAGTCGCTCACGCCGCAGTCGCCAGAGACGACTAAGCCGGAGGCGCGATAGGCATGGGCAGCACCGGCATCATCGACCAATTCCTTGGTACTTTCACCCGCTATATCGACAGCGGTTTCGGCCTGCTTGGCGGCGAGGTCGCCTTCATCGCCACGACCTTGATCGTAATCGACGTGACTCTCGCCGCTCTCTTCTGGAGCTGGGGGGCCGATGACGACATCCTGGCGCGCCTCGTCAAGAAGACGCTGTTCGTTGGCGTCTTCGCCTACCTGATTTCCAACTGGAACAGCCTTGCCCGCATCGTCTTCGAGAGCTTCTCCGGTCTTGGCCTGAAGGCGAGTGGCACAGGGTTTTCGGCTCAGGATTTGCTGCGACCCGGCAAAGTGGCACAAACCGGGCTCGACGCAGGACGACCGTTGCTTGAATCCATCTCCGGTCTGATGGGCTGGGTCTCCTTCTTCGAAAATTTCATCCAGATCGTCTGTCTGCTGTTTGCCTGGGCGCTGGTCCTGCTCGCCTTCTTCATCCTCGCGGTGCAGCTCTTCGTCACGCTGATCGAATTCAAGCTGTCGACGCTCGCCGGATTTGTGCTGATCCCCTTCGGCCTCTTCGGCAAGACAGCCTTCATGGCCGAGCGGGTACTCGGCAACGTCATCTCGTCGGGCATCAAGGTGCTGGTGCTGGCTGTGGTGATCGGGATCGGTTCGACGCTGTTCGGCGAGTTCACACAAGGCTTTGGTGGCGAAAACCCCACCATCGATCAGGCCATGGCGATCGTGCTGGCTGCATTGTCGCTTCTCGGTCTCGGCATCTTCGGCCCGGGCATTGCCAACGGCATCGTCTCCGGCGGGCCGCAGCTCGGTGCGGGTGCCGCCGTCGGCACAGGCCTGGCCGCAGGCGGCATGGTGCTTGCCACTGGCGGCGCCGCGGGCCTGGCAGCACGGGGCGGGTCCGCAGCTTTGTCTCCAGGGACCTCGATCGCGCGTGGTGGCTCGCAGGCAGGTCTGTCTGGCCAAGGTGGTGCCACGGCTGCCGCTTCCGGCTTGGGCGGCGTGGCAAGCGCAGGTGTTTCGCAAAATGAATCGCCGCTCAGGCGCGCCGCCGCACGTGCCAGTGAATCTGTGCAATCGACCTCCGCCGCTGGTCCACGGTCCGCCACCGTGGGGATCGGTGAAATGGTGACAACGGAGACAGTCGCGGGCAATGCCGAACGCGCAAGCGGCCATTCCGTCTCCCGCGCCGCCGGGCTGGGCGAGCCGGCACACAATACCCCTGACTGGGCCAAACGCATGCAGCGGTCCCAGCGCCTGTCGCACGGCGTCCAGACCGCGGCCCACGCCGTCCGCGCTGGCGATGCCCACGGCAGCGGCAGTTCCGTTTCTCTCTCCGAAGGCAATTGACCCCATGAACATTTTTCGACGGCCGGCCGTCCATTACGGCAAGACACCTCAACCCGAGACCCCGTACCAGAAGGCCGCGCAGGTCTGGGACGAACGCATCGGCGCGGCTCGCGTGCAGGCCAGAAACTGGCGCTATATGGCCTTCGGATCGCTGATCCTATCGGCCGGCATGGCCACCGCGCTTGTGTCGCAGTTTTTGCGAGGGACCGTAGTCCCTTGGGTGGTGCAGGTCGACACGCTCGGACAGGCGCAGGCACTCGCGCCCGCCAATTCGGACTATAAGCCGACCGACCCGCAAGTGGCCTGGCATCTCGCTCGCTTCATCGAACAGGTCCGCTCAATCCCGGCCGATCCAATCGTCGTGCGCCAAAACTGGCTGCGCGCTTATGAGTGGACCACTGACGCGGGCGCCGCGGCGCTCAACGAGTATGCCCGCATCAATGACCCCTTCTCGAGGGTCGGCAAGCAGCAAGTCTCGGTCGACGTCTCGTCGGTCATTCGCGCCTCTGCGGATTCCTTTCGCGTCGCCTGGGCGGAGCGCCACTATGAAAACGGCCAGCTCTCCACCACCGAACGATGGACCGCCATCCTGACAACCGTGATCCAGCCGCCTCGCGACGTCGACCGGCTTCGGGCAAATCCGCTTGGCATCTACGTCAACGCCATCAACTGGTCGCGGGAGATGAACCAATGAATGGGCCTTCGCATGGTGTCGCAACATGTCCGTCTGGGTGGTCCGCCCTTGTTGCGGTGTTGCTTTCTGGTTCCGTGCTCGGCGGCTGCGCCACACCTCAGAAACCGCCGCAGATCCGCTACGACGCCTCCGTGCCGCCTTTGCCAGCTGCTCCGGTTGCCACTCCCGATGAGAAGCCCAAACCGTTACACGTTCCACCGGGCTGGGTCCCGGCACATGGTGGCGCGGCCGGTGGGACCCCGGCGGCACGCATCGAGAACGCCAACGCGGCCGCGCGGGTCCAGCCAAGGCGAGAAGGCTATTACAACGCCATTCAGGTATACCCCTGGAGTGACGGAGCACTTTATCAGGTCTATGCCGCCCCCGGACAGGTAACGGACATTGGGCTCGAGCCTGGCGAAAGCCTGACTGGTGAAGGTCCGATCGCGGCTGGCGACACCGCGCGCTGGATCATCGGCGACACTGAAAGCGGAGCGGGGGTCACCCGGCGCGTTCATGTGCTGGTCAAGCCTTCGCGCGCAGACATCAGCACCAATCTCGTCATCACCACCGACCGACGTAGCTACATGATCGAGCTGCGATCGGGCGAGAAGCCGTATATGCCCGCCGTGGCCTGGGCCTATCCCGCGCCGCCGGCCGGACAATCGCGGCCGATCCCCGCGACGCCGGTTATTCCCGACGTTAGCGCACGCAATTACCGCTACGGCCTTACAGGCGACACGCCGCCTTGGAGGCCGGTCAGCGTCTATGACGACGGCAGGCGCGTCTATGTCGAGTTTCCACGCGGGATCGTGCAAGGCGAGATGCCGCCCATCTTCGTCATCGGCCCGGACGGTGAGGCTGAGATCGCCAACAGCCGCGTCTACCAGAACACGCTGATCGTCGACCGTCTCTTCGGCGCGGCCGAATTGCGGCTTGGCAGCGGCAAGCGGCAGCAGACCGTCAGGCTCGTCCGCACCGACGGGACCAGGAGGGTAACTAGGACGTCAAGCGTCAGTCCAACGCCGAGCGACACAAGCACACTCCGGCAAAGGGGAGGAGAGGAGTCATGAACGAGAACGAACCCGGTGCTGCACCGATGCAGCTTCGCGCTGAGCCGCCGCGCGTAACCCGCCTGTCGCGCAAGGTGCTCGCTGGCATCAGCCTGGTCGGATCGCTTGGCGTCGGCGGCGCGCTGATCTACGCGCTTCAGACGAGTGAAACAGGCCCGCATGGCGACGAGCTCTACTCGACTTCCAACAGGCAGCCCGCCGACGGACTGGCCAACCTGCCGCGCGACTACACCGGCCCCGTTCTTGGGCCGCCTTTGCCTGGTGATCTTGGTCGGCCGATGCTCGATGCCCAGAACAAGGGGCAGCCGGTGGTGCCGCCGACCGTCGCACCCGCCACGGTCGACGAGGCTGAGCAACGTCGGCGGGCAGAGGACGAGGCTGCCCGAACGTCCCGTGTTTTCTTCCAGACAGAGCGGGCGGCCTCGGCGGTGGCCGAAACGCTTGGAGGAGCAGGTTCCCAAAACATGGCTGGCACTGACATTGCCGATCAGGCCGGCCAGTCGGCTGCGCAGGATCGTCAGCTAGCCTTCCTCAATGCGGCCGCCGATCGGCGCACCGTAGCGCCGGATCACATCATGCCTCCCGCGTCGCCCTTTGTGCTTCAGGCCGGAGCCGTCATCCCCGCCGCACTCATAACCGGCATCCGCTCCGATCTGCCCGGTCAGATCACCGCGCAGGTGACGGAGAGCATCTATGACAGTCCGACCGGAAGGACGCTTTTGATCCCACAAGGCACGCGGGTCATTGGCCAGTACGACAATGGGATCGGCTTCGGCCAGCGCCGTGTTCTGCTGGTCTGGAGTAGACTGATCTTTCCAAACGGCCGCTCCATCGTTCTTGAGCGACAGCCTGGTGCTGATGCCCAAGGCTATGCCGGCCTTGAGGACGGCGTCGACTACCATTGGGCTGAATTGTTCAAGGCGGCTGCACTCACAACTATTCTGAGTGTCGGCGCCGAGACAGGGTCCTCAGGCCAGGAGAGCGACATCGTGCGGGCTCTTCGCAGCGGTGCCTCCGACAGCCTCAGCCAGGTCGGCCAACAAATCGTTCAGCGCCAGCTCAATGTCGCACCGACGCTGACAATAAGGCCGGGCTTTACCGTGCGCGTGGTCGTCACCCGCGATCTCGTTCTCGAACCCTATGGAGGTTGAGATGGCCAAGCTGAAACTCGGGCCGATCGCCGATGACAAGCCGGTTAAGGTCACGCTCGAATTGCCGGCGCAACTGCATCGCGACCTGTCCAGATATGCCGAGATACTCGGGCATGAATCGGGTCAGGCATTGGCCGACCCTCTGCGCCTGATCGTGCCAATGCTTGAGCGTTTCATTGCGACGGATCGAGGCTTTGCCAGGGCGAAGCAGGAGCGCAAGACCTGAATCCGGCTAAGACGCAAAGCAGGGGATCGCCTACATCAGCGGGGCCACTATTTCCGGAACAGAGGCTGAAGTTGTTTTTGAACGCGACGCTGCTGCGGGAGACATCGCGGCAAAGACTGAGATGATCGCTTCAAGCGAAACATTCAATGCGTTGGTGAAGGTCCTGCCCTTCTGCCAGATCGCAACGTAGTGATAGAGAGCGGACGGCTCGACCGGTTTTACGCCAAGGCGAAACGCCGCATACTCGCGCGCGATGACCTCGTTGGTGATGGAGATACCAAGGCCCGCCGAAACATACCCCGCTTCGTGACCGTTGCAGTCGAATTCCACCAGTATGTCTGGTTCGACGCCGGCGAAGCGCAAGGCATTGAAGTTCATTTGATGGGCGGCGAATTGCGGATCGATATCGACGATCGTTTCGCCTGCGAGGTCCTGGGCCTCGATGCGCGCCTGCCTTGCGAAACGATGATCGGGATGAAAGATGCATACGTTGCGTGCCGAGCCCAGCGGCGCCCATTCAAACAGGCGCGGATCAAGGGGCAGCCTTGAGATCCCGAGATCCGCCCGCCCGGCAAGTATGTGCTCCCCGATCTGATCGTAGCTTCCCGAAATCGATCGGACATTGGACGCAGTCTGCGAGTGAATGATCGCCACAACCTTGGGCAGGGTCACGAAACCGAAGACGGAGGGCGCGGCAATGGCAATCCGCTGCTTTTCATCGTTCTTCATCGCGAAGATCGACGATTCCAGTCGATCCAGGGACGTTATAGCGAGCTCGACGTTCCGCAGCAGTTCCCAGGCTTCCTGCAACGGAACGATGCGGTTCGGGGACCTTTTGAAGAGTGTGATGCCAAGTGTTGTCTCGAGCTGCTTCACATGCTGGCTGACCGCAGGCTGGCTTATCCCGAGGGCCATCGCCGCCCGTCTTGTCGAACCGGTCCGCAGCACCTCGCGGAAGACCTGCAACTGCCGGAGCTTCAGGCCGCCTTGCAGCAACTCCATCCTTTGCATTCCTTTTCCGACCGCGTGCTCGAGCCAAAGCGTGGGTGATTGCCGGCCGTAGGGATCAAACCGGCTAGCTCCAGGCTAGGCATCAGCTTGAACCTAACGCGATCCTATAAGAATTAGTTATAGAGTAAATTATAAAAATGATAGATTGATCTGGATATGTTGGAGTTTATGATATGCCAGAATCGCAATTAACTTGAAATTACCGCTCGAGTAACGCGCAACCGTAGGTAAATATTTTAGATAGCAGCGCTGGACAAGCGACGATCTGCTTGAATTGTGAGCAGAAAAAGGTGCGTCATGAACGGTTTTACTGCTCAGTTTCTTTTCGCATTCACGGTGACGCTGAGTCTTGCGCTTATCAGCGGGTCTGTCGGTACAGTATTCGGGCTGTTGTTGGCCATTTCGAAAGGCGCGGCCTCGCCACGGCGAGGAAGGGTTGTGACGGCTTACACGACGGTGGTTCGTGGCGTGCCAGAACTTGTCATTATCCTGCTCATCTACTTTGGAGGCACCACGCTCGCCAGCATGGTCGTCGGCCGCTATGTGGAGGTGAATGCGTTCACCGCAGGGGTGATCGCGCTCTCTGTCGTGTTCAGCGGTTATGCGACGGAAGTGTTCCGGGGTGCGATTGCCGCCGTGCCCGCGGGCCAGACAGAGGCGGCGAAGGCGCTTGGGCTGAATGCCTGGCAGCGTTGGGCCTTCATCATCGGTCCGCAAATGGCGCGGCTGGCGCTGCCGGCATATGGCAATCTGTGGATCTCGCTTTTCAAGGATACCGCTCTGGTGTCCATTGTCGGCCTGACCGACATCATGCGCGTTGCCTTTGTCGGTGCCGGGTCCCTGCGTGCGCCGTTGACCTTCTATCTCGCGGCCTCAGCGCTTTATCTCAGCCTCACAACAGTGACGCTGGTGTCGATCCGGTTCGCGGAACGGCGCTACCCCGCTTTCGGTCGCTAGGGGAAGTGCTGTGAACCTCCAGTTGATGCTCGAGGCGGTGGTGGTGCTCTCCTCAGGCGTGGCGCTCACCTTGACGCTGACCGCGCTGTCGCTGATTGCGGGATTTCTACTGTCGGTGCCGCTGGCGTTCATCCGTGCTTTCGCGCGTCCCAGCCTGTCGCTCGCGGTCTTGGCCTACACCTATGTCTTTCGCGGCACCCCCATGCTCGTTCAACTCTTCCTGCTCTACTATGGCCTCAGCCAGATCGAGGCGGTACGGGCAAGCGTCTTTTGGGTGGTCCTGCGGGATCCTTTCTGGTGCGCCCTGTTTACATTCTCGCTGAACAGCGCGGCGCATACGACTGAGATCCTGTGCCGAGGTCTGCAGTCCGTGCCCAAGGGTCTTACCGAGGCCGCCGCGGCTCTCGGCCTGAAACGGCTGCAAACTGCCCGCCTTGTCACCTTTCCGATCGCGTTCAGGATTTCGCTTCCCGCTTACGGGAACGAAGTCGTGGGGATGATCAAGGGGTCGTCTCTCGCAAGCACCGTGACGCTTCTCGAGATCACCGGCATGGCGAGACAGATGGTTTCGGCAACCTTTGCCCCCTTCGAAATCTTCATCGTCGCCGGCGCGATCTACCTGTCGCTCACCTCGGTTGCCGTGAAAGCAACTCAATTGCTGGAACAGTGGCTTTCGACTGACGGTCCGCCTGGGGCACGACGCAGGCTGCGACCAAAGGCAGCGCTGTGCGAACCCGAGATCACGACACCCACGCCGTGACCGTGCAGCTTTCGCTGCATTCCCACCAACCAAAACGAAAGAGGTGCCTTATGCGCATACCCTTTGCCATGGCTGTTTTGCTCGCGTCATTTATGTCAGTCTTCCCTGTCCGGGCCGAGGGCGAGCGCGCGCTATCGATCGCCACCGAAGGCGCTTCGCCGCCATGGGACGGAACCGATGCCAATGGCGAGCTCTATGGCTACGACGTCGATGTCGGACGCGAGCTGTGTCGCCGCATCAACATCAAATGCAGCTTTGTTGCGCAGGACTGGGACGGCATAATTCCGGCCCTGGTCGTCGGCAAGTTCGACGTCATCATGTCGGGCATGGCGATCACCGAGAAGCGCAAGCAGTCGATCGCATTTTCAGTCCCCTACGCGGGCGGCTTCAACCAGTTCGTCGTGCGCAAGGAACTGGGGCTCGACGCCGGCGACACCAAGCAGAGGGTCAACCTCTCGACAGTCGGGGAAAAGGAAAAAGCGGCCATCGAGCACGTTAGAACGACACTGAGCGGCAAGGCCATCGGGGTCCTGCGTTCGTCGAACTCGGAGGCTGTCCTGAAGGATCTCTTCGGCGATGTCGTGACCATCCGCAGCTACGACAGCCTGGACAATCTGAAGCTTGACCTAGCCGCCGGACGTATTGACGGCGGGCTTGCCGACTTTTTCACATGGCGGGATTTCCTGGAGACCCCGGCTGGGTCAATAGCGGAGTTCTTCGGCCCGGAACTGAAGGGCGGCCTCTGGGGTCCGGGCGTAGGCGCGGGCATGCGCAAAGACGATACCGAGTTGCTCACCAAGTTCAACGCGGCCATCGACGCGGCCACCAAGGATGGGACGCTCACGGCGCTGAGTATCAAATGGTTCAAGACCGACATCGCACCGGCCGTTGCGAAATAGCTGCGCCACCGGCTTCGACATCGTGTGGCGCTGGCCGCGTGCCGGCGCCGACCTCCCAAATCCAAAAGGCGAGCTCCATGAAACACCATTTTTGCGCGGTTGTGACCGGCCAGTCCCTGATCACGCACGACATCCGCAATATCCAGGACGAACGGTTCGCCGAAATTGTCCGCTTCCTGGGGCAGGGCGACCTCGTCTTCACGAACTTCGAGTCGACGATCCTCGGAAAGCATGGTGGTTGGCCGACCAAGGGCAAGTATTTCGGCTATTCCGGGGCCGAGGTGCTGGATGCGTTGCAGGCAATCGGCTTCAACGCGCTTGCGCTGGCAAACAACCACGCTTTCGATCTCGGCCCAAATGGGGTGTTGAATACCCTGGAGGAAGTCGAAGCGCGCGGGTTCCTGCATGCAGGGATTGGGACGGACGAGGCGGACGCGGCCAGACCGGGCCGCCGCCGGCTTGGGGCGCGCGAGGTCGCGCTTCTTGCCCTTGATGCAGGCCCAGGCCCGACCAACATGTATGCGGGGAACGCTACGGCTTTTCGTCCGGCGCGAGCTGGCGTCAACCGGCTTGTAACCACTCGAAAATTTGGGGTGCCGGACGGGCATTTTCGCAGACTGGCAAGGCTTGGAGAGCATCTGCAAAGCTCCCCCCTCGAACTCGCCAATCATGCGCAACCGGACGATCCGCCGGACGTGGTGAGCGGCAAGGAGATCAATTTCTACGGCACGGTGTTTGCGCAAGCTGCAAGCTTCGGTCGCATCGTCGAGGTCGACTCTCAGAGCGCGGCCGTCCATTTGTCCGCTATCCGGCAGGCGGCGGCACAAGGCGATTTCGTTGTCGCCTATCTGCACCATCACCATTGGGAACCAGGTTGGCAGGACGTGCCGCGTTGGGTGCGGACCTTTGCCCGGTCCTGCATCGACGCCGGCGCCGACCTCTTCGTCAGCCACGGCGCTCCCGTGCTTCAAGCGCTGGAGATCTACGATGGCTCGCCGATCTTCTATGGCCTTGGCAACTTCTTTTTCCACGTGCACCCCGACGAAGACGAATGGGATCCGCCGGAAGTCTGGCAAAGCATCGTCGCCGCATGCCGCTATGACGTGAGCGGAGGCCTTCAAGGTGTAGAGCTTCTCCCTGTTGCCATTGGCGCGGACGCTCAGTCTATCGGGTCGCCAACGGGCAGACTGGTTCCCACGGCCGCAACCGGGAACGCAGCGCGAGATATTCTTGAGGGATTTGCAACCCGTTCGCGGGTTTTCGGTACCGATATCGCCGTATCAGGGTGCACCGGCCGCATCATAATGCCCGCTGCACGAAAGTACGGCTGACAAGTCCGATGGCTGTCAGGCCGTCTTGCGCTGGGCCGGCGCGTAGTCGTCGGCCGTTTCGTTTTTCGCGTCGTCCAATGCCAACTCGTCCCCTAATGCGGCGATGAGGGCTGAGATGCGGCCACGCACTCTGGGAGGAAGTTTCACCAGCCCTTCAATCAGGCGCCGGCCTTCCGCGCTGGCGATGAAGTTCAGCCGTTCATCCACGGGCAGGGGCTTCGCTTCCTCGCTTTTCTGGCCGTTACCCGGCAGGCCCTCGAAGAAGCGACTTACGGGGACGCCCAATGTGCTGGCGATCTCGTAGAGCATCGATGCGCTGACGCGGTTGCTGGCGTTCTCGTATTTCTGGAGCTGTTGAAAGCTGATGCCTATCGCCCGGGCAAGTTGGCCCTGCGAGACGTCCGACTGAACGCGGACCGTCGCGATCTGTTTGCCGACATGCTGATCGGCGTGATGAGGACTACTCGCCTTCTTTGGTCTCGATCCAGTCTGAACGAGGATGGAGCGTTGCAGTTTCAACGATGCCTCCCGATGCTCCTCTGCTAACCCCTATAAGGACTTGTCGCATCGCGCGGCTGGAGCTGCTGTCGATGCCACCTGAACGCCTAGTCGCTATCTAATATACCTTATAAGGTTCAAAATAACCCTATATGTGGCAAAGAAAATCGGCCTGCCGATTGTGGACTCATGGACAGTCCACGACAGATTCGAGCCGCACGAGCTTTGCTTGGTTGGTCGCAGCAGGAGCTCGCTGACAAGGCAATTGTGTCGCTGAATGCGCTCACCCGATTGGAAAATGGCAAGGTCGATTCCCGGATCAGTACTTTGCAGGCCATCGAGGCGGCGCTGACAAAAGCGGGCGTCGAATTCTTATCTGCTGGTCAGAGGGGCGAGGGTGTGCGGCTCATCGATCCTCACGCTTGAATGTCCAGTTAGCGAGCTCGTCACGAACGCGTTGAATGAGCCGTTGCAGCAATCGACTTGCGGCTGATTTGGGGCCGGGAGGAGACTGTCCGGTTCTGGGCGTGCTCGGAAGATAGCTGCCGTTCGGCAAGCGACCCCATCTCGGGTGTTGCACGTTCCTTGGTGCTTCCCGAAAGTTGCCACTTCTGGCGTTCCAATACTGGCCTGGTCGTGGCCGGTAGCGGACTGACAGCTTCCGCTCGCCGCACTGCGGAAGCGAACGCGCGGCGCACTGGGAAATATGTCGCTGCCGGCGAAGGTCATTGCCGCCAACAGCCATTTGGACAAATCTACGCGTGATGATGAAGCTTCGTCACCTGCGCTATTTCGTGACTGTGGTTGATGCCGGCAGTTTCTCACGTACCGCGACGATCATTCATATCGCCTAGCCAGCTGCTCGGCAGCTTGTCGATTTGCCGCAGAATGGCCGTCGCCTCGCGATAAAGCACCTCGCCGGCCGCCCTATGGCAAAATATCTGGGCCTTCATCGGCTGGCTGTCGGCGCGGCGATAGTAGCGGGAGTGGCTAGAATGTCGGTTCCCTTGCCCACCGAGCTCTCGTCGATCTGGATTACCGGCGGGCTGGCGACCTTCATGGGAACGCTTGCGCTTGCCTCCTGCCCCACGCTGCTCGCCAACGCGGTCTCGGCCGAACGCCAAGGCCGCGTCATGGGCAACAACCAGGCGCTACAGGTAGGGGGCGGAATCGCTGAGTGCGGTGATCGGCGGTGCGCTTGCCGGAATGTTTATTCCCCTGCTGCTGATCGCATTCGGCCTGCTCCTCATCGCTGCCGGTTTTCATTGCTCGCATCGATGCATCAATTGCGTTTCGATGTTCCCGAAAATCCATCAAACTGAGAGCTGAACCGAACCAACCGCTAAGAGCGCTGGCGAACCAAAAGGTGCCGGCTCCAACCTGGTCAGCCGGTGTACACAAGCTCGACGAGGAGGACTCGAATGTCCGCAAGGCAAGTAGCGAGACCTTATATCTTCCGGGCAGCATTCCATAGAAGGCGATGGCTGGTGCCGATGTCAGGGCTGCTCTTCACGTTGGGCTTGCTGCTGCAGCCCGCTACGGCACAGGAGGCGTTCTACAAGGCGACGGCCGAACAAAGCACCGGGCGTCCTGGGACATTGATCCGGCATGAGCCTCTTGCCAATCCGCCGTCGGGCACGCTCGCATATCGGATACTCTATCGCTCGATTGGTCTGAACGGAGAACCGATAGCAGTTTCAGGATTCGTCGTCATTCCTGCCAGCGGCGGGTCGCAAGCGGACCGTCCGATAGTCGCTTGGGCGCATCCCACTACGGGCGTGGCGTCAAACTGCGCCCCGTCGTTGAGAGCCGGACCGTTCGAGGCGATCCCTGGCTTGTCCGACATGGTGCAGCGTGGCTATGTCGTAACCGCGACCGACTACCCTGGTCTGGGAACCTCAACGGTCCATCCCTACCTCATCGGCGAAAGCGAAGGGCGTGCCGTTCTAGACTCCGTGCGCGCCGCCGCTGGCTTAACAGGCGCGCACCCAAGCCGCCGGTTTGTGGTTTGGGGCCATTCTCAAGGCGGGCAGGCAGCCATTTATGCCGGCATTCTGGCGCGGAGCTACGCGCCTGAACTGAAGCTTGCGGGCGTTGCCGCCGCCGCCCCAGCGACTGATCTTGTTACTCTGTTGCGAGACGATTTCGCCACGCGAGGCGGCAAGAGCATCACTGCAATGGCTCTTTGGTCCTGGGCCCGTGTATTCTCGGCGCCGATTGAAGGGGTGGTGGTCCCCGGCGCCATGGCTACCGTCGACCGTCTCGCGGAAGAGTGCACCGGATCGGTGTTTGGCGTCCTCGAGCACCTAGTCTCGGAGAGACCGCTGCAGCAGACTTTTCTGACCGTCCCAGACATAACCGTAGTCGAACCCTGGCGCTCGCTCATCGAGAGAAATTCGGCGGCTCCTCTCCCAGAGGACATCCCTGCCTTCCTGGCGCAAGGGACGACCGACCAGGTTGTGCGGCCGTCGGTGACGCAGGCATATATGAGCGCCCTTTGCAGGAACGGCACCGCAGTCAAGATGCTGGTGATCCCTGAAGTTGGCCACGCCTTCATAGCCCACAGAAGCGCTTCTCAGGCGATGGACTGGATGGCGGACCGCTTGACGGGCAAGCCCGCACCGAGCGACTGCCGGAGCTGATACGTTCGATGCGGCGCACTCAGGTGTTGGTACCCGCATCCTAAGGTGTACCAGCGCGCTTGGCCCAATCCTTGTCGTCCGCGCAAGGCACGCTACGGCCCTTGTCGACCTTCGTCCGCGAATAGTTCTCGCAGTTCGCCAATTTCAAATACTCGATCAATGCGCTGCATCGCTACTATTTCACTGATCAAGGCACGCGCTCATTCCCGCAGCCTGGCTCAAGCAAACGAGCAAATCCAGAATTCCGGAACTCGACCTCCGATCTGGCCGCCAACAATCGTTGCTTTGCCGTGGAGACAAGCTCACCTCAAACTTGCTCCCCTAGCGCTCGCGGATGTCCGCTTCTGGATGCGGTCGCAGGTTGCTCAATGGCCGAGATTGCGGCGCGTTGCCGTCGAAATGCGCCGGCCAACTGAATGGCTGCTTTCCCAGATTCGCCCCCCAATAGCTGACCGAGCGGAAACCACCAAAGTCGGATCGAGGGTAGAGAACTGCTCCGGCTGGAAGTGGTCATTCAACGCTGCCGAACGACCGCCCCCAACGTCACATCTCAGTCCGCTCGGCAAGCGCAAGCGCGTCCTCGATATCGACGCCAAGATGACGGACAGTGTTCTCGATCTTGGTGTGTCCAAGCAGGATCTGCACAGCGCGCAGGTTGCCGGTGGCTTTGTAAATCATCAACGCCTTCGTGCGTCGCAGCGAATGCGTTCCATATTCCTGGCGCCGCAGTCCAATCGCGCTGACCCATTCATCGACAAGGCGAGCATACTGTCTTGTGCTCATGTGGTGTGCCTGATCAACCCGGCTCGGGAACGCATGGTCGTTGATCGTGCCGCCGCGGCGTTCGAGCCAAGCGAGCAAGCTTGCGCGTACGTCACTTGTAGTTCGAACTGCACCGGTCGGCCTGTCTTTTGGCTTGCGATCCTTCCACGACACGAACTCCAGCGAATGGCGGATGAGATGCACGATGCAGGTCTGGACCACCGTCTGGGGAAAGACCGCGCCGATCACCTCGGGGAAGCCTTTGAGGTGGTCTTCAAGATGCGCCCGACGGGAGACTGCAGAAAACTCGCGGTAAAGTCGTACGGCATGCAGTCGAATTTGAGCGTCAGCGGGTCGGCGTCGTCGGCTTGCAATACCGCTTGCTGCCGAAAGCGCGGATCGGAGGTAGAGATCGTTCATGACCAGGTTCCTTGCCGGGTACCCCACTGGCCGTCGACGACGGCGATCAGAATGTCGGCTGCTCCGCGGTTCTTCAGCTCGTTCATGACGCGCAGCCAGAACTTGGCCCTCGGTCTGCTCGATCCAGCTGCCGAGTATCTCCTTCGCGCCGTCGGGCAGGATGCCGAGCGCGATGTAGATTGCTTTGTTGCGAACGAAGCCTTTGTCCCTGATCTTGACCCGGATCGCGTCGAAGAAGACGAGCGGATAGACCGCATCCAGCGGCCTGTTCTGCCATTCGGCAACTTCCTCCAAGACCGCGTCGGTGACGGCCGAGATCAGGTCAGGCGAGACGTCGATGCCATAGAGCTCTTCAGGTGGCCGCGGATCTCGCGCACGCTCATGCCACGTCCATACATCGACACGATCTTGGCGTCGAAATCGGGAACGTGGCGCTGATACCTGGCGATCAGCGTGGGGCCCGGTCGCGCGGAATCGACAGCGTCATCTTCGATGTGCCGGTCAGCACCGTCTTCTTCGAATGGCCGTTGCGTCGATTGGCGCCGCCCTCGGCGCGTTCGTCCTCGAGGTGCTCGGCGTTCAACATCCGCTCCGACAGCGCCTTCTTCAGGTCGCTAACGACAAAGGCTTCGGGCAATGAGCTCACGCTCGCGTTTACGCGTTTCGACGCTACCTTCACCGCGAAAAGCTACCTGTCGATACATGCGATTTAGCCGTCGCCTTGGGGTCATGGAGCAAAATTCAGAATGCATTGTTAGGTGTAAAGATTAGGAGCGACCTATGCACCCCAGCGTCCCCTCGAGCGATACGGCACGCGCCACTCCAACCACGCCGGCCGCGGAAGGGCTAGCTCCAGCGTTGGCCCGCAACATTGACGCTCTCGTCGAGCGTAGAAAGCGAGAGGCGAAAGCAGCTTCTCTTGAGGAAAGGGCCGCCGCCGCAATCAGCAGATTTGCCGGCAGCATGATCTTCGTCTACATCCATCTCGTTTTCTTTGGCGGCTGGATCGCCTTTAACACTGGTATCGCTCCGATCGTTCAGGCTTGGGATCCTTCTTTAGTGATCTTAGCCATGTTCGCGTCCGTGGAGGCAATTTTTCTCTCCACCTTTGTTCTTATCAACCAGAACCGAATGGCTGCCGAGGATGACGCGCGGGCTGATCTTGATCTCCAGGTTAGCCTGCTGAACGAACACGAGACGACCAAGCTGATCAAGATGGTCGAGGAGATTGCCAAGCGGCTAGACGTCCAGACGGAAGCAGACGAGGAATTGAAGGAGCTGAAGCGCGATGTGGCGCCCGAAGCAGTCCTCGACAAGATCGTGGAGGCAGGAGATCAGCCAACGCTCGGCTGAGCAATTAGCGGCTTAGTGGCTAGCGTGGTTGGCCAACTCCTGCCTGCACGGCTGCCCGTCATCCCCGCACCGCAGGATCACACCGCGAAAAACGGCTCGATGTGTTGCCATCCACAGAGCGCTTGCTTTGGGGGCGAAATCGCCATCAATCGAGATGCGACGGGCACGAAAGAGTCCGGGCAGCTTTAACAATGCGGTCGACATTGCCGGTCCTTGACGATCGCCAGACCAGCGCCAGTACCCTGACGATGGATGAGAATTACATTTATGGCGAAAGAACCGGACTGCAGCTCGTTCGCATGGCGATCGAGATGACCTGCCCGGCTGGCGTGCTGCCAAGCGAGGAGGCGGTCAACCTGCTCTATGGACCGTTGCCGGTGCATGAGGGCGAGGCGCTGGCTAAGGCTATTATGGAGACGGTTGAGAGGCTGGCGCGCCGCGACGGGAAGATCCGTGACGCCTATGCTCGGTGACGCTCGGCGAATATCCAGCCACGCCCTTAGCTCCTCCAGGCTATTCGCGCCATTTGCAAATGCTGACATGACTAACCGGGCGACATCGTCACGGCCTTGCTCATCCAAAATACCATGCGCGAATACTCGTCCAGCGCTTGGTGAAGAATGCTAAGCTGTTCCGGGTCCGCTATTCCCGTGAATGGCATCGTGCCAACTCCCTTTTGCTTTAGGGCGAAAGCGATCGACACTTTCAATCGCCCCTATGCCGCTCGAAAGCAGGCGACGGTTCATTGTACGAGATCGGGCAGAAGAGTCTATTCGGAAGTTAGATGGAACCCTTCCGAGGTGGCCGCCCGCGGTTATCTGTTCTTTTTGAGGAGACGAGCTTCCCTTATAATCGAGCTTCGATCGAAGCCGATCAGCGACACTATCTCGCGTATTTGTTGTTCGGTGGCCCCCGACTCCCGCGCAAGATCTCTTACGATTTCGGGTTTCAGGGCAGAGCGCTGTTCTTCTGCCATCGCGCAAATGCCTCTTGTCGGGCCAAGAGTGCGGTAGTCACTCCTAACCGTCAGCGGCCATGTTGTGTGGCTAACGGTTTACCATTTTACGCTTTCGGACAGATTTCCGCCAGTGGGCTGGAAAAGATAGGCCTAGCTCTCATCGCCAAAACCCAGCAGCGAAGCGTGGCGTATATACTTGTGCTCGCCACGAAGGTGCTTGATCCGCAGCTTCACGCCTGGCCCAACCCACTGCGTTCCCGGTCGCTTCTTGACACCCTCCGGCGGCGGGCCGGCATGTTCCTGGACCCGCCTCCAGAGCCGTTCCTTCATGTCGCCGCCCAAGTTGATGAAGGCCGAACCGACATACTTTCCGGTACCGGGCTTCGCCAGCAAGGCGAATGCCGCCTTGCCCGGCTCGCGATCTACGCCCATCAGTTCGTATTCCTGGACTGTGAAGCTCTTCGTCTTCAGCCAATTCGTCGTCGGGCCGCTGCGATACGGACTGTCGGCGCGCTTCGAGACGATCCCCTCGAGGCCCGCCTGGTCAGCGAGGTAGAAGATCGCCTTCGGGTCGCCAGGGATGGATTCGCTGAACTGGATCCTGCTGTTCGGCTTGATGATGCCGAACAGCATCTCGCGGCGCGCCTTGCAACCGATGTCGCGCAGATCGTGACCGTCGAGGTGCACGATGTCGAAGGCGCCGAGGATCATGCCGTAGGGATCGCTGTCCACGGCTTTTTGCAGCGCGTCGAAGTCGGGCAGCCCAGCCTTGTTGGTGACCACCGCCTCACCCTCGAAGATGGCGTTCTCGACGTCGAGCTCACGCGCCGCTTCGACGATGCCAGTGAACTTGCTGGTCCAATCGGCGCCGGACTTGGTAAAGACGCGGATATCCTCGGGGCTGTTGATGACGACCTGGGCGCGGTAGCCGTCGAGCTTGATCTCGTGAATCCAGTGTTCGCCCTCGGGTGGCTTTGCAACCAGCTTGGGTTCCATCGGCGGAATGAACTCGAGGCGGCCGGCGCCCGTACTTACAATTCTACGCACCCAGTCAATACTAGGTACAAAGGTTATATTAGCCAGAGTGAACGTAACGTGATTCCGCGATGCCGACGAAACAAACTGACTTACCGGGCGTTGGGAGTTGTCAGAAGAGACAGCGCACCATGGGCGAGGACAACGTCGAAGTTGAGCGATTGAAGGATTTGCAGGCTCAGTGGATCGCCAAGGAGACCGGCATAACGGAAGCTCAAGCGCGCGAGCTTGTCGACATGATCGGCGTTGACCGCCCATCATTGCTTCGCGAGGCGCGCGCACTGAAAAGCCGCCTAAAGCCGCCGGTAAATCGCTAATTCAACGCCGGTGGCCGGCCGGCCTGAAACCCTTCAGCGCCGCGGCAATACCCATCATCACCGACGGCTCGGGATAGCGGAGCGTGCGCGGCTCGCCGTCTTCAAATGGGCAAGACTTCGTAATCGCCTTCGAACGGCAGTGCCTCGCCATTTGCTAGGAAGTCATATTCCGGGAAGCAGCCCTTCAGGTAGCCCTCGATCTCGCGTAGGGCCGCGGCCGAGCGCGCGCCTGTCGGCGCCAGGAGCTGTGGACCTCGTCCCCGGCAGGCATGCCGGAAATGTCGATGGGGGATGCATGAGAACTCCCGATTGGAAGTTCTCATTCCGTTCATGATCGGGCGTGCAAGTCAACCCGCCGACAAACGCAACCAACGCCGTCAATACCAACTTCTTGCGATGGATTTGCCTAGCAGGAATAGGCAGGCTTGGGCGTGTTTCAATCCTTCAAGGCGTCTCGAATTTTATCTTTTGCCTTGCCGACGCCTTTCTGAAGGCTGCCTTCGACCTTGTCAGCGGCACCGTCAGCCCGAAGCTTGTCGTCGCCCGTCGCCTTGCCGATCTTGTCCTTCACGTCGCCGCGGAGTTTCTTCGCAGAGCCCTTAACTTCGTCCTTGTGCATCGTTCTTCTCCTTTGAGCAGAAACTCAACGAGGGCGGGACCTGAATGTTCCGGTGATTCCGAATAGGACTTACCTCTTGCTCACCAGCCCTCTTGGTTGCAAATCCTGTCCGTATAGATCGACCTGGACCGGCGGAGCGGAACAAAATCCGACATGGTGGAGTTGATGGGGGTTCAAACTTGAGCGGGGACGGACGTGAACGAATTGCCGCACGCAAATGTGGTCGCCTTCAAGGAATCAAAATCAGTCAAGGCTGACACTGAATCAGTCAAGGCCGACACTGATTTCGACTACCAGGACTTCTTCGAGAACGGCGCTCTTGCTCTTCATCTGGTGAGCGCGGACGGCGTCATCCTGCATGCCAACAAGGCAGAGCTGGACCTTCTCGGCTATCCTGCGGAGCAGTACATCGGCCGCCACATTGGTGAATTCTATCCCGACCGGGAGGTGATCGAGGACATTCTGGGTCGGCTTACCCGGGGCGAGAAGATCGCGAGATATCCCGCGAGATTGAGAGCCCGTGACGGATCGATCAAGCATGTGGAAATCACGTCGAGCGGCAATTTCCGCAATGGCGAGTTGATCAACACCAGATGCTTCACAGTCGATGTTTCCGACCTGCAGCGGGCGCGCACCGAGCTGATGCGCGTGGACAACACACATCGCCAGATTCTCGAGGGCCTTCCAGTTGCCTTATACACGACCGATCAGCATGGGACGATCACCTACTACAATCGCGCCGCGGCCGAATTGGCCGGGAGGGAGCCAGAAGTCGGCAAGGACAAATGGTGCGTGACGTTCAAGCTGTTCACTCCCGACGGCAAGGAATTGCCGCACGACGAGTGCCCGATGGCGATAGCACTCAAGGAAAACCGGCCTGTCCGCAATCAGGAGGCTGTAGCGCAGCGTCCAGACGGGTCCTTCTTCCCGTTCCTGCCCTTTCCAACACCGATACGGGATGAGGACGGCAATCTGATCGGCGCCGTCAACATGCTGCTCGACCTTACCGATCGCCACCGTGCCGAAGAGGCCAGGTTCCATCTGTCAGCGATCGTGGACTCCTCGTTCGACGCCATCGTCAGCAAGGATCTGAACACCATAATCAAGAGCTGGAACCATGGCGCCGAACGTCTGTTCGGTTACACCGCTGACGAAGCCATAGGCAGGTCGGTGACCATGCTGATTCCAGCCGATCACCAGGACGAGGAGCCCCGCATCCTCGAGCGCATTCGCCGCGGCGAGCGTGTCGAAACGTACGAAACCATTCGTCAGCGTAAGGATGGCAGCCTGGTTCCGGTCTCGCTGACGGTATCGCCGGTGCGTAACGCAATCGGGCAGATCATTGGCGCCTCCAAGATTGCCCGGGACATCACGTCGGCGAGGGAAAACGAGCATCGTATCCGCATGCTGATGCGCGAGGTCAACCATCGCGTCAAGAACCAGTATTCGGTCATCCTTTCGATGATCCGCGAGACTAACAAGCGGGCCCAAACCCCCGCCGACTTCGAACGAGAGGTTCGCGAGCGGATCATGGCCCTATCGCGCTCGCACGATCTGCTTGTCACGGGCGACTGGAAAGGCGTCACTATCTTCGAACTCCTGTTGTCCCAGGCGAAACCCTTCGGCAATGAGGAGCGAATTTCAATGTCCGGACCGACTATCATCCTTAGCCCGAATGCAGTCCAATATCTCGGCATTGCCTTCCACGAACTCGCGACCAATTCGGCGAAATACGGCGTGCTTTCGGGTAATGAGGGCCAGATTTCGGTCACATGGAAAACGACGGGTTCCGGTGCCTCGAGGCTCTTTCACCTGAGCTGGACCGAGACAGACGGCCCTGAGGTGCAGACGATCGGCGAAGGTGGCTTTGGGACCGTGGTGTTGAAGCGGGTGGCGCCCGAATCAGTCGGGGGAAAAGGAAATATCGAGTACGGCCCGCATGGGATCACCTGGACCTTGGAGGCACCGCTGGCCGGCGTTGAGACTTCGCTCGGGGATGAGCCGACGTGATCTTCACTGACATGCATGACGACAGGAACGGCCGGCCCTTCCTTGAGCCGCAAACTTTGGGAGGGCGATGCCGAGCTGCAATTGTACCGCTTTTACAAGCCGTTGACTCAATCTCCCCGGGGTAGGATCTTGTCAGATCGAAGCGGTAAGTACGTCTCCTGTCGCCAGGACGCACGGAAGAAGTGGGAGCCTCGTCGGCGACATCCGGATCAAGCAGAGGTGCGCGCATTCCAATTTCTAGCGCTAGTTCGTGGCGGACGCAAAAGAAAGCCGCCAGCCAGGCCGAGGGGCGGACTAGCCAGCAGGCGAACGACGGTGAAGTCGTGGGTCCGCCAGTGTGAGGATTTCCATGTCACGCCGCATCGGCCGAATGGATGACCGATGGCATGCCCAAGAAGCTGCCGCCGTTCGTTACCTGTGAGCGCTCGCGCCACGGCAAAATTGTTTTCTACTTCCGCAAGAACAAGGGCAAGCGAACCAGGCTGCCCGATCTCAACGCATCAGACTTCGATGCGAAATACCTTGCCGCTTTGTCAGCTACAGAGCCGCAGAAGCGCGCCGTGGCGGGCGCCGGCAGCCTGGCGTGGCTGATCACTCGCTATAAGGACAGCGGCGCCTATGCGGCCCTGTCCGACGCTACCAGGCGGCAGCGGGACAATATCCTGAAAGGTGTTTCCGCCAAAGCAGGCCATCACCCCTACAAATCGATCTCTCGCAAGGCGATTATCAATGGCCGGGAAGCACGAGCGTCTCGACGCCATGCGAGGGCTGTTTCGCTAAGCGCTAGAGCACGTCCTGTTTAATCCGGTTTATATCCTGCGGCTTTGAAGTAGTTGGCACATTCGGCTGGGGTGAAGAGGTCGACGACCGCGCCGACCGCGTCCCAGAGAGCCTTGATGGTTCTCTTGGCCTTTGCTCGCAGCAGCGCCTTGAGTTTGGCGAAGGCGTGCTCAATCGGATTGAAGTCGGGACTGTAGGGCGGCAAGTAGAGCAGGCTCGCGCCTGCGGCCTCAATCGCGTCGCGCACGCCGGCGGCCTTGTGGGCGGGCAGGTTGTCCATGACGACTACGTCGCCCTCCGACAATGTAGGGACCAGCACCTGCTCGACATAGGCCAGGAACACGTTGCCGTTCATGGCGCCATCGTAGACGAAGGGCGCAGTCATGCCCGTCAGCCGCAGCGCTCCGGTGAAGGTCGTGGTCTTCCAGTGGCCATGCGGCACGCCGGCCGGCAGCGCTCGCCGCGCGGCGCTCTTCCACGCAGGCGGGCCATCTTTGTGGAGAGGCCGGTCTCATCGATGAACACGAGCTTCGCCGGATCAAGATCGAGCTGGCCGTCGAACCAGTCCCGGCGCCGCTTCAGGATGTCGAGGCGACCCTGCTCCAGTGCGTGCGCGGACTTTTTTTGAATGTCCAGCCGTGACCGCGAAGCCAGGCGCTCAAGGCGCTGCGGCTGATCCGCACTGACTGCTCGGTGACGAGCCGCTTCACCATCTCGTTCAGCGTGATGTCCTTGCGCTCCTCGATCAGCCCGACGATGAAGGCTTCATGCGCATCGAGGCTGGAGGCGCGGCGGCGGCCCTGCGGGCGTGGCGCCAGTTCGCCGATCTTCGCCCGCGCAATCCAGCGGATCGCGCTGGACACTCCCACGCCGAACCGCGCCGCCGCTTGCCGCGCCGACATGCCCTCGTCCGAAGCCTTCAAGACTCGCGACCGAAGATCACCGCTCAATGCTCTTCCCATCGTCCACCTCCATCGAGGTGGATGTTGAATCAGCACAAAACGCAGCCGTCACATCACAATCGATTCATCGATCACAGGACGTGCTCTAGATGCTGAGTTGGTCAAGGTTGATCCGACCGAAGCCGTGAAGAACCCTAAACGGCAAGACGGGGAAGGGTTTGTCGCGACCGTGGAGGATCCGGCGAACTTCAGAAACTCGCGCGCCGTGGGCGCATCGGTAGGCCTGACCCCGAGACGCTACCAGTCCGGCGAGGTCGATAGTGACGGACATATCTCGCGCCGTGGCGACAATCAGTTGCGCGGACTGCTATAGGAGGCGGCCGCGGTCATCCTGAACGGTCGACGGATACCAGCACCCTGCGAACCTGGGCGTTGGCGCTCAAAGAACGGCTCGACTTCAAGCGAGCGGGTGTGCCCGCGAAGTCTATGAAGCTGCCGCTGCTGCCCCAAAACCGCGCGCAAATGGGCCGCAACGGAACCATTCCAGTGCTGCGCGATTGTTGATCGTGCGTTTCACGTACCCGTGAACGACAGCAAATCCATAGATGCGCACCAAAGGAAAATCCCATGGCAAAAGATAAGACACTGGAAGACCTCTTCCACGACACGTTGAAGGACATCTATTACGCGGAAAGGAAGATCCTGAAGGCACTTCCCAAGATGGCCCGCGCAGCGTCCTCACCTGATCTGAAGGCGGCATTCGAGAAACACAAGAACGAAACCGAGGGTCATGTAGAGCGCCTTCAGCAGGTGTTCGAGCTGATGGGCAAGCGTGCCCAGGGCAAGACTTGCCCCGCGATCGATGGGATTATCGAAGAGGGTGAGGAAATCATCGAGGAGTTCAAAGGGACGCTAGCTCTCGATGCGGGCCTGATCTCGGCTGCACAAGCAGTAGAGCATTACGAGATCACCCGCTACGGCACGCTCAAGCGCTGGTCGGAAGTTCTCGGCATGAGCGACGCAACCAAGCTGCTCGATCAGACGCTCGCAGAGGAATCCATGACCGACGAGGCCTTGACCGGCCTCGCCGACGCCTCTGCCAATGAAATGGCGAAAGCTGCCTGATCCAACAGCGACCTGGAAAACACCGCGGCGGCTGTTTTACTTTCGGTATTCATTTTGACAGGAGACAATCATGGGTCGCGGTATTCTGCTCTGGCTGCTTGGAGTTCCAATTCCGATCATCATCCTCCTCGCCCTGTTCATGCGGTAGGAGGAAATCATGGCATCAACCTTCTCGGCCACGGAGTCGCCGCTCCAGTTAAACCCTCCTCGTCGGCAGTCAGTTGGGGGCCGATCATCTCCGGCGTTTTCGCTGCTGCCATCCTGACCTTCGTGCTGATGCTCCTTGGCTCTGGGCTCGGACTTACCATGGTCTCGCCATGGTCCAACGAGAGCGCATGCGTGCAAACCTTTGCAGTATCCACCGCAATCTGGCTGGTCATTGTGCAATGGTTGTCCTCGGGCCTCGGCGGCTACCTTACAGGCCGCTTGCCCACCAAATGGATCGGCATCCATACGGATGAGACCCTCTTTCGGATACCGCGCATGGGTTCCTAGCTTGGGCGCTTGCATGCCGGCGAGGTATCGGCCGACGACAAGACCTACCTTGGCCAACTTGTGGCAGCACGAACCGCCTTGTCGGAGCCTGACGCCACCGCCCGGGTCGATGCGGTGCTTGCGCAGGTGGAGGCGGCCAAGGTCAAAGCACAGGAAGCAGCCGACACGGCCAGAAAAGCCGGGGCCACTCTTGCACTGTTGGGCGCCTTGTCATTGATGATCGGGGCCTTCATCGCGAGTGTGCAGGCAGCACGACGACGAGGAGACGCTTTTCCTGACCCAGCGCCGCTGAGGTTGCAGATGGGCCGGCTCACGGGGGCCGGCCCATCTGTCGTATCCCGCCAAGTCCTTCCCTGTTATATGCAGTGCAGCAACGATATTGCTGCGATTGCGTTGCACACTCTACCGTCCAATCCCGGGCGTCAGGACAGCTCAATTGCGAAAGATCTCCGATACCATCGCTAAGCTCGCAGCGCTGCGGGCGCGACATGCCACACTTACCGCCGACTTGCGCGCGTCTGACGATCTCCAGACTCTGACCGACTTCGGTGACGATCCCGGCGCCTTGGGAGCGAAATTTTATATTCCTAACGACGTGTCTACGGTCGCCTCGCTCGTCGTCGTGCTGCATGGCTGCACACAGAATGCGGCTGGCTATAACCATCATTCCGGCTGGTCCCAACTCGCTGACGAGGCTGGCTTCGCGCTGCTCTTTCCCGAACAGCAACGCGGCAACAATCCGAACCTCTGTTTCAACTGGTTTCAGCCTGGCGACGCCAAGCGCGGTTCGGGCGAGGCGCTTTCGATCCGGCAAATGATCGAGACAATGGTCGTCACCCACGGCCTCGATCGGCGCCGCATCTTCATTACGGGTCTCTCGGCAGGAGGCGCGATGGCGGCGGCCATGCTGGCGACTTATCCGGAGGTCTTTGCCAGTGGCGCGATCATCGCAGGCCTTCCATACGGCAGTGCAACGACAATCCCGGAGGCCTTCGATCGCATGCGCGGCCACGGCGGTCCTTCGGAACAGGATCTGCAACGGACCCTCCGCGGCGCATCGAATCATCAGGGACCCTGGCCGAGGATTTCGATTTGGCACGGCGCAGCTGACCACACGGTTTCGCCTTCCAACGCGGAAGCGATCGCAGGCCAATGGCGGGGAGTCCACCGGCTTGAGAAAGCGCCGACGCATCGCGAAGTTGCCGGATCGCACGGAAAGCAGGTCTGGCGTAACGGCGCGGGAGAGGCCCTGATCGAAATCAACATGATCGCCGGGATGGGGCATGGCACGCCGCTCGGCATCGGTCTTGGCGCTCCGGGACCTTATATGATTGATGTCGGTATCTCCTCCACACGCGAGATCGCGCAGTTCTGGGGGATCGCGGCAACGGAGGAAAGCGCCTCCCGGAAATCGAGGCCACAAGTGCCCACCAGCCACCGGCCACTACCCCAGTCTCCGGCGCCAGGTATAGAAAATGCGAAGGCGAAGCCCCCGCAGCCGACTGCCATCCATCAGTTCCCTCGTCACACGGAATTGGGCCAGCCCGGCGTGAAGAAGATCATTGAGGATGCGCTGCGGTCAGCTGGTCTGATGCGCTAGGCGAAGGGCGCAAATCGTTCGCCCACTCTCTACGCGGCCCGCGAAGACCAAGCGACTCCGACCAAACAAAAGGAACGCGTTGGTCTTTGCAATCGTTGACTGCTTTTCAGTGAGCGGTCGTCATGCACCTTGTCCAGATACTTTCTCCGCGCGGACAACGCCGGCCGGCCGTTTGGCCGGGGAAGATTTCAATCGTGTGAAGGAAGACCTCGCCCGTCGTTCGAAGGCGTCACAGCTACCTGCAGGCGCCCGCGGAAGCCAGTGGCAGGATGGCGAGCAGTGCAGCAAAGATGATAAAGATGATATCGCCATCTTCGAAGTGATGGTAAGGATATCGTCCTGCCGAACTGTCGCAAACGGCGCGCCGAGCTAGAACGGTAGTATCCTGCAGGATACGGTGATCATCCGCTACCTCCCGATGGCCCTCATATAGGGGGGTGGAGATCATGCCTTCAACGTCAATCCGGAAGACGGAGTACGATCCTGAAACAAGGATTCTGTCGGTGTGGTTCGTCGCGAGCGGCAAGCGCTATGATTACGAGGCTGTTCCGTCGGAGACCTATGAGGCGTTCCGATGCGCTTTCGTAAAGGGCCGCTTCTTTAACGAGCACATTCGCGACCGTTTCCGGCACCGCATGATTGCCGAAGCATAGCGGTCGTCGCCTGCTAGCGGATACTCATGCCCCGGTTTCCGAGTTTGACGCGCCGGCAGGCTTTGACTCCGGAGAGCCCTTGTGCCGCAGGAAAATCGACAGAAGCACCAGCACGGCCGTCGACATGAATTCCGACTGCCAGTTCTGGAAGGACTCGAACCATAGCTGGGCGTCGAGAAGATAGTCTCCCAGGGATTGAACCTCGCCGCCGTGCCGAAGCGCCTCCTCGTTCGCGCCTGCCAGGCTCGCCCACCAGTGCAAGGCAAATGAGATGATGAACAGCACCGCCAGCGATAACCCAAGCGAGTAGGAGTAGAGCCACGACAGGATCGGGTTGCGCCTGCGAGTGGCAGTCGGTAGTTCGTCCTTGGACCTGTCGGGATCATCGGGATCACGAGACTCGGCGGAACCCCGTTGAAACAGCATTGCCGTCAGCATCACATAGGCCGACATCTGCAGGAATTCGCTTTCCCAGTTCTCGAACAACGCCGACAGGAAGTCGCCGCTCGCCAGACAGGAGAGCAGCCCAATCGAAGCCGAACCGTGGTTCTCAAGCTCTTCATTGTAGGCCGCATGACCCGACCAGATCATGCCAATCGCGCTGAACAGGAACATCGCGACCAAGGTGATCGTCAGTCCATTGTCCCGAAAAAAGCTTTTCATGGTCGTCTCCCTCGGCAATTCCGGCTAACGCCAGTTCACCAGAACCTCTTCAATCATCACGGCCTCGACCTGCTCACTGAAGCGGGATCGATAGACTTCCATCAGCGCGTCATGCGTCTGGTCGGCCGAACTACAGATAGCGTCGGTCACAAGGACGACACGAAAACCACGGTCGATGGCGCCGAGGACCGTGGCGAGCACGCAGACATCGGTTTCGCCGCCGGTGATGACCAGCGTGTCGATCCCTGATCCATTGAGCATCGCGTCGAGCCGGCCTTCCGTCCACGGCGAATAGACATGCTTGTCGAGAAGCTTCGCCGGCGGCACAAACCGCGCTAGCGAAGGCATCAGATCCACGAGGCCGGCATCGATGTTGGCAAGGGTGACTTCGGCCCAACGCCGATAATACCGCGCCCACATGCCCGGCCCTTCGCCAGGCCTAGCCGCCGGAATGAAACGTGTGAACAGCGTTTGCTGCGGATGTCTTGCGGTCAGTTCTTCGATGACCGGCAGCACCCTCTGGGACCACGGTACGGTCCATGGCCCTCCCGGTGCGAACAGACGCTGCATGTCAACGCAAAGATGCAGGGAGTTCTCACCAAGCGGACCGTGTACCAGGCCTAGGGCGGCCATGATCAGCCTCGACCGTAACTGGTCGAGGCATAGCCTCTATATCGGCGTGGGCATGACCCGGGCGATCCCGACTCCTCGAATCTCCTAGAATACACCTCAAGCTGCTGCCGGGTCATTGTCTTTTCAGGCGGGCTGCTTGCGCCTCCTGCACCTCGACGGAATAGAGCACCTCGCCGGTCTCGTGAAGAAGCCAACCTGACAAATCGTCGGTTCTCGGCTGAAGGTCGACCAGGAGATGGATTGCGCAGCGAACCGCCTCCTCCCGCGCAGCTTCGAGACTCTGCAATGTGGACTGAGCAACCTGACGGCCGCCGTCGCCGTGGCGATACTCGAAGATGTAGACGGCGCCGTTCGCGTTGTTCGCCGCAGTAACGGCGACCTCATCGAAATTGCCGTTGCTTCGAGCATCGTAGTCATTCGCCGCCACATCGAAGGTCGCGGTCTGGACCAGGATCGCCTGCGCTCGATCGATGGCGACCGCGTTGTTTCCATCTTCAACGCTGGCCATGTCGACGGTAACGCAGTCCCCACCTTCACCGCAGAAGATCACGCGCAGGATAGGCTGTCCGGCCGGCGCGGTTGTCTGGGTGATCTGCATGAGACACTCCGTCACTCGAGCATCATTACAATTTAACCGCCATCTCCCGGCTCCAGAGACGCAGCTTACGGCAGGACTCGATGAACTCGGCAACCGCCTTCGGATCATCGAGCGCAATCAGGCCCTCGTCGGCTTCCGGATCGACGCCCGCCTTGTGCAACAGCGGGATGCTGCCCGAGGCGAAGCCAATAAACTTGCAGTGGGCGAAGGCGTCGGCGACGAAATCGCGCGCGGCGGCCTCGCCTGTCAGGCGCTCGGCTCCTTCCTCCGAGAGGATCAGAGCCACGGCGTCGAACAGGACCGATGGCCCGCCATCGATCATGTGCATTGCCTCTATCCAAGTTCCGTCCGCCGCCTCGACGCCGCCGACTTTTGGCGCGATAACGTCCATCACCGCGCCCTCCTTCTCTATCGCCGCGTGAAGCTTCTTGAGCAGAGCGGCATCCGCGCCCGGGCTAACGAGAACACCCAGCTTGCGGCCCGCAAAGCTGTCCGGGCCGTTGCGGATGATGCTGAGGGCAGGCGAGGGCTCGAGACCCCTCGGCGCCACCGCAGCATTCGCGGGCTTGGGCAATTGCTTCATGCCGAGCTTGTCGGCGACTGTTTCGGCCAAGCCTTCGTCAATGTTCAGGAGGTGGGACACCATGCGCTCTCGGATGACCGTTGTCTCGACCTTCGAAAGCTCGAAGGTTAGAGCCATGGCGATGTGTTTCTGCTCGGGTGCGGTCTGACTGGTGAAGAACTGTCGCGCCTGACTGTAATGGTCGGCAAAGCTCTCCGCCCGCGATCGGACTTTCTGGCCTTCCTCCGCATCGGCGAATGACCGGAATCCGCGTTCTGACGATTCCCGTGGACCCTCGCCGAAAGAATTCGGCTGGTAATTCACCCGGCCCACCGGATTGCGCATCGCCATATGACCGTCCTGTTGGAAATGGCGGAAAGGGCATTTGGGCGCGTTGATCGGAATGTGGGGGAAATTCGGCCCGCCGAGTCGCTTTAGCTGAGTGTCAAGATAGGAAAAGTTGCGGCCTTGCAGGAGCGGATCGTTAGAGAAGTCGATACCCGGCGGTACGTTCTGGGTCATGAACGCAACCTGCTCGGTCTCGGCGAAGAAATTATCGGGCATGCGGTCGAGGACGAGGCGCCCAACCGGGATCGGCGGAAGAATCTCTTCCGGAATGATCTTGGTTGGGTCAAGCACGTCGAAATCGAAGCCGTTGGCAAACTCCTGGTCGAAAAGCTGAAGGTTTAACTCCCATTCCGGGAAATCGCCCGACTGGATGGCATTCCAAAGGTCGCGGCGATGAAAGTCCGGATCGGCCCCATTGATCTTGACTGCCTCGTTCCAAACGACCGATTGCATGCCGAGCTTCGGCTTCCAGATAAATTTGACGAAGGTGGATTCGTCTTTTGCATTCACAAGCCGGAACGTGTGAACGCCAAAACCCTGCATGAACCGGAAAGAACGTGGGATCGCACGATCGGACATGACCCACATGATCATGTGCATTGATTCCGGCGTCAGGCTGATGAAGTCCCAGAAATTGTCGTGCGCCGACTGCGCCTGCGGAAACGCACGATCCGGCTCGGGCTTCACTGCGTGGATGATGTCAGGGAATTTGATCGCGTCCTGAATGAAGAAAACTGGAATATTGTTGCCGACGAGATCCCAGTTTCCCTCCTTCGTGTAGAATTTGACGGCGAAGCCACGCACGTCCCGCGCCAGGTCGAACGAGCCTTTCGAACCGGCCACTGTGGAGAACCGGACAAACACCGGAGTCTTCTCGCCGGCACGCTGAAAAATATCCGCGCGGGTGTAAGCCGCCAGCGATTCATAGGTCTCGAAGAAGCCATGCGCACCATAGCCGCGTGCATGTACGACGCGCTCAGGAATGCGCTCGTGATCGAAATGAAAAATCTTCTCACGGAAGTGGAAATCCTCGATGAGCGCCGGACCGCGCGCTCCGATCTTCAGCGTGTTCTGATCGTCCGAGACCGGACCGCCTTGGGCGGTCGTCAGGACAGGAACATCGCCGTCTGCCACCTGGTGGAGTTCGCCACCATTTCCGCGCTCGAGCTTTTGGTCATGGATGGTCGCGGGCTTGCCTGTCGACTGTCTACCGCTCTTGGCCATTGTCATTCCTTCAGAGAAAGAGATCTGCGTCTTCACGGGTCTCTCACAATGCGGTGGACGACGGACGGTTCCTGAAGATAAATCCGCTAATTCTCCCCGCTCCGGCCGCCAGGGCCGCATTGCCGATCACCTAACCCGTCGACTTCGTCGTCGTCGATGAACTCGGCTATCTTCCCTTCGCCCAGGCCCTCTGGTCTCAAAGCTTTACGAACGCACCAGCGTCATCATCACCACCAATCTGGCCTTCGGGGAATGGCCGACCGTCTTCGGCGACGCCAAGATGACCACCGCGCTGCTTGATCGTCTAACGCACCATTGCGAGATCGTCGAAACCGGGAACGAGTCCTGGCGCTTCAAAAGCCGCTCTCAAAGCTCACATGAGGAGTGATGCGTCAAGGCAATTTCATTTGTCCATGGTGAAGCCTTTCGGGGTGCTTCATCGGTATCCAAGGTCTGAGCCATTTCGCTCGACGCGGCACGTTTCCGTTGCCGTTTCAAACTCACATACGGTCGCCGTCTCGTTCGGCTGCACCACTATCCCGCTTGCGTTGCGGCAAAGGCTCAGGAGAACGAGTCCATTCTAAAGCGCGGCATTTGAAGCCAAACTTTGAGGCGGTTCGCTCACCTGGATCCGCCAGGGTTGATCAGCCCTGGGAGATTGCTGTTCTGGGTTCCGGTCGGCCGTCACGCGTTCTTCATGACGGCCCCTTCGATCAGGATGCCGAACGCCGCGTACTTCCACAGCGCCACCAGCAGCTTGCGCGCCAAGGCAACGATCGTGCTTCGTTTCAGCCGACCCCCATTCGATTGAACCCGCTGAGCAAACCAACGGCTGAGTGCCGAATGCGGCTGGTTCCGCAGCCACAACCACGCGAGCTGGATCATCGTCGTGCGCAGCCGCGGATTGCCCGCTTTCGATACGCCTTGCTCACGATCAATGGTTCCGCTTTGCCACGGCGTCGGTGCCAATCCTGCGTAGGCGGCGACTTGGCGTCGGTTGTCAAAATGGCGAGAGAACCCTTCGGCCCAGAGGATAGCGGCGAACTCCGATCCAATCCCTTTGAGAGCACCCAGCACGGCCGCAGGTCCAGGCGCTGTATGTGGAGCATCCTTTGTGGCGGACATCATTGCATCGCGCTCCTGTTCCACGGCGGCGATATGCTGAAGCAACAGTTCAAGGCGATCGAGTTCACGATCTATTTTGAGCCTTTAGGTGCCGAGGCAACTGACGGCCATCGCCTGTCACCAGACCGTCGAGTCGTTTGCGCCGATCCTTCCGAAGCGGCTCGTAACCGCTGATGCCTTGGGCAAATAGCAGACCCTTGATACGATTGACGTGCTCCACCCTTTCCGCAATTAGGACCTTGCGTTCCCTGCAAATGCGACGCCGATCTTCGTTGTCCGGACTTGGCGCCTTCACCATCGCACATACGCGCGGTTCGCCACGCTTGAAGGCAAGAAGTGCTCGAACCAATGCCTCCCCGTCGATCTTGTCCGTCTTCGCGCGCCGGCGACGACGGGACGCTGCGATAGAAGCCGCGTCGACGACGTGACTCTCGAACCCATTGGCTTCCAGGACTCGATGAATCCAAAAGCCGTCCAGACCAGCCTCCCGAATGGTCACGAGAGGGAACAATCGCCCTGTCCGTGACAACGCCTTCTTCCGAAGGTCTTCGAACAGGCTGATCAGTCCGGCAATATCGCCGCCATCCACTGCACGTTTCGACATCTTGTCGCCGCTGCCCGGCGACAACGACGTAACCAGCCAGGTTGAGCGGCTCAGTTCCAGGGAGACAAAGATCGCTCCAAGGTCGACACGGACAGCGTTTGGGACTCCAGGTTGGGCAGACACATTCTCCACGGCGATCTCCTGTTGAGTGAGTGCTTCGATGCAGCCTCACCCTGACAGAGCGCCGGCCGCCGTTCACTCCTCATGGGATCTAAAGCCGAAAGCCAATCAGCCGCGCCCGATCAGGCTGTGCAACCCCGACCAGCTCCGCCTGATCGGGCGCTCCACGTCGTGCCTCTCACAACCCCCAAACCGGGGTCCCTTTTACGGGAAAATACGGGGTCCCGATTCCACGGTCATTGAAACCAAAGGGCATTCCATTGTGGGCATATTCGCACGTTTAGGGATAATAAACGAGTCGCAGCCGCCTGAGCTTGGGTCAAATCATCTGCGGTCGCGGTGGAGATGCCAAGTCGAGCGTCGTCCAACACTTCGAAAACCAGCGACCGTTGAACGAACTGGTACGAGCTGCTCCTATAAGTTCAACGAGACTTCGCAGTTCCATAAGGGCAAGCTCAATCGCTCATGGCGCGACGGGCGTTCATAAAAGCGGCGGGTGACCTTCAGAAAACTCTCGTTCGGTTCAAACAAGAAGCCAGCGATCTTTCCTCCCAGGCCGTCAAAACACCCTGCGACGACGAGGTCGAGCGGATATCAATCTAGCAAAGCTCCAAAAAGGAGTTGGCGTGCTTGCAGACATCGTTGCGCGGCCTAGATGCTATTTGACGGAGATCGCGTGCCGCCGGAGACATGGTTTGCCCCGCTTTTTTCTGCACCTCGTGCTTGCGGGGGCGCCGTCACCCTGATCCGGAGGGGAGCGAATTCCCGGACCATCAAAGCGCCGTTCGCGAAGCGATTGCCGCTGCAAGGACATGATGGCGGAAGGGTTGCGCGGTGGGAAGCCGCTGATACGCAATGCGTCGTTTGCAATCGCAGTCGACGGCGCCGTCGACGCTATCGTAACCTTCGCCGAGGCCGCCGATCACGGGAGCTAGGCGATTGTACCGAGTAGCCGCTCATACTCCTGTTCCGGCCCACTGTAGGTGCCGTCGGCGATCTGGAACAGACCATAACGATTGCGGATCACTATCTCACCTCGTCCGGCCTTGATCAGTCCCATCCCCTCAAGCTCCTGGATAGCGACAGTTACGCCCGGCCGCCGCACGCCGAGCACAACGGCCATGATCTCGTGGGTGATAGAAAATCGGTGGTCGCGTACCCGGTCCTGGCACATCAGGAGCCAGCGCGCCAACCGTTCCGCCAGTTTTGATCGGGCATTCACCAGAGCCGTATAGCTGGTCTGGATGAACAGCATCTGGACATAGAGTAGCAGCAGCGCCTTCAGCGTGTTGCTTTCGGACAAAGCCATCGACAGCGCCCCGGCAGGCATCCGGATTCCGCTGCCTCCCACCTACATATAAGTGTCATGGGCGGCGCAATCACCGCCGAGCACAACGAGGGCTCCAGTCATGCCTTCCATCCCAATCAGGCCGACCTCAGTATCGCGGCCTTTGGGTATTTTGGCGACGACAGACGCGATGCCCGCTTCGATAAAATACACATATTCGATAAGGGATTTCGCGGTCTCAAGGGAGGTCCGCAGCGGCAGATCCACGGGCTCCAGATGAGGCACCAGTAACGCCAGGTCCATGGGAGAAAGTCGCTGCAGTAAGGCATTTCGATGGTAGTTTTAGGCTGGTTATCCATGACTCGGCCCTGTGTAGGGCAAGAGCTTCGTGATCTCCCAGCCGTTCGCACCCGTGAAAACTTCAGAGCGACAGGCAAGAAATGGGGTCTCACAGCCGCAATGGCCAATCACTTTAAGCATTAAGGTTGCGCGCCGGGCTTTTCAGCCGCTTCCGAAAAGGGAAACCGCAACATCAAAACCTCATTTTCATCACAGATTTCAAAGGCCACGCCCGATCGTACCGGTTTTCCACCGAGCAGTCCTTCCGCCAGTATCTCCTTGGCGGAGGCCATCGCGTTTTCCTCAACTTCAGACAAATCCGCAAACTCCTGACCCTCGGGGTCTTCGGAAAGGTGCCCGTCCTCGTTTCGGATATGGAAGAAATATCTCATGCTCACTCCGGCTACGCGAATATCTAAAGGCATGTCAGCTCGCGTATAGCGTCGGAAACGTACCGACCGGGGATCTGAACACCGGCCTCTCGACGCTTGCGCTGAGCTTTTCTTCAGCGGACCTATGAGGGCGGGTTTTCCTTGCCCTCCAATCTGTCGAACCTAACGCCAAGGCCGTGGGCGACTGCGCAGGTGGCAATCATGTCATCAAGGGCTCTCCCCGACACCGGACAGTTTGGCAGAACCTTTCGGATCGCCGCGCCGGCCGTCGATGTCGAAACCACATCGTGATGTTTTTTCCTGGACTCCGCGTACTGTTCGACCAGCATCTTCAATCGTCTTGCTGCGATGTCGTCTGCAGACATTTGTTTGCTCCTGCCGCAGTCCTGCCAAAAGTTGTGCCCGCTTGTCGGACGCTCGCGTGGCCGGCGATCCCAGAGAGGACTCCGGATAGCAAGACCTATCCCGCTTATTCGTTCCAGAGTGCCGTGGCTTGGTAATTCCCGTACCATTAATTAAAGGGCTGCACGGGCGCGGACAGGCCCGCTACCGCCCGATTCGCGAACGCAGAGCACAAACCCACCGGAAATGGAGGATCGGCAAGACACAAAATTCTGGCGTTAGGCGTTACACTGCCGACGCGCTTTCGGAGCGTTGTGGCTAGCCAACAACGCTGAAACAGCCTCGGTCAGGTCTTCCGGCGCGCTAGGTTTGGTGACCCACTTCCCCTGGAGGAATATCGAAGAATGACTGTCGTCGTCCGGCAACATGCCGGAGTGGACCACGAACGGAACTTTGCGCTTTTAGAGCACCTTCGACCTCTCCGCGGTCACCATCGCGCAGTTGGATGTCTAGGATTGCTAAATCTGGCGTGCGGACCGATAGCCATTCGAGCGCAGCAGCACATGTAGAGAAGGTTTCTACATCGCGAATCCTGCATTCTGAAGCTGGTCTGCGATGTCGAGTGTAATCAGCGCCTCATCTTCTAAAAGGACGAAGCCCCGGTGCGACTCGCGGCTTGATGGAATCGAGGCGTGCCTTGCCGCTGCGCGGCGAAGGAATTTTGGAGCCAAATATCCTTGTTGCGGTGGGGTTTAAATGCGTACCGAAGGTGTAGCCCCTTTCATGTAACCAAATTGCCGGCTCGGCGTTTCGTTCAACGCCGTTGCAACGGTCCCGCCCACCAACGCAAGCTTACAGAACACGAATTCGCGAGGCGATAGCTTCTTCCACGAGGATAGACTGGCAAATTCATGAGTCGTAATTTTCTGGTGATCGAACCTGAGGAAGGCATTGCCGTGCTCAAGGGGCTTGCCTCCTCGGCGCGTGTCTCGATGCTGAAACTGCTGCATGAAAAGGGGCCGATGAATATCAACGAAATCGCCGCCGTGCTGTCGCTGCCCCAATCGACCGTCTCGACCAATATCCAGGTGCTGGAGGATGCGGGGCTGATCCGCAACGAGAACCGGAAGGCGAAGAAAGGCAATCAGAAAATCTGTTATCCGATGGCCGAAGAAGTGCTCGTCGTGTTCAAGAGCGAATACCGTGCGGTCAAGAACGATGCGATCGAAGTGTCGATGCCGATCGGGCTTTACACCGGGTTCGAGGTTACCGCGCCCTGCGGCCTTTGTTCGCCGGACGGCATCATCGGCTTGCTCGATGTGCCGAACACTTTCCTTGATCCGGATCGCATGAAAGCCGGTTTGCTGTGGTTCACGCGCGGTTATGTCGAATATCAGTTCCCCAACAATGCCAAGCTCGCCAATGCCGAGATCACCGGACTCGAAGTGGCGATAGAGCTGTCTTCGGAAGTGCCGGGCACTAGCGCCGATTGGCCCTCGGACATCACGCTGACGATCAATGGTGTCGATGTCGGCACCTGGACGTCGCCGGGGGATTTCGGCGACAAGCGCGGCGTCTTCACGCCCTCCTGGTGGAAGCTCAAGGGCTCGCAATACGGCAAGCTGAAGAACTGGCGAATTGCCAATGACGGCACCTATGTCGACGGTCTCAGGATTTCCGAAACCGGCCTCGCCGCACTCGATCTGAAGAGCCATCATTCAATCCGCGTCCGTATCGGCGTCAAGGACGACGCCAAGCGCCCCGGCGGGATCAACATTTTCGGCAAGGGCTTTGGAAATTACGATCAGGACATCCTGCTCAGGATCAAAACTGGTTGAGATCATCAACCCGGTTTGAAAAATAGTGCACTAATTTCTGCTGCTTCCTTTCATTTAGCCAATCGGCATCCAATTGTCAGACTTGCGGCTATCTTGTCACCGACGCTGAGAACCCATTGGCACGACTGGTCTCACCAAGGAGTTCGAAGAGAATTTAAATGTATTAGCTGAGGCGACCCAGGTTACCTTGATGTATTTTCCACTCCCAACCTGCCTCGTCGCAGGCTTCGCCGACTGGCTACGTCACCAGCCTAGTCTAGGCAACACCATTGTGATGAGCGAGCTTAATCTGTTCCGTTCTTCGGTTTTGGTCGGCGTCCGTCGGACAATGCGACTTGGACGAGGTGGGTAGCCCAGCGGCTACGATCCTGGATCACGTTCTCTAGGCAACTCTGGAAAGTATGTGCCGATCCAAGTCGCACTTGGCCAGACCATATCGCCAGCGGTAGTTTGTCGTCTCGCGTCTGCTCTGGTAGAACAAAGTCAATTGCCGGCCTTCGATCATTACGGTCGAATGGCCATTCTCTCCTGGCTCGCCAGGATCAAGGACGGGGCCGACCGAGACATAAGGACCCTCTACCCTATCGGCGATAGCAAAGAAAACGCGTTGACGGCTTCCGCGGGGGCCGTCGGGGAGGAAGCAGGTAGCGTTGAGAAGCACGCGACCATCCGGCAATTCAACCAGTTGCGCCCCCTCTATCCCCCACTCGTAATCGGGGTGCTCGCGCGCATTGTGATGCGGCACGTCGAGATGATCCAGTATCTTGCCGAGACGTTTCCATGGCCCGAACCAAGAATCGGATTGGCTGCGCGCCAGATAGACATCAGGCTGAGGGACCCTGGTGAATTTGGGCATGCCTGAATAGACGATATAGCGCTTGCCTCCGATGATTGCGGGATGGGGATCGTAGATGCCGTCCTCATCGGTGTCGGGCAGCGACAATATCGCCGGATTGAGCACCACCCAATGAAAGCCGTCATTGGAGACCGCGTGCTCGCAACGACCGCCGGACTTCATGAATTCGGTCTGGATAAACATGTGGAAGACGCCGCACTCATGAATGACGCCGGGCGCCGCAATGCCCGATCCGGTTACCGGCAACACGATGGCCTCGTGCTCTGTCCAAGGTCCATAAAGATCCGGCGCTGTGGCGTGGAGGATTTTCCAGCTCTCGGTTGTGACGGTGCCGCTGGAGCCGAAGACGTGCCAGAGCGTGCCGTCGAACACCGGACAAGGGTCCTTCAGATCATCCACTGCCTGTGGGTGAAACAACGGGAAGACGTTGGTTTCAAAGTCGATCTTCATTCCCAAGCATTCCCGCGACAGTTTCGCGGGCCCCTTTCATTTGGACCGTCTGCGTGACTCAGCCGAATCGATTCGCAGGCCTTATTTATAACTCCGCCCATGAACGGTTGTTGAACGATTGAACGATTTCAACTGTTCTGTGGCAATGCGCCACATTTTGGGTGAGATCACGCACGGCGCGGGGCTTCAGCTTCTGGAGCGGCCATCAAGTCAGCCGGATGCAGGGTCGTCCGGCTTGCGCTTCTCTGTTGAGCCATCGCCGGAGTGGAGCGGGCCGCTGGCCTCGCCGAGACAGTTTGGAGCTATGGAACAACTTACGGAGATGAAAGTTATATAAATGGCTGCAAATCTCATTCGAAGCTGCCTCGATTAACGTATGTTATTCGAGGCCCTTTCTAACTGCAACGAAGGATTTTTACATGGAAATGGCGGTGGGCACCCCTTTAACACCAAATACCCCCTTACAGTGGTCAATTTTACTTTGCTTTTCCCACCTCCGATGGAATTTTGTATTTCAGAGACCGCAACAGATTCTGACGCTCGCCTCAAAACAGCAGCAGCTAATTTATTTCGAAGAGCCGATCTTCGACGAAAGGCGCCACGCTTCGACGCGGGTGAACGACGTTTCACCTACGATCAGAATTGTGACGCCCGTTATTCCAGTCGGCACCTCCGCCACCGAGGCGGATGCGCTTCAGCGCAGATTCGTCGACGAGATCGTCGCCTCGACGCCGCATGAACGGCTGACCGCGTGGTACTACACGCCTATGGCGCTACGTTTCAGCGACCATCTCGCCTTCGACGTCTGCGTCTACGACTGCATGGATGAACTCTCCGCGTTCAAGAACGCACCCGCAGAGTTGAAACAGCTGGAAAAGGCGCTGTTCCAACGTGCCGATATCGTCTTCACCGGCGGGCAGAGCCTTTACGAGGCCAAGCGAAGCCTGCATCGTTCGATCTTTCCTTTTCCAAGCAGCATCGACGTTGCACATTTCCATCAGGCGAGAGAGCCGGGTGAGGACCCACTCGACCAGGCCAACATACCTCACCCGAGAGTGGGGTATTTCGGGGTCATTGACGAGCGGCTCGACGTCGAATTGGTAGCCCAGGCGGCTGCGGCAATGCCGGACGTGCATTTCGTCATGCTCGGCCCTGTGGTCAAGATCGATCCGGCGAGGCTGCCCACCACAAGCAACCTGCATTGGCTGGGCAGCAAGTCCTATGCCGACCTGCCACGCTATCTCCGACATTGGAGTGCCGGCTGGATGCCTTTCAAGCTCAATGAGGCGACACGCTACATCAGTCCGACAAAGACTCCTGAATTCCTGGCGGCAGGACTGCCGGTGGTTTCCACAGCGATCGTCGACGTCGTGCGCACCTATGGCGCCGAAGGCCTGGTCGACATTGTCGACTCCGAGGATTTCGAAGCCAAGCTTCGATCCATCCTGGCGCGTCCCCGCGATTTCCTGGTGGAGAAAGCCGACGCCTATCTCGCCGATATGTCCTGGGAGAAGACCTGGAATGCGATGGCGGCCCACATCCAGCGCGCCTACGCGATGAAGAGCGTCGTGCCGTTGCTGAGGGGAGCGTGAGGATGTTCGACTGGCTGATCGTCGGCGCCGGCTTCGCCGGCAGCGTGCTGGCGGAACGCATCGCATCGCAACGACAAGAAAGCGTCCTGATCATCGACAGACGAAATCACGTCGGCGGCAACGCGTATGACTGTTATGACGAGGCGGGGATCCTGATCCACCGCTATGGGCCGCACATATTCCACACCAACGCCCAATTGATCGTCGACTACCTGTCGCAGTTCACCGAATGGCGGTCTTACGAACACCGCGTGCTGTCGCAGGTCGACGGAAAGCTGCTGCCGATACCGATCAATCTAGACACCATAAACCGCCTTTACGGCCTTAAGCTGACATCCGAGCAGCTGCAGGAGTTCTTCGCTTCCCGGCGAGAGACGGTCGAAGAAGTCCGCACAGCAGAAGATGTCGTCGTGAGCACCGTGGGTAGGGAGCTCTACGAGAAATTCTTCCGCGGCTACACCAGGAAGCAGTGGGGTGTTGACCCTTCCCAGTTGAGCAAATCAGTCACAGCGCGGGTGCCAACGCGGACCGATCGCGATGATCGCTATTTTGGCGACACTTTCCAGAAAATGCCGGCAGGCGGGTATACGCGTATGTTCCAGCGCATGCTGAATAATCCCAAGATCAAGATCATGCTGCAGACCGACTATCGTGAGATTCGCGACAAGATTGCGTTCAAGCGGATGATCTACACCGGGCCAATCGACGAATTTTTCGATTGGAAGCTGGGTCGGTTGCCCTACCGCTCGCTGCGCTTCGAGCATGTGACGCTTGATTGCGAGGAATTTCAGCCGGTCGCCGTCGTCAACTATCCGCAGACGGAAAACTACACCCGCATCACCGAGTACAAGCATCTGACCGGACAGAAGAGTCCGAAGACCAGCCTGACCTACGAATACCCCTCGGACATCGGAGACCCTTATTACCCGGTGCCGCGGCCCGAAAACGAGGCGTTGTACAAAAGCTACGAAGCGTTGGCAGCGGCGTGCCCACAGGTCTGGTTCGTCGGACGTCTGGCGACATATCGCTATTACAATATGGATCAGGTCGTCGGGCAGGCTTTGGCGACGTTCGCGCGCATTCAAAAGAGCATGTCGGCAAACGCCATCGGGCGGATGCCGACGCAGCGCGAAGCGGCGGAGTGAACGATGTGCCGCGATTAAGCTGCGTTGGCGGCGACCATTGACATTTGAGATGGCGCAAAGATCAGCCGAACCTAATATGCCGTTGGAGGGTCGTGCGTATGAGACGTTTCACAAAGCCGATAGTCATTCAACCCGGCCGGATCGATCGCGACCGGGTTGTTGTGTCGGTAACGGACGCGGCCGAGGTTCTGCTGAAGGATTGGCCGGAGCCGGCTTGCAAGTCGAGACCCGCAACAATCGAGGCGTGCCTTGCCGTTGCGAAAGTCGCCAAGGGTCGCACGCCAGGCGTTCATCGCTGCGGCCAAAGGCGCCAGGATCTTTCTCGGCGGACGGATTCAGGCTTACCGGGTTGCCGATGCAGTTAAAGCGCGGCGCACGCGGCGGGGCTATATCGCGCCTGCTGGCTCTTTTTCGAAGGCCTCGAACAATCCGCGCTGGCGCTCCAACTCGTCGGCGAGCGGCTTGTGAAGCGTGCGCGAGCCGTCCGCATGAATGGTGGAGAACAATCCGACTTCGGCGTGGCGCGAATTGTCCCAACCGGGGTAGGCCGTCACCGGGTACAAGCATATGCCCTGAATAGGTGCGCCGAGGCTCATCGCATCGCGCACTTCGTCGCAAACATAATGCAGCCAAGCCGGCCGTCCTGACCCCTCGGCGCCTGTCTCAGCAATAAACATCGGCTTCTTGTAGCGCTCGTCGACCTCGACCAGCATTTCCGAAAGTGCCCGGTATTCGTGGTGCCCCATCGGTATCGTTGGCCCATTTAAGTACCATTGGTTGTGGGGATAGAAGTTGAGGCCTATGACGTCGACAAGGTCCTCGCTGCCACCCAACTCCGGCTCCGCGCGCCCGACCAGCATGTCGTAAGCCTCGAACTGGCCCTGACGAGCATTTTCGGCGGGCCGCCGCTCGGCGCGACTGCGGTTACGAGGAGCAATATGGATGAGCGGTTCAGCCCAGATGAACCTGCAACTGGGTTCGGCCTCCCGCATTGCTCTGACCCCGGCGATCGCTGCCCTGACAAGGTGGCGTTTGAACCATCCGCGCTTGTTCTGCCCGACGCGCGGGAAATAGCCGACCTCCACCGCCCACGCAAAGAACGAAATTTCGTTGATCGGACATACCAGGGGAGCCACTCCGGTGGCTAAGCGATGAACCCGAACAGCTTCCGCCGCGAAACGGACATAGGCCTCGAAAAAGCCGGGGCCACCTTGGTCGACGTGGTCTGGCGAACCATAGTGGAAGATATCCCAGATGACCTGCACCCCGGCCGCTTGGGCTGCTTCGATCACCGACATCCAGCTCGACCAATCAAAGACTCCCGGCGCTGTTTCGATCAAGTGCCAGCGCAAGCCGTCGCGGATCGTGCGAAGCCCAAGCTCGGCACAGCGGCGATAGTCGCCGGATGCATGGGTGTCATGTGAGGTCGCACGGATCAGATCAAGGCGCACCCCGTCGGCACGACGATGCGAGGAACACTCGAAACCAGCCATGAAAAAGCTGTCAATGCTAGAAGGATCTGCCGTGGGCCGACGAGCCGGTTCCTCGTTCATACCGGCATCCTGTCGGCCAGGAATGGCGCAAGCACTTGCGTTCGGCGATCGCCCATTGCCAGGTTCGGTCGCCTCTTTGATTTCGATTCGGCTGCCATCATGTCAACGTGTTGGCGTTGCCTTGCGATCACGGCCATGATCTCCTCGCGCAGACCGAGACGAGATCGGGCTGGTTGCGGTTGCGGCGCTCGTAAGCCAACAGCAGTTGCAAGCGCTCGCGCGCCACGGGCGCGCTGCCGCGGCGCTTGAAGATATCGAGCAGGTTCATGCTGCCCTCCTTCCCAACAGCCGGTCGAGGAGGCCCCTCCGTTCGAAAGGCAGAATGACCGGCAGGTCCTCGCCCTCGAGTCTTCTTGCCGCGTCGATATAGGCGCGTGCGGCGGGGTTGGTGTTTTCGCTGAGCGTAACCGGCGCGCCCACATTGGATGCGCGCAACAGTACAATGCGGTTGGCGCCAAAACCGTGTGCTCGACAGGCAAGCGACAGAAGAATTGGCCAATGCGAATTCGCTCATTGCGCTGCTCAAGAAGATGCAAATCTCGGATTGGCCACCCCCAGCAATACGCGACCTCACGCGGCCTGCTGCATTGCCCGTTCGTTGACGCCAGTTTCGCCGAGTTGGGTGAGCGCCTCATCGGTCGCTTTTTCTTCTTCGAGAGTCTGTTCCAGAAGTGGGACTGCGTCTCTTAGGCCGAGCAAGCCCGCCCAAGTCACAAGAGTCCCGTAGCGCGCGATTTCATAATGCTCGACGGACTGGGCTGCAGCCACGAGCCCTGCGTCCAAAGCTGGAGCGTCTCCGAATTCCTCCAAAATCTCCTGCCCCTCCTCGATCATGCCATCGATCGCTGGGCAGGTCTTGCCCTGGGCCCTCTTGCCAAACACTTCGAAAACCTGCTGCAGGCGATCGATTTGACCTTCTGTCTCGTCTCGATGCTTTTCGAACGCGGCCTTCAGCTCTTCGGACTCTGCGCCCTTTGCCATTTTCTTTAAGGCGGTCAGAATCTTCCGTTCGGCGTAGTAGATGTCCTTCAGACCTTCGTAGAAAAGGTCTCCCAAGCCCTTGGAACTGCCCTGTGATCTTCTCGTCGTCGCCATTCTCATCTCCTGTTGAAAGCTATCGATAGATATACGGCTCTAACGAGGCCAGTGCCTTGTTGTTCCTTCACCATGGCCCGCAACTCGCTTGTCCTCCGAATGCTGGAACGAACTGCTCAATCTTGAGTCGAGACGCGTCTATTTTGGTCGGGTTAACCGATGTGAATGCGCATCTGAGAAACTTGCGCAATTAATGTGGGATGAAGTGGCTTGGAGGTGTCTCGTGCGACGGCGTGAAGATTTTACGAACAATATGTCGGGACGGGCAGTCGCCGCCACCGCCTGATATCGAGAGAGCTCGCCTTCAGAGCGCTGAGGCAAATCGTTCCGACGCCCTCGATTTCAAACCGTTAGTTCGAAAACATGGTCGCTGGCCATGCGGTCAGTTGTGGTCTCGCCGTAGACTTCGATCATACCCGCTAATGTCGGATGCGACCTCGCCCCAGGGCGGCTACACAATTTGACCATGGGGTGCTTTGAAGCGGCAACCTGGTTCGACTTTTGAGCGTACCGAACCACGAATGGAACCGAATACGGGTCGTAGAACCTCGATCTGCGCCATGCCTGATTCGATGGATGGTCTACAGATTAAGCGGCCTCCCCGACGTTCGAACCTGCCTCCTTTATGACGTTCCGCCATTGTGAGTGCAAAGGCCTTATGCGGAATGCGATCGCAATCGCCTCGGGTCCCCGTCGACCTCGCTCAGGCCCAGTTCCGTCGCCTCTATCCTCAATCCGGCAACCCGCTAGCAAGGCGCGCGTTCCCGTGGCCACTTCGAGTTGGCGGACGTTGTGCAGTTCCAGTCTGCACCGATCTCTGTCACCCCACGGGGGTTGCTCACGGCTTGGGGCGCAATGGATCAGGGATTGCTGCCCACGGTTGCAACCGGCTGCCCATCGCGCAGGTGATCGTCTCTTTCCTTCAGTGTCCGCGCCGACGCTTCGCAATGAAGCTCCAGCACGCCGGCGCGTGGGCGGCTGAGGCGGCTTGTCACTGTTTCCAGCGCGCAACCGCATTATCTCGGCGCGCACGGATCTGGTTCAACGGGACGGCTCGGTCTTTCGCCGCCAGAAAGGATTTCGGGGTATGTATGTCGTTGAGATGACCCGCGCCCCGAGAATAGGCGCGGGCCGATCGGACAACCCGATCACGCAGCTGGAGGACAACGCTGCAGGCATCAAAACCTTGCCCCGGCGCTGTTGTTCCAGCTCAGGTGCAAAAAAGCTCGTGTCCTGTTCGCGGCTTGTGCACCGACACTCCGGACGCAGCGCCTGAGATCCATATCCGCCGATCCCGATTTGAACTCCCTGTGTCCATCTCTGGGGCAACTTCCCTCGAATATCCAGGTCTGCCGTGGCGGCGCCGCAGACGGGCATCCACAGGAGATGAGCATGCGAGCTCTCGTTTGGCATGGAAAAGAAGATATACGTTGCGACGAGGTTACCGATCCCGAAATCGAGGATCCTTGGAGGACCTCGATGAGCGACTATCTGGGGTGTCAAGTTGCAATTGCGAACTCGATGCGCGCATCGCGTGCTTTTGCATTGAGAACTACGAGATTGCTGCTTACAATTCGCTGCTGGTACTCGCCGAGGCCGGTGGCTTTCAGGATCCCGAACGGGTCCTCAAGCAAAATTTGAGCGAAGAAGAAGCCATGGCTAACTGGCTGAAGGAAACCTGAGGGACGTCACCTTGCGGTAAGCGAAGTTGCGCGAAGCTGGTGAAACCGCAAAAAGCTAATCCAACGTCGCGGGGCGGGCGTTCATAACGGATGGTCGCGCTTGCGGTGTGTCGCAACGCAATCAGCGCGTCCAGTTTGCCGTGAACAGATCTTGCTGACGCACCAGTTCGTCCGCGACGGCCTGACGGAGGCGGCGTTTGCCATCCGCGTGGATGGCCGAAAATAACCCCACCTCGGGGAAGATGTCCCAGATAACCTGGACACCTGCCGATCGGGCCGCCTCTTGGCGCCCAACTTGACCAGTCATAGGTCCCGGGAGCCGTTTCGATCAGGTGCTACCGCAGTCCGTCGCGGACGGTGCGAAGGCCGAGTTCGGCCAGGTCGCCGTAGTCGCCCAGGGCATGCAAATTATGCGAGGTCGCACGAATAAGATCGAGGCGAACCCCGGCCTTGCGCCGGTGCGAGGAGCACTCAAAGCCTGCCATGAAAAAACGAAACGCGAAGCTTGCGGAACCAGAGCCTCCACCTGGTGTTCGTCCCTGCGCCCCACTTCGCTCATTCGAAGTCTCCTTTCAGCAGTCGGCTTCGAGCTCGGCCACCTTGCTAGGACTGGGAACCGCGTTGGCGAAATACCGCATTCAATCGGGCACGCGCCATCTTCGTTGCTCAGTCCAGCTCGTCCTTGCGTGACCCGGTAATGCCGAACCGATTGGTCGAGCCTTTTGTTCCTGTGGTGGACTGTCCGGAGCTGGGTGGCGAATGAGGAACAAGGAGGGCCGTGCCAAGTTCGGGGCGATACCACCGCCGCCGATCGACTCGAGCGGCTGCTCAGCAACAAGATAGGCACGGGATCACATGACCGTTCAGATTCGACTTTCCGAGATCGATCACGCCAGGCGCGAGGATCGTGGCGACGGCGCTTGGAGCATCGCACCGGACTTGGGCTATTTGCGGCTAGCAATCGTCAATGTCGTGTTCTTCGGCGCACCGGGCAGCGGAGATCGGAACTGGATGCTGATTGATACTGGGTTGCCGACGTCCCGCAGCAGCATTCTTGCGGTCGCGGAAAAGCGGTTTGGCACGAACGCACGGCCGGCCGCGATCATCCTGACCCACGGCCATTTCGACCATGTGGGCACGGTTCTAGACCTCGCGAATAAGTGGGACGTGCCTGTCTTCGCGCATCCACTCGAGCGCCCCTATTTGGACGGAACCGCATCCTATCCGCCACCGGATCCCTGGGTCGGGGGTGGACTGATGGCGCTGCTTTCGCCGCTTTTTCCACGGGGGCCAATTGATCTTGGCAACCGTTTGGAACTCTTACCTGCCGACGGATCGATCCCCGGAATGCCCGGATGGCGATGGCTACACACACCCGGGCACGCTCCTGGGCATATCTCGCTCTGGCGCGAGGAGGACCGCTCGCTGATCGTAGGGGACGCTTTTATCACCACCGGTCAGGAGTCAGTCTATGAGGTCGCCGTTCAGGATCTTGAGATGCACGGTCCGCCGCGCTACTTCACGCCGGACTGGGATGCGGCGGAAAGATCCGTGAAGCACCTGGCTGCCCTGAACCCGCAGATGGTCATCAGTGGACACGGTGCGGCTGCTGCGGGGGTGGGCATGCGTCAAGCTCTTGACAGCCTGGCTGAGCGGTTCAGGGTGTTCGCCGTCCCGCCGAAATTGAAATTCGTGCGCGAGCCCGCGGCAGTCCAAGGTAGCTGAGGCTAACGAGCCGCCGTCGTTCTGAAGTATGGTCAAGTTACGCCGACTCTATCTCTCGAGCCGGTAGAGTTACCCGTCGGGTCGCGCGCCCCATCGTCGCCGACAAACTCTGACAAGCGGAACAAACCCGGGAGGCGCCGGGTTAGGGCGTTCGATCGGCGCAGGGCGACTGCGGCCAAGCGCCCCGAAGTTCTGCGTCAGGAGAAGACGTCAGATGGACAACGAGTACCCCGAAGGACGCGTCCTCTCCGCCTGCGAGCCGACCGGCAAGAAGTTGTTCGAGCCCACACGCGTCGCCACCCGCCAAGACTTGGCTTCGGCCAAAACCGTGGAGGAGACCAAATGGCAAATCTGGGAAGATTGGCGATCGCGATGCTTGGCGTTCTGGCATACCAAAATCGCGACAAGCTCTGTGAATTGATTCCGGGAGCGGGGCATCTTAACCCAAACGACCCGCAACGCAGAATTCTGGCTCAGATAACGAATGGCGTGTCGAGGGCTGACCTTGGTGAGATCCTCGACCGGTTCAGGGAGGTGGGGGCAGGATCGAAGGTCGACTCGTGGGTTGGCAGCGGGCCAAACCAACCGATCGAGCCAAGGGACGTCGAAGCGGCAATGGACGAAGGTACACTCACGTCAATCTCGATGCAGACGGGTCTTTCGCGCGAGGAGCTAATCAGAAGGATTGCGCGGAATCTACCCGAGACAGTCAACGAGATGACGCCGAATGGTGAATGGCCGCCTGAGCCGACACAAGGCGTGGATAAGTCGACCCTGCTCGACAATGTAACCTAGCCAGGAATGCAGCCGGCCAAGGCGAGATCCAGGGTGGCAACTCTACACCGGGGGACGCTCCTGCGCGATGCCTTCATCCGCTCGCGAAGCTCGCGGTCGTCCGGCCTGCTGGTCTCGTAGCGAACCGTCATGCGGCAACAGCCGATGGCTTTACACGCCCGCCGTTCGCTCATCCCGAAGCCTTCCTTCAGGCGAGCGACAGCTTTCCGCTTGGCCGCGGGCGTCACCATTAATGGGATGGTCCGCCGCCAAGCGCGAAGCCGTCGCGCATCTGCAGGCCACGATGGGCCTGTCGGAGCGGCGGGCCTGTTCCTTTGTGGGCGCCGATCGCAAGATGATCCGGTATCGTCCTTGTCGCCCACCCCAGGCGGCACTGCGCGGCCGGCTACGCGACCTGGCCAACGAGCGCCGGCGCTTCGGCTATCGGCGGCTGTTCATTCTGCTCAGGCGCGAAGGCGAGGCATCGGGTATCAACCGCATCTACCGGCTATACCGCGAAGAAGGACTGGCCGTGCGCAAGCGGCGCTCCAGGCGCCGAGCGGTAGGAACGCGGGCACCGATCCTGGTCCAGGCGAAGCCGAACGCGCGCTGGTCGCTGGATTTCGTTCATGACCCGTTCGGCTGCGGCCGGCGGTTCCGGGTGCTCAACATCGTCGACGACGTGACGCGCGAATGCCTGGCTGCGATCCCGGGCACCTCGATCTCCGGCCGCCGGGTGGCGCGTGAGCTGACGGAACTGATCGCCCGGCGCTGCAAGCCGGGCATGATCGTCTCCGACCGAGGCACCGAGTTCACCTCGAACGCCATCCTCGCCTGGTCGAGGATCATCAGGTGGAATGGCACTTCATCGCGCCGGGCAAGCCGATGCAGAACGGCTTCTGCGAAAGCTTCAAGGCGGATGCGGGACGAGTTGCTGAACGAAACCCTGTTCTTCGGCCTCGACCATGCCCGAACAACCATCGCCGAATGGGCAGACGACTACAACCGATCGCGCCCACATTCGGCGCTCGAATACATCACGCCTGCGGCCTATGCCGCCAATCTCACCGCAACGGACGATCGGCTGCGCAACCCGACCAGCTCCGCCGATCACGCGTTGCTCAACCCGCGCCATACGGCGTAAAACCCGCCGAGGCTCTAACTGCAGTCGGATGAAATTTCAGTGGCAGGTCAGAATCCGCGGAGTGATGTAGGTTGCGACGGCGGCAGGATGCCAATCTATGCGTTGCCCGGAATCCGTCGGTGTGGCCCGAATAGGATCGACTGCTCGGACATAGTGCTCAGCAGTACGTGGTAAACGCCAGACCGGGCCGGCGCGAGGTCGCCGATCTTCTGAGGCCGCGCAAAGCGAATGCGTTTCGGTTTAGGGATGATGGCGTGGTGCCCAACCATCCGTTCTGGCCGCTTGTCGTCTATCGCGGCGCCGTGAAGCTGCCCGATGAATTCAATCCGGCGGCGGTCATGGCGGCGCTTTTCGAGGCAAATGGCTGGAGCGATAGCTGGCGCGACGGCATCTAGGACTACGACCACTACCATTCGCGAATACACGAGGTGCTGGGCGTTGCGCCGGCCAAAGTCCGCTTTGGCGGCAACAAGGGACGAATCCTGTCCCTGAAAGCCGGCGACGTCGCGGTGCTTCCGGCCGGCACCGGGCACCAGCGTCTTTCCGCGTCCGACGATTTTCTAGTCATCGGCGCCTATCCTCCATCCGGCACCTATGACGAATGTACGACTGCCGCCGCCCATGCCAAGGCGGTCGTAACGATCCCCAGGGTTGGCCGTCCGCGGAAGGATCCTGTCTATGGAAGCAAAGGCCCGTTGCTCGCAGCCTGGAAAGAGATTGAAACCATTTCACTCGAAGGGGCTTGCGGGTCGCTTCGAGTCGAAACCGGACCTTTGACCGGCACCAGTATTCGTTCTGCGCCCCACAACATCGATTGACATTCAACGCTCGATCGGGCTGCGCCGGCGAGGCTGCCGATCTCCCCCCTTGCGGGGGAGATGGACGGCACGCCAGAGCGGAAGGGCGCGGTCGTCGAGCGAGTTGCCAGCCGCCTATTTCCGCGGCCCGTTAATGTGCAACTTGCGAAGCCGCTGACATCAATTCCTCCGGATTCGGCGCCTTGAAGGTAGTGAGGCCATCCTCCAGAACTTCATTGAAGCTCCAGCGTACAATGCCCCCTCGGTCGATGAGAAACTGACCGACAAGCAGCTCCTTAGCGGAAGCCATCATCTGCTGATCGACTTCCGTAATCTCATACCCCTCCTTCTTGTTGAGAAACTCGTCCATTGCCATGGGGTCCATAGGCTCGGGCAACTCACCCGGGAGATCGATACGGATCCCCATGACCTTGTCCATCCCGATCTCGCCCAAGCCGAAAGCACGGTGCGAGGCCCGCTCCGGGTCGGACGCGGCGAGAAGATCGGGTGCCGGGTGGTAACGGAAATAGAGCCGCGCCCGCTCGACTGGCGTATTGACCGCCGCCAGGCATTCGACGCCTTTCTCACGCAGGGCCGGCTTAAGTTGCGCCATCGCCGCGACATGGCGCCGGCAGAACGGACAGTGCAGGCCTCGGAACAAATGAGAGCCCAACAGCCCGATGTCGCGGTGCAGTTCATCGATGAACGCCGCCGCTTGGCGCATATTCTGCTCGCCTTTAGATCGATTGAGTGGCGGCCCTGCCGTCGCTCCAAGTCGAGCTCTGTTATTTTCATTGCAGCGACATCTCTACTAACGGCGGATGGAGGCCATTAAGCCGCAACCGAAGAGCCGAACCCTAGCTCAACAGCGCCGCTTTGCACGCTATTAACTCTGTGCGAAACCGCCGAACCAGCAGCGGAGGATTATCAGCAGGCGTATTGCATACATTCCCGCTGGAGCCTTGCGTCGCTTGGGGTTGCTCCCTACGCTGCCGTTCTAGATTGACAGGAATCCTGCATGGCTTTGATAGCCTATAAGTCGTCTCTGACGCGGCTCGCGCAAAATGCAAAGCGCCTGTCGAGGCTTGAGGATGGACTGGGCGAGTTGGGGCCCCTCGAGAAAATAGTTTATTTCTGTAAATTGCCAAGGCGTGACCTCAAAGAAGCGTTTTCATTGGCGGTGCAACGAATGGGCTTTCTGGCTGCCGATCCAGAACATTTCATCATGTCGAGAGAATACGATCTGACGGCACCGAGCTGGAAGAGCAACTAGAGTCGCTTGTCGCGAAGGGCGACCCTGAGGCACCGTCGGTCGTAGTTCGGTGGCGAGTTTCCACGGAACGCATCTGGCTTTCGTCATCCGAGTCGAACGAACAGGCTAAAGTTCGAGCGGCTGCCTTATTTGGAGCAGAGTTGGTCGAGGATCCGCTGCTATCGCATCCACTATCAGGGTCAGGGGAGCTTCGCCCTTCTTTCGAACTTGTACCTTCGGAGTTCCTGCGCAAAGCGCTAGCAATGCGGCCGAGAGCTCCGAAACCTGCTGCCTCAGCATTCTCTCAATGGGTCTATTCACTGTATGGCCAGGCAGAAGGCAGCGAGGAAGATATCGTCAAAGGGAAGAAAGCCGAAAAGGAAATATGGGAAGGGAGAGGCGTCGCGGCTACCTGCAACGATAATAGCTTTTTGCGTGGCTCTCGGTGGAAATGGTCCCTCACGCACAACGGTCTGCACTTGCAGGACACGGACGCCACGCCCTACTTTGCAATTCCTCATCTCCTGGTGAAAGGTGAAGCCCTTCGGGCCTCTCCAGATCTCGTGTACGAGAGCGCTGATAGGGCAAATGTTATCATAGTTGAGATAAAGTTCTCCAAGCAACCAATACCAAAGAACCTATGGCCAAATGTGTGGGCGCAACTTTGGTGTTACGCTCAGCTTGCGGCTGTTCGTGAGGCCAAGAACGTTACCGTGGTCGGGGAGGTTTGGGGAGAAGTTTGGCCCAAGCGCAACCGTGGCCGACCGAACCTCTGCTTGCGCGCACTTGTTCGGCGGGATCCCCGCGCGCCACCCTATGATCGATTCTTCCGCAAGTTGTTCGATATCTACGCTGGCAAAATCTAACCACCTTTGCGCTGCAAGTCCCGGTCGGTCCGGTAAACCGACCGTCGGGACAGGAGGGGTTCATGCCCGACCTGTGCAGACATTGGTAGCGACCCTGCGCGGGTGCTTCCCGCTCCGCCCGTAGGAGTTCGCAGTTGGCGCAAGCGAGCACTTCACCTACTTGGTACAATGAGGCAGTGAGCACGTCAGTTGCCGATTTTTACTCACTTCGCGGCAATCGTGCCCGGCAATTTTCACCTTGTGTCTTGTAACTCGGCGCCTGCCGAGTGATTTCGGCATTCAGCCAAGCGCGGATGGCAGCTTACAGGATTGGCGACGATGCTGACGAATGACCGAGATGGGGCGCAAAGCTGCCGTTAACCCCGGCTTAGCAGCGGGCGAACCCAGTTTGTGATGAGAATGGGAACGTCGTAAAGTGGTGTGAACAAGCAAGAGCCAATTCAGGCAAAGGCCCATTCCGCATCGGTAGGCGCCACCAGCCCTTGCCGTAGCCGCCTGTAAAGTTCCTGCCACGACGGGTCCGTCACGAAGCTGGTCATGCTTCCACATGCCTCAGCAAAGGGAGTATCGCCGAAGCGGTCGAGGAGGCCGCTTGTCACGGCGGTTTCGCCATCCAGGAACTGCTTGAAGGGGTCATCATCGCACTCGATGACTCGATGACCCCAGGCTCCCGGTACGTCGTCGGCTGCCAGAGCCCGCCGAAGATCCTCATCCACGCCTGCGTCCTCAAGCGCCATGCAGATGACGTAGCGCATCAAGGGGTAGTAAAGCGGCTGATAACTGCCTCCCAGCGCTCGCACGCCAGGCAGGATCGACAGAACGAGAAACATCAGCAAAAGATTGGGGATGAGGCTGCGGTCTGCCAGCCGTTCGACAATGTCGGGCACCGTGAAGCGGGCCACCTTCATTCCGGTCGCGGGCTGGACGAGGTCTCCGCCAACCAACCGCAGCGGCAGGCGTTTGCCGTTTTCGTAGAACCAGAAAAAATCGGTACCGCGTGCTAGCCAGCCGCTCCATGGACCGGCGGCCAGCCCATCGAGACCAGCAAGGATGTTGGATGCGAATTTGGGGTGTTCCAGCAGCCTTGTCCGTAGCCAGGAGCCTGCGTCTGAAAGATGGTCCGCCACCAAATCGGCAACATCCTCGTCGTCGAGCTGCAGGAAGGCAAAGCTGCTTCCAAACAGTTTCGGCCAGAGCATCAGGTTGGCTGCCTTGATGGCATGCGCCGGCCGCTCGAACGGCGTCCGTGGCAGAAGGCCGCGAAGCTGAGTAAGGGCGTCTCCCTCGGCGTTCGGCTCCGTCGGCATCAGCTCAAACCGGTAGGATCCCGGCCCGGTCAGAAGGCTGTATCCAATCATCCGGCTTCGGCTGAGACCGAAGACGTTCGTCGGCACTCCGTCAACGTTGAACCAGCCTGGCCCTTTGCGCGGCCTCTCAACGAGGCTTACCGTTGAGACGGCATAGGAAACGTAGGTCGAGCAAGCCTGCGCCGAGAGGCCCAGCAGGCTGAAGACATGTGTGTAATAGGCTTCCGGCTCCAGGAGCAGAAACAAATGTGGACCGGTCTGCAACACGCGGCGTTTTTCGAACTCCCCGCAGATTTGTGCGACGGCTTCGATCGACAGTCCGTTCCGCTCTCCAGCGTTCCTGATCGTGCCCAGCAGTTTGGCAAGCGAGCGGCTGCGAACTTCCGGTTCAGACTTCCGAGCTGGCGCCTTGAACACGCGAGACGCATAGTCCCGGACCGGGCGGGAATAATGGGATCGCATCCACGGGTAGAGCGCGGCGAACGCACCGAGCACGGCCTGCTTGGCGTCTGCGTCTGCTGCTAGCTCGTCCACCTCACGATTCACTCTTTCGCTGCGCGATGCCGAGGCTCAATGCGGGAATGCTGATAAGGAGCGCCACTCCGAAACTGAAGAAAATCGTCGAAGGAGAGACATTGCCGCCCAAACCGGTAATGATGCAGAACATCAGCAAGCCAAGCGCGACGGCGAGACCGTGCATGGCGCCTTTTGCCCTGCCCAACACACTATTGGGGACAGACGACTGCAATGTGACCTCAATGCTCACGCGGCCCAGATTGTAGAGACACCCGAGCATGGTGAAGCAAATAAGTGACCACGGCGCGCGCAGAGCTATCAACGACATCAGCGCGAGCGCGGTTGAGCCCAAAAGCATGAGATGAAGTATAGGAGCACTTATCCCTCGTGTCAGCCTGATGAGAAGAACTGCGCCGATCAGGGAACCTGCCGACCATGCCGCCTCTAGGTGACCAAAATCCGCCGCAGTCCCCCTCTGCTCTTCGAACACGAAGCTCGATGCCATTGCCGTGACGAGCACCGCGCCTCCATACAGAAGCGCGTAGGCGGCAAAGAGACGACACAGGTCGTTATCGACGTTTGGCGCCAGACCTCTGGTCGCCGTGGCGCGCTGCGGCGCCGAGCTTGGCGGCACGGTGGAGAGCGAACCCGCCGAAACCAGGAAGAACAAGGCAAGTACGGCGAAAGCCGGGGCAGGGGGATGCCCGTCCAGCAAGGGTCCGGCAAGCAATGCGGCTCCGAGACTGCCGAACTGCATGATGAAAAAGACGGCGGAATTTGTGTTCACAAGATCGGTGCCACGCGCCAGGAGCGGGATCATGGCCTGCGAAGCAGTCAGCGCGATCCGGTCGCAAAATGCAAAGGCGACGGCCGACAGGCAAAGGGTTACAAACACGTTCAGGTAGGAAAGCGCGCAAGCTGTGCCGAGCACGATGGCAAAGCGGCCAAGGTCCGCCGCAATGTTCAGCTGTCGTCGGTCGAAGCGATCCGAAGCCAGGCCCGCCAGAGGGCTCGTGACGAATTCCGCAACACTGACGATCGCCAGCAGTATCGCAACGCCTGCGCTGCCCCGGCCGGCTTCGACGAGTGCCCAGGCGGAAGCGATGTAATAGCCGTTGCGTCCGACAGCAGCCGAGAAGGTGCTGGCCAGAAACCCAAGCATTACCCGTCTCTGGGTGCCCGGTCTTTTATCGCTGGCAATTCGAATTGCATCTGACACGGGCGGTCCATCCAATGGCCGCTCGTCATAGTCTTTTCGGGGAATCCCGCTTAACAATCATGCTCGGGTTTTCAGATAGTTGCTCAAAAGAGCGGCGGTGTTGGTTTAAATCCTGCACCGGCGACGAAAATCGGTCGGACTGAGGCCGAAGGCCCGCTTGAAAGCGATCGTGAAATGGCTTGAGCTGCCGAACCCGCATTCCAGCGCGATCTCTGTCGCGGACATGTTGGTCGATCGCAGCATATCGGCTGAACGGTCCAGACGACGCTGTGCGATGAACGCATGCGGCGTCATGCCCGTCGACTGCTTGAAGGCCCTGCTGAAATGGAACCGGCTCACTCCGACCTCTTTTGCCAGGGCAGCCAGAGACGGTATTTCGTCCGGCGAGGATTCGATCATCGCGATGGCACGTCTGAGATCGAAGGACGACAAGCCGCCTTTTGCCGGCTCATGATGGCTGCCGTTCAGCCTGACCATTTGAACGAGCAGTTGCATGGCCTGGCTCTCAACCATTGTCACGCTGATCCGGTCGGGCTGCTTAAGTTCGATGACGATCCGCTGCAAGGCCATCTCGACGGTGGTGTCGCGAAATCCGATCGAAGGGGGCAGATCGCCAGAACGATGGCACGCCATGCCCCCCAACGCTTCGTCAGCGAACCCCTTCTCAATGGATACCAGCAAGTAGGCGGCTGTCGGATCTCCCTCGTCCCACCCCGTCCAATCACTGCCTGCAGGCATGTGGATGATTGAACCGGCGCGCCGGGGCGAAAAGGAGATACGACGCCCGTCGATGAAGTCTTCCCCGCGGCTCGCCACTCCCTTCAGGTTCATCAGAAACATATGACCCGGGAAGGAGATGCCCGTTTCCTGGCGCCCTAGACCAGTCCTCTTGATCAAGTCCGCCCGCACGTTTCCCCAACTCTCATGTTGGTGTGCAAACGTTTGATACTGTGAGCGGCGTAACTTTTTTGGGTCGAGGCAAAGAGTATCCACGCAGAGAGCAACCTTCGTACCAAAAGCAGCCCGCCCCTCTCGTGTTGTGCATAACCATGGGTTGCTGGACAAATCACAACTAACTCAGGATTGGTCGAAGATGTCACTTTAGTAAAAAAACGGCAATCGCATGAAAGCCGCCCGTATTTTCCCAGCCTACCAGTGCCTCGCCAAGATTCGAACAAGCTTGAAACATTAGGCCTCTCTTAAACTAGTGGCGTTTCCGCATCGAGCTCTTGGCATCTCACCAAAGCAATGGTGCGGGAGGCATATTCCAATGCGCGGTCTCGACGATTTCCTGGCCGAATGCGATCAAGGTCCGCGGATCAATGAGCTTGCTGGCTTTTTTGCTTCAACGGCCGCGGGCAAAAGCGGGATGCCCGTCCGCAAGCCGGTGGCCGACGCCCGGCTTCTCCCTGGCGATGAACTCCTGCGCGATCTGGTAGATTTGCACGCCAATCGGCAAGGCTTCTTTGACCAGCACTATCACGGCAGCATTCCTTACAGATTGGAAGAGGAGTGCCGGATGGCCTACGCGGTGCTGAAATATGCCCGGTCCCGTGGCGCGCCGCTGTCGCTATACAGCCTTGGAACGGCGGAAGGAACGATGGCCAGGACGCTGTCCGAATTCTCCGGCGGGCAGATTGTCTCGCTGTCGTGCAGCCCGAATCCCGAGAACTACAAATCCTTCATGGCCTATGGTGAACCGCCCCATGCCGAGTTCTTCATCGGGCCGTTCCACCGGTTGACCAAGGACGTTCTCGGATCCGACCAGCGGCTGGCAAAGTTCACGCAAGGCTTCGACCTTATCCTGGAGGACACGACCTTTCAGATGTACTCGCCCAACAGACTGAAGCAGGTCGAGTTCGTGACCCAGCACCTCAAGAAGGGTGGCATCCTCGTGTTCGTCGAGAAATTCCGGGCCGTCGATGAAGGCGACTACCAACGTCGCGAGTACCAGAAGGACTACGGTTTCAAAGCGCGGTACTTCCCCCAGGAGGAGATTGACAGAAAGAAGACCGCCGTGTTGGGGACCATGTTCAATAATGAGGCCACTTTGGAGGAGATGGCTCGCGCCGTACGCGCGCAGTTCAAGCATTGCGTCATGACGTGGAACAGCGGCAATTTCTGTAGTCTCGCAGCGAGCAACAGCAAGGAAAATCTCGATCTGTACGTGTCACAGATGCCAGGCCCCGCCATTCCGCACGAATACGCCTATGAGGCCGGCATATTCCCGGCTTCGACGATCGTGATGAAAGAGGTCCCGCTCTGACGACGCAACGCGATGCCCATTGCCGCAAGGCTTCGATGCAATCACCGGTGCCTGTCGCTTCGCCCTGCGCTCGAGTTGCTGCGCTGCCGGACGAGGCTGTTGATCTGCAGAGCGCGACCTGTTGCGGTGAACAGATCCGATCGCCTCGTAGTGAGGCAGGCCTCATCCGCGAAAATATCCACGAAGTTCAAGCGCCATGACGCGGAACGGGAACGCCATCCAGTTGCTGACATACGCCTTTGCGGCGATGGATCATGGCAGCCTGCGTCAGGCGGCGAGAGTCCTGAGGGTCCAGGAATCCTCGGTCAGTCGCAACGTCGTCAAGCTCGAACAGCTTCTGGAAATGCAGCTCTTCGAACGCAATGTGCGCGGCGTTCGTTTGACCGAGACCGGCCGAACCTGGATCGAAATTGTGCGCGCTCACTACGAGGGGCTGCTGGAAGCCTTCGCTGAGCGGGTCCGCGATAAACAACGATGCCAAGACGCTCCGGATTGGATTGTGCTGGGTGAAAGGAGGTAAGTTCCTTAAGCGCCTCATCGATCGTTTCGCAGACAAGTACCCGGACGTCAGCCTGACCATTGAAGATGTCCCATCCGGGCAATGTCTGGCAGCCATTCGCCGCAGGCACTTCGACATCGTATTCACGCACGATATTGGCTCGGCTGGATTCTGCAGCAGCGAAGTGTTTTGGCAAGAACGTCTCTTCGTGCTCCTGCCGTCGTCTCATGGTCTTGCCGAGAAGCCCTTCCTCACCTGGGCTGACCTTGCCGATATGTGCCTGCTCGTTCCGGTCGGGTTGGACGGGCCGCCGTTGGATCTGCGCTTGCTCGAACGCATCACGGCCGACGGTGGCCCGGCCGTTCAAACATGCCGCGCCAACCAGGCTACCGTCATCTTTCAGGTGCAGCTGGGGCAAGGCGTCACTTTGGCCGAGGCGAGCTATGCCAGGACCGCTTCCATCGATTCCGCCCTGTGGAAACCACTTGGCGGGAAAAACAGCGTCAGCCCGATCAGGGGCGTTTGGCTCGAATCGAATCCAAAGCGGGCTGTCCTGCGCCTGGTCGGGCTCGCCAGGAACATGGCTGCAGCAAGTCGAAGGCCGGGACGCGCGCCGCGCGCCTAGAGCGCCAGAGCCCTTTTGAGATCGTCATGCTCGAAAGCGCTCGCCATCCGGTTGATCTCCGCCGGTCGCGCCCCCACGGCCTTGGCAACATCGCGCCAGGTCGACGTCACCACGGCGACCTCCTTGATGATCGTTCGCGCCTGCGGGAGCGTCAGCGCGAAGAACCCGGCGGCGGTCTCCAGAAGATCAAGCGAACACGTCCCTTCATCGAGATCGATGTTGGTCGTCAGAACCCGCGGCTTGAGATCCGTCGGGACCGGATTGAGATCGTAGGCAGGCGATAGCGACCATCCTGCCTTTCCCAGCCAAAGGAAGCCGTGATTGCGCAGGTGGTCGTCGACGTTGGAAATCAGCACGTTGAAGGCGACACGGCGATAGAGGGCATGCGCGTCGGTCTTTCCTTGCGCGCCATGTTGGGTGAGCACATCGACCATCTCAGGGTAGCTGCCGCGCTCGCCGTCCCGGGCACCCATCATCGCCATGGCGGACAGGAATGGAACGCGGATCGCGGCTTTACGGTCGAAACGCGTCGAGAGCATCACAGGCTTGCCGGCAACTTCGATCAGTTCGTGTCGTGGCGTGGCGATGCCTGCCTGGCCAGCCAGGCGTAACGCGATCTCCTCCCAGGTCTCAATGCTGTAGTCGTCCGTCTCTTTTGGAAACTTGGCGATCGCGAGGTGGCCATGTTGGTCAATAACCGAGGCCTTCGGCCGCGCTCCGCCTAGGGAAGAACCTGGTGCGAAGATCATTTGCAGATCTTCGTCGTTCTCCTCATCGCGTAGAATTCGCTCGGTGATTTGCAGCAGCCGGCCGAGTTCGATGAGGGCAGGGACCCCGTCACGGATCGGCGCCAGGTATAGCTCGGTGCCGACCAACCGGAAGCGGAGCGCGCCAAGTCGTGTCTGATCCGCCACGCCGAGAAGATAATCGCTCTCGGTGAGAGAGCGAACGGCACGTTTCTCACGTTCAGCGAGACGCCGCTCGGCGCGCTGCATGAGGCGTCGCCCCCAGGTATCAGGCGCCGAGTCGCCGATTGAGCCAAACGTAGCCAGCCCGGCAGGCGGAGCAAAGGCGCCTCGGGTGAGAGCCAGAGCCGGCTCCAGGGAAAACCGGTCCGGGTCGTCGAGCCATGCAGCGTCATACTCGAAGAGGATCGTTTCCGCACCGCGGACCCGATTGCTTCTCGCCAGGCCGACAGGGCGGGTGTGGCCGCCAAGATCGATATGGACCTCAAAGTCAGCCATCGCGAGACGTCCTGGCCGGCCGCCTGAGGTGCGTGTGCTTTGGTAGATCGGCGCTCGCCAGCGTCTGACCGACGGTGTCGTTGGCGATATCAGCGATCTGGCTCAGGCCATCGAGCAGGCCGAGCGCCTGAAGAACGCCGGCATATATGCCGATGCTGACATTCGTGTCGCCAGCTTCGACCCGTTGCAATGTCGAGCGCGAGGTGAAGGCCCGCTCGGCCACCACCGCCATTGGAAGCCGCCGCCGCCGCCGCGCGTCATGGATATCCGCTCCCAGCTTGCGCAGGGCGCGTCTGACGGCGGCTGGCGGGTTGTGGGAAGTGGGCATTTTGATACCTTCGCGCTACAAATTACGTCAATATGTAGCACGAAGACTACAATTTTCCAATCAGGTTCAAAAACAACTTACCAGTGCGCGGCGGGAGCAATTCCAGCACGTGCGCCGTGATTGTGCGCTCGCTTGAATTGCGTTCTGCCCAAATACAGGGCGGTGTTCGTGTGATCGCGTCGGGCAGCAACTGACGAGAGATATCCGCGGGGCATCGGCGCGCTCATCATCCATTGGAAAGACATTTGCGGTGGATCAAAGCCGGACTCGTCGTCGTGACGCCAAAGATGGCAAGCGGAGCCCCTGTCGACGATCAGCGCAATGCCCGTCGCCAGCCGGCCGAGGATGCTTTCGCCACCGTCGCGATCTCCGGATTGAGGCCGCGCGACGACCGCCGCGCATTTGCTGTCGTCGACAGGAGACCGATCTGCACTCCCGCCGCGACAGGTCTCGTATTCTCTTCCCGGGATCGGGGCGATTTAAGGTGGCCCGCATACGTGTGGATCTTCGCAATGTGGGCAAGCACCTCAGCCTTGGTTGGTGCGAACGATGACTGCCCAGTCAGTTGAGGACGGGCAGGCCTCTATCCCAAATGAACGAGACATGGTCTGATCTCCTGCGGTTTCGGTTGGCACGCCTTCTCGGCGCTTGCGGGTGATCGCAGCTTTGCGGGGAAACAAGCGTTTGAAGGCCCGTCGTTTCGCTGGATTGCGGATCTGGCGCTGTTCACGACTGGCTGTGCAAAAAACCTCTCGATTTCCCACTGTCGTTCCCACTGCACATCAAACGCTGACGGCCGAGGTTTAGCCGTCCGGGGCGATCCCGGTCGCGCAACATCCGAACTCAGGAGTGAATGACATGCAGGACGATACAATGGTCATGGAAAAGGCTTCCATGAAGAAGGCGCCGCGGGAGCCGAGGAACGGCGTTGACACGCCCACCCTTCTGGCCACCATAAACGCCGTCGCGGGCCAGCCGGAGCTTGCCAAGTTCCAGTTCCGTGCCAAAAGTCGGTGGATTGCGGGCACCCACAGCAGCAGCACGATGACCAACTTCTTCGGAGCCGGCGCCGAGCAGTCCCACGCGATGGCCTACCAGGCTGATAGCGACCATCCAGCGGTCCTGTGCGGCGCCGACAACGGCCCGACGCCGGTCGAATATCTTCTCCACGCGCTTGCTTCATGCCTTACAGCCGGTATTGCGAACATTGCGGCCGTGCGTGGGGTGACGCTTCATCAGGTGGAAGCGACAGTGGAAGGCGACATCGACCTTCGCGGCATCCTCGGCATCTCGAATGAAGTCCGCAACGGCTATCAGGGCATCCGTGTCTCCTTCAAAATCAAGGGCGATGCTCCTGCCGAGAAGCTCGAGGAGATCGTAATGCAGTCGCGTGCCCGTTCCGCGGTGTTCGACGTACTGACCAACGGCGTGCCGATCTCGGTTGCCGTGAAAGGCTGATCTCTGATCGAAGCAACATCGCCGGCTTCGTCCAGGAAAGGATGGCGCCGGCGATCTGGTACCCCGCTATATAAGGTGCAGATTCCATGCAGCGCACAGACGTGGCCGTCATCGGCGCCGGACAGGCGGGTCTCGCCATGAGCCATTGTCTGAGCGAAAGCGGCATCGACCATGTCGTGCTGGAGCGCGGCCGGATCGCTGAGCGCTGGCGCAGTGAAAGGTGGGATTCCCTTCGCCTGCTCACGCCCAACTGGATGACGCGCCTGCCCGGCGGCAGCTATCGCGGTGCCGACCCCGATGGCTTCATGACAACGGCCGAGACCGTCGCATTCCTGGAGAATTACGCGCGCTCGACAACTTCACCGATAGAGGGCGGTGTGGAGGTGCTCTCGACCGAAAGGATCGACAGAGGCTTCCGGCTGCTGACCAATCGCGGCCATGGAGTGTGCGTGCGATCGTGGTCGCGACCGGATACAGCGATAGGCCACGCATTCCGTCAATAGCGAGGCAGATCTCCCCCCGTATCAGGCAGATCGTGCCGCGGGCCTATCGCAATCCTCAGCAACTGCCTCAGGGGGGCGTTCTCGTGGCCGGGGCCTCGGCGACCGGCATACAACTTGCGGAAGAGATCAATCGCTCCGGGCGCCCGGTGACCCTGTCGGTCGGCAGTCATACACGCCTACCGAGGCTTTACCGCGGGCGCGACATCATGTGGTGGCTCGACCGGCTGGGAATGCTTGCCAAGCCCGTCGCTGAAGTTCGGGATCTTGATGCAGCAAGACGGCAGCCCTCGTTACAGCTGATAGGCACACCCGAACGCAGGACGCTCGACCTTGCCGGTCTCGAGGGGCAAGGCGTTCGTCTTGTCGGTCGAGCGGCTGCCGCTGGCGATACACGCATTCGGTTCGACGGCGATCTCGCTGACACGACCACGGCGGCGGAACGCAGGCTGAGGCGGGTGCTGGCCAAGATAGACCGCGCGGCCGCGAGCGAGGGCCGCTGCCCAATCGATCCGCTTCCCATTCCGAACCTGATTCTGAGCGCCGAGGCGACCGAAATCGACCTCATCGACCAGGGTATCGGGACCATCATGTGGGCCACCGGCTATCGCCGGGAATACCCATGGCTGAAGCTGGATGTTTTCGACGCCCAGGGCGAAATCCTGAACGATGGCGGCGTCTGTCCGTACCCGGGACTTTACGTGCTCGGCCTCAATTTCATGCGTCATCGAAGCTCCAGCTTCCTTGACGGTGTCGGCCGCGATGCCGAGGCGCTGACGGCGCACCTGGCAATGTTTCTCGCTGCTCCGCACCGAGCCGCGGCCTGACCGCCCAATACAACGCTGGCGCGGCAAAAATCCACGCTGCCTTCAACGATGAGGCACACGGCCGACCCCGACAAAGGTCCCCACTGGCGCCGCAGTCAGCGGCCCGCAACCAATGGAGAAAACAATGAGTGCAATGGTAAATCCATCCGGGTCCCTCACCACAACGCGAGGTTTGCGCGGGGCCGGCGGAACAATGTTGGCCGCAGTCTGGCGTTTCATTCGCATCCACGGGGATCGTCGGCAGCTTTACGAGTTGCCAGACTACATCTTGCGCGACGTCGGCGTCACCCGCTTAGAAATCAACTCGATCACCTCGTTTGGCAGGCGTGATACCAGCCGTCGGATGCGTCCTTCGAAGGAGGAGGAGGGCGGGGCTCGGTGACCGCCGCATCGACGTTCAATGTCTTGCATGAGGCGTGCAACGCACCGCTTGTAATCGCCCTGCACTGTTCGGGCGGCAGCGGACGACAATGGCGCGCATTGTTGGAGCGGCTCGACGACACGTTCCGGTTCAGCGCACCCGATCTGATCGGCGCGCCGGGCGGCGGAACCTGGACTGGTTCCGCCGCTTTCCGTTTGGCTGACGAAGCCGCTGCCATCATAGAAATGATCGATCGCCATGAGGGACTTGTGCATCTTGTTGGCCATTCCTATGGCGGTGGATTGGCGCTGCATATAGCTGCGAAGCGTCCACATCGAATAGCCAGCCTCTCGCTTTATGAGCCCTCTGCCTTTCACCTGCTGCGCGAGCTGGAATCGGAGGGGCACGAGGCATTGGGTGAGATCTTGGGGATCGCAGGCGCCGTTCAAGACGGCCTGATCAACGGCCGTTACCAGACCGCGACAGCTCGTTTTATCGACTACTGGGGTGGGGACGGCGCATTCGCTGCGATGAAGCCGGAACTGCAGGTGGCGCTTGTGCGGTTTCTGCCGAAGGCCAGCCTGGACTTCCAGGCATTGATCCATGAATCGACGCCAGCAAGCGAATATGCCCGGTTTGGCTTTCCGGTCCTGGTATTGCGTGGCGAATTTGCGCCAGTTCCAACGCAGCTCATCGCCCGGGAACTCGTTTCCCGTGTTCCGACTGCGATCGGGGCGATTGTTCCTGGCGCCGGACATATGGGGCCGCTGACCCACGCAAATCTGGTGGCGGATCGTTTGGTCCGTGGGATATTGTTGCACGACACCGCACGATCGCGAGCCGCGTGACCGCGACTTGCTTGCCCTAAGGGCAGCGCAAACCTTCGAAGCAGATCCTTGGGTGCGGGGGATCACACCGTAGCGGTTATGCGATCGCGCGCGATTTTTCCGGCCGGGACCTCTGTGTCGGAAAAATCCTCGCGCATCTGCATTTCTGAGTAGAGCCTGCCCGCTTCCGCGAGAGCGGCATCCGCGCTAGCGATTTTACCGCGACGCTTCGCGAGGCCGAGAGCCAACAAGGAGCGGGCAAGCTCCGGCCGCAATTCAACCCGCCTGGCAAGATTGCAGGCCTGTTCGAGCCAGCTAATGGCTGATCTGGGAGGTTTCAGCTCGGCAATACCGCGCAGTACGATGATCTCGCTCCACGGATCGCCACGTCCCCGTGCAAGCTCGAGCGCATGGCCCAGATTGGCCGCAGCTTCCGGCTCACACAGGCGCGCACGCACGCATGCGAGCACCGCGCGCGCGTGACATTCGAACTGGGCAAGATCGAGCCGCTCAGCCTCGGTCACCGCCATTTCCAAGGTGGCGCCCGCGTCGTAGTTGCGGCCGAGCAGGAATTCCGCGTGCCCAAGCATCGTCAACAGCCATGGCCGCAGAAGGATTGATGCGCTGGTCGCAGCTTCGGAGGACCACAACTGCAACGCCTCGACAAGCTCCGGCTCGGGCCCGCGCAGGACACCCACCACACCGGTGAAATAGGCGGCAGCGCAGCTGTCGATCGGGCGCGCCACTTCGGCCGCGACCTTCTGGAGTTCGGCAAGCGAACGCTCCGCATCGTCGAAACGGCCAAGGCGCGCTTCGGCCTGCGCGCGATGCCCCAGGTACCAAACCGCTCGCGCACCGAGCTGTCCGAAACGCTCCAGACGCCAAGCTTTGGTGAACCTCTCCTCATGCGGAACAAGCCGCTCGAGCACCTGCCGCGCCTCGCTGCGGATCAGAAGCGCCTGTGAGGCGGCCAGATCCGACTCGCTTATGCAGCGCTGCACGCCATTTGCCGTGGCGCCGCGCTTGAGTGTGTCGGCCGGTTCCAGCGCCTCCTCGTAGCGGCCATGGGAGCTGTTGAGATAGCTCAAATGGAGCAGCACCTCGGAGATGAGTTGCGGATCGCCCAGTTCCATGGCCAGTTCGCGCGCTTCCAACAGCTGCGGCAGCGCCTTCCGATAGGCACCCAGGGCGCCGTAGGCAGGCCGCATCCGCACCCGCAGGGCTATTGCTTGGGCGAGAGTTTTCGGATTTCGCGGCAACGCGGCGACTGCCTTGCGGGCGCGTTCTAGGAACTGGACGGCGGCGGAATAGGCCGAGCGTTCCTCAGCCCGACCCGCCGCTTGCAGCAGATAGTCCGCGGCAGGTTCCCACGCCTCGGCACGAAGCGCGTGCTCCGCCATTTCCTCGACGTGATGGTTCAGCGATCCGGCATAGAGCGTGTCCATCGCAAGCAGTGCACCCCGATGCAGCCTTTTTCGGTCCTCCGCCAGCAGGGATTCGTAGGCCACCTTGAGCGTCAAGGCGTGCTTGAACGTATATTCCACGTTAGGATAGCTCTGGACCTCGAACAGGAATTCCAGACTCTGCAGTTTGGCCAGGCATGATTCCAGTTCGGCATCCGGCAGCGGCGAGAGCGCGCTCAGCAGCGGATATGGAACATTCTTACCGATAACCGAAGCGACTTGGAGTACCTGCCTTTCCGAGTCACCCAGCTGCTGGATACGTGCGGCGATGAGCGACTGAACCGTCGAGGGGATGGTGATGGAGTCCACCGGCGTCTTGAGCTCGTAGCGGCCCGAATGGCCGACAAGTGCACCGTCCGCAACCAGTCCGCGCACCATTTCTTCCAGAAAGAGCGGTGTGCCCTCGGCCCGCTCGGCAAGTGTTTTCCGCAGTTCACCCAGGCTGGGATCGGATCCCAGTAATTCGGTGAGGAACTGGTCCATCTCGTCCCGCGCGAACCGCTCCAGCCTCATCTGCTGAAAATAGCCGCGGCGGTTCCATTCATGCCGGTACTGCGGCCTATAGGTGGCGAGAAGCATGATGCGGTTGGCGCCCATCACTTCGACCAGCCTGTTGACCACGGCCTCGCTCTCAGCATCGATCCAGTGCAGATCCTCTATAAGCATGGCGACGGGCGAGGCTCGGCTCAAGGCAACCAGAAAAGCGCTCATCGCCTCGGATACCCGTGAGGTCCGCTCCCGCGCATCGAGATGCAGCCACGCAGAATCGTTGACCGGCAGGTCCGCGAGGAATGAAAGCGGCGCCGCATGACGTGGATCCAGGTCCAGTTCCGCCTGCTTAAGGGCAAACAGGCGCTGGGCGTCCGCCAAGCCGTCCTCGCCGCGAATGCCACAAGCCGAGAGCAACAGCTTCTTTACAGTGCCTAGAGCGACCGATGAATCAAACTCCAGACCGCCGCATTCAAGGACAGTAAAACCAGCAACCTCGTCGAGGGAGAGAAATTCGTGGGCAAGTCTCGACTTGCCCATGCCGGGATCGGCGACGATGCCAATGATCTGGCCGTGGCCCTCTCTGACCCGGCGCCAAGTTGCAAGAAGCATTTTGAGCTCAAGCTCGCGCGCCACCAATCCGGTAAGGCCGCGGTTGGCCCTCAGGTGCCAGCGCGACAGAGCGTGGTTCTCGCCCAACAATTCGTAAATACGTTCGTCACGGCCAAGTTGCGGATGCTCCGAATGCGCTAAGCGGTGCATCTGCACATAGCCTCCGGCGGCTGCGCGCGCCCGGGCCGTTGCGGCGATCGTCGCACGGTGCAAGGCACGCATCAGCCGGTTGGCTGCACGCGGCGCGGCGCCGGCCAGTTCAACCTTGCTGCCTTCGCTCGTCCATTGTTGCCGCACGATGACCTCGCCGGTGTCTATTCCGGCCCTCAACCGGGTGCCGCCGTGGGAGAGCTCCTCCACGGCTAGCTTAGCCGCGAGCGCGGCGCGGCACGCCAGATACGCGTGATCCTCTGTGGCGCGAGCAAGGCCGAATGCTGCCGTGATTGTCCCGTCAGCAGACGATGTGATGGTACCGCCATGGCTCTCCACGACCTGTATCAAGCGATCCTCGAGGGGCTGGAATTCGCGGATCGCCACCTCCGGATCTTCTGTTTCGAGGAGATGCATGGGACTGACCACTTCCGCGGCAAGCACGGTTATGTACTGCCGAGAGCGGTTGATTCCCAAGGACGCCGGAGGACCCGCGAGTTGCTGCGTCTGTTCGGGGTCCGCAAGAAAACGACGCGTTTCATCCACAAAGGTTGCGAACGCTGGTTCGTGACCAAGCAGCACGTGATTGGCGCTATCGAGCGCAACGAAACGCGCGCCGGGGATTTTCCCAGCCATTGCCTGACCATGATCGAACGGAATGACGGCATCCCCAATGGCATGCATCACCAGGGTCGGAACGCGAACTCGGGGCAACAGGTCGTCCACATCGATGACGGCGCCTTCCTCGAAGATTCGATGGGCAATCTCCGGCGAGACGGTACTGCGTTGCAGCTCATTGTACCAATTCTTCTGTTCCGGCGTTGCTTCCGGAATGAAGAGGGAGGTGAACATCTGGCGGAATACCGGGTCGTCTTGGCCCCAGCCCTCCTGTATTAGCGCTCCCATGGCTTCGCGACGCGCTATTTCGCGCTGATTGCCTCGTTTGCGCCAGCCCTTGGTAAATCCGCCATACAGCACCATTCCCGCCACGCGCTCAGGATGCCTTACGGCATACGCGATCGAGACCGCACACCCTTGGGAAATGCCAAGCAGGGATACGCGGCGCAGACCAGCGGCATCGATGATGCTCTCCAAGTCGGCGACCATGGCATCAAAGGAAAGGTCGGCGGGATACCGGTCTGATAGGCCGTTGCCGCGCTGGTCGTAGCGTATCAGCTGGTAGTGCGCGGAGAGGCCCTCGATCCAATGCTTCCACACCGGACTGTCCCATTCGAGCTCGAGATGGGACATCCAGTGGGCGGCCCTCACCAAAGGGGGACCTTGACCACTCAATGCGTAGGCCAGGCGCGCGCCGTCGGGTGTCGTGCACCGGCGGATCTCCTGCGCAAGCACCACTTCCGGCGGAGAAGCAAGCTGCATCTCCGGCGTAGGCAGAACCTGCGTCGAAGTGACGGTCTCACCCGCGGGAGCGATCTGAGTGTCCGTTCTCGTGGCGCTGCTTTGGACCATGGCGGACTGCCGTGCAGCCTCGCTTAGACGGCGGATGTCGGCTCGAAGTGCGCCGTCCTCGGGCTCCAGCGCCTGCAGGTCATGCGCGTACGGAAGCGCCCGAGCAGGGCAATCATCCGCCAGCCGGTCGACGAGCACGCGAAGGATGCGCAGACGCGTCACGTGTAGTTCGTCGGCAGTCGCAATGCGCCAGGCCTCGAATTCCGGACAGCGCGGCAATGAAAGGTCATCCAGGAAACGTCCGCGAAACGCTCGGGCGAGGGCCTCCAGTTGCTCCCGTTCAAGGGCCTCTATGTCGCGAGCGCCGAGACCCCGGAGAGGCGCGATGTCCAGCGTCATTTGGCTGGTGTTCAGGCGAACTGCGTTGCGGTCGGCTTGCAGGATCTCGCCCTGCCCGAGGGCGACGACCTGCCGTATCTTGGAGAGACTCCAGCGAAGAGCGCCGCGAGGATCGTCCGGTACCTCCCAGAACATTTCGCAAAGGCGCTCGCGCCGCTGCGGGCGCTCGACAAGCGCAAGATAGGCCAGCAGCGCCCGCGTCTTTTTCGAACGCGGCAAGGAAACGACCTCGCCATGGCGAAGGACGGTCAGATCTCCGAGGAGGCGAATTTCGAGCGACACTTTGCCGATCCCAGTGCGCCTGCTAAATTAGCGGTAGAATGTATCAAGTTCGTGCCGCTGCCGAAACCGTTCGTTTCAGAAACGCGAGCGATCTGACTTGCTCCTCGCTTCGGGGAGGTCGGCACGGAAAAGTCTACATGAAGCCGAACCGGAAGCGGATGGCGTCCGTGTTGCCTCGTTCTGGGTTGGTAGCGACGATGCGTCTCACGCCGCCGCCGGCATCCATCGGGGCAGCAGGCTGTCGGGATTTGCACATGCGCCGGGTGTGTAGTTTGCGCCAATAGACTCCAGCCGGGCGCCGAGCGTGCCGTCTCGCCATGCTGCCAGTGTATCTAGGCAGCCACCGAGATGCTCGCCGCCGACAAAGACCTGCGGAATTGTAGGCGAGCCAATCCGGGCTCTCAGGGCCTTTCGGATTTCTCCGTCCAGGCCGATCTTCTGGAATTCCGGGGTATCGATGTCGATGGACTTGTAGGCGATTCCGGCACGATCGAAGAGCTTTCTTACCGTCCAGCAGAATTCGCACCATGTCAGAGCGAACATGACTACCGGGTGCTCCAAATCATTGATCGCCTCATCAATAAGCTCATGCGCCGACGGATCGATTTGGATGTCGTTCGCGGGCGCCGATGACAGCGCGAAGGATGGCGGCCGGTCGAAGCGGTAGCCGGGTGTAGAGTGAGAGATCGCCTCCTCGGCCTCCGACATTTCGTCGCTGATATGATCGAACAGGATCGTGCTGAGATACCGCTCGCCTGTGTCAGGCAACATGCAGAGCACGCTCTGGTCCGGGCCGGCGCGCCGAGCGATTTCCAGTGCCCCGCTCAAGGTTGCTCCGCCGGAGATGCCCGCCAATATTCCTTCTTCCTTCGCAAGCCGGCGTGCGACTTCTAGGGCGCTGGCACCTGAAACGGGCAGGATCTCGTCCACAAGGTTGTCGGCCATGGCATTGCCTACAATTTGCGGAATGAAATCTGGGCTCCACCCCTGCATCGGGTGTGGCCGGAAGCGGGTGTGCGCTCGTGTCGGCAGTCCGTGGTCGTCAAAGCTTTGGGGAATGCCGCTAGACAGCAGTGCCGAATTATCGGGCTCGCACACGATGATTCGCGTTTGCGGCCGCTCGCGCTTGAGCACTCGCGCCACACCGGCAAGAGTTCCGCCGGTCCCTGTGCCGGTGACCCAGTAATCGAGTGGACGGTCCTGAAAAGCCGCGAGAATTTCGAGCGCTGTCGTGCGGGCATGAATATCGGCGTTGACGGGCGTCTCGAATTGCCGGCAGAGGAACCAGCCGTGCGTTTCGGCCAGCTCGATCGCCTTGGCCAGCATGCCGCTGCCACGCTCGACGGCAGGTGTCAACACGACCTTGGCACCGAAGAAACGCATGAGCTTGCGGCGTTCGAGGCTGGCGTTTTCCGGCATGACGATAACAAGAGGATAGCCTTTCGTGGCGCAAACCATGGCGAGCCCAATGCCTGTGTTGCCACTCGTCGCCTCGATCACGGTCTGGCCAGGTCGAAGTAATCCAGAACGCTCCGCTTGTTGGATGACGGCGGCGGCAAAACGGTCCTTGACCGATCCGCCAGGATTGAACGCTTCGATCTTGGCATAGAGCGAGGCGGCGCCGTTGTTTATGCGCGAAAGGCGCACGACCGGCGTGTCACCGATCGTGTCGAGAATGCTGTCGTGGATTGGGCTCATCTCAGTTGGTCCTTGTTTAGCGACGGCGGCATTCCGTCCCTTTGATCTCTGAAATTGGCAGGAAAGCCGAGGTTTGCAGCGTTTGACCCAACGTGGAATTCAGCGATTCCAACGCTTGAATCAGTGGCCCACTGCAGGATCTGGAAGTCCGCCGCCGCATGGGGCCAGCGCTCTCGCACCGAACGACGCCAATACAGCCAGCACGGCCAGATTGGCTGCGCCCGCGGCAGATGCAATTAGGAAAGCGGGCCTATAGCTGCCGAAGTGGTCATAGACGAAGCCGCCGAAATAGCCGGCCATGCCCATGCCTACCCAGGCGATCAGCATGACAGTGCCGAGTGACTGGCCAAAGCGTTCGGCTGGCACAAACTGGCGTACGCAGAGGATCAGGCAGGTCATGTTTCCAGCAAAACCAAAACCGAAGACTGCCGACAGCACCAAGAGGCTCAGCTGCTGGTCTAGCGCGGGAAAAATCGCAACGCATGCCGTCTGAATGAAAGATGCCAGTGCATAGGCAGCAAGGTTGCCTGCCCGGTCGGCGAGGAGCCCGAATGCGATCCGCCCGGCGGCGCCGAACAGCATCGCGATCAACAGGCTGAGCGATCCGACATCCGAAGATCCGCACACGGCCGTGACGAAGCTCGTGAGGTGCATCAGCGGGACCCCCATGCAAGCGCAGCAGAGAAAGGCTGCCGCAGACAGGAGCGCCACGGGAGAAATCCGGCCACCTTGGAAAGCTGGCTCTGTTGAAAAACGCACGGGGACGGGAAGAACGTCGCCGAGGGGCGGCCTTTGAACCGCAGGCAGAAGGATCGCCAGCGCAGCCATTGTCGCCGCCGCCATCACCGCATATGCGAAGCGCCAGCCGACGCCATCAATCAAGGCATTCGCGGCGTACGGCAGTATGCCTTGACCTAGGGCTCCTCCTGCTGTGACGGTCCCCACGGCGAGGCCCCGGCGGCGGTCGAACCAGAGCCCGGTTACCGCAAGTACCGGCGCATAAAGACAGGCAAAGCCGAGCCCGCCCAGCGCGAAATTGGCGGCATAGATCTGCCAGAGCGAAGTTGCGAAGGACATCGCGGCAAGCGCTATCACCATACCTGCCGAGCCGATGAACAGCAGGTTTCTGGTATTCAGGCGATCGGACAACCGGCCCCAGAACAGCCCGCCCAAGGCCATGCCGACGCTTGACAGCGTGTAGGCAAGGCTAATATCGGCTCGCGACCAGCCAAACTCCGCCTCAAGCGGCCTGATAAAAACGGATGTCAGCGCGAGGCTACCAAATCCGAACGCCATGGCAGTCGTAGCACCGGCCGCAGCCAACAGGCCGCGCAGCCGCATTGTGTTACCCCGAACCTCGCTGTTTCCAGCCGCTGGTGATTGACGATTCGACATGTTTCTGCCCTCAGAACATCTTCGAAGCTGTCATCGCCCAGCGGTATGGAAGCAGGCGTGTGCATCAGCGTAGAAACTCCGGACCCGGCCGTGGAAACGGCCCACTTTGGACCTGCAATCTACCCGACAGGAGGGGCTGATACCGAGATCAGGCCTAATCGAGAATGGTAAATCCCCAGAACCAGACGAGGCGGACCAGTGATCGGATAGCCGGCGCCGTCTGACAGACGTTGCAGATATGCGGGCTCTGATGTAATTTAGCACTTGATCAAGTGAGAAATATGCCCGCTGCCGCGACGGCTTTTCTCCCTTTTTTGTCCCGGCAGATTGCATGCTCTCTAACGGACCTGGCTACCCCATGCGGTGTTCTTGTGGTCGCGAGGTAACAGCGTTTATGGGGTTGCCATGCTCCGACTTTGCGCAATCGTCGCAGCCTTCCTCCTTGCGAGCTTCACGACTTTTCACGCTTGCGCCGACCGAAGGGTCGCTTTTGTCATCGGCAATTCGGACTACCGACAATTCCCCGCGCTCAAGAACCCGGTCAAGGATGCCGAGGACGTGTCGAAAACATTTCGACTGGCAGGATTCGAGGTCTTCGTCGCAAGCGATCTGACGAAGCTGCAATTCGAAGAACAGTTCCGCAATTATCTTGCCGCCGTTGACGGCGCCGACCTTGCGGTCGTCTACTATTCCGGTCACGGTTTTCAGATCGGCGGCGAAAATTTCCTGATCCCGGTCGATGCCTCCTTGAAGGAGGCGGCGGACATCGAGGTCCAGGCCATCAAGCTCAACGATGTGCTGGGACAATTGCGTTCGAAATCGAAGATCCAGGTGATCATCCTCGATGCCTGCCGCAACAATCCGTTTCCGCGCAAGAACTACTGGCTGAGAGACCAGCTCATTGCCACCGGTAACGCCGGGCTCGCCCAGGTCAAAAGCTCGCTGAACACGCTGATTGCATTTGCCACCGAACCCGGGGCGGCGGCGTATGACGGGGCCGGCGAACTCAGCCCGTTTTCGGCGGCGTTTTCCCGTCGCGCGCTAGCGCCTAACCAGGAAATCCGCACCGTAATGGCGGCGGTACGCCGCGATGTGGTGGAAGCTACAAACGGCCTCCAAGTTCCCTGGGAGAACTCATCACTGATTGACGAAGTCGTGCTGATGCGCCGCAGCAGTCGCCCCGCACTGCCGCCGGTGCTGGAGAAGGTCGTGCTGTCGGGTGTTGGACCCGTCGGCTTGGGTCTGCCCGAACCGGTAGACATCGACGGCGGCACGATCACCCTGAGCATTGAAAGACCGCCTGCCCTGGGGCGCCTGATGCTGGACGGCAACCCCGTCAGGGTGGGCGTGCCGATTCAGGGCAAGGACCTCCCGCGCTTGCAGATGGACGTTCCCAAGGGTGTCGCTGCGCAGGAAGAGGTGGATATGCTGGCCTATGCCACGCATGACAATTGGGGCGGTCAAACCCAGGGCATTCTGGTGTTTCGGGTCAAGAGCGGCAAAGGCCCACAGGGTAAACAGATCATGGCCTCGCTCGAGGCCGAGCAGAAGCAGAAGGTATTGCAGCGTGGCATTCATATCACCGGTGCGGCAGAAGCGATCGAAAACCGCGACATCGATGTTCCCATGGGCGTCGGTCCGGTCTTCCTGAAGCTTGACTTCCCGACCGAAGATCCCGCTGTCACGCTGAAAGTTTCGAAATATCCGACAACGGGAACGCTCTCGCTGCCCGATCGAACCCTGTCGCCCCAGTCGAGCCTGATGGCCGCAGAGGTCGATCGACTGCGCTACGAGCCACAGATCGGCGCCGAAGCCACGGTCGAGGTCGGCTTCGAGATTCGGGCGGACAGCAGCTCATCAAAGCCAGCCACGATGAAACTCTCGCCAATAGTCGATCCTTGCGATACGGCTGCCGGCGAACCTCTGGACCTGCAAGGCGTCGTCCCCGGCCTGCTCCCGAACGAAATTGGCGCCAGCGCGGTAGAGCTTTGCGAGACCGCCGTGAAGGCTTATCCCGACGTTGCGCGCTTCCGCTATGAACTTGGGCGCGCGCTCCTTGCGGCAGGCAAGGTCGATGAGGGCAGGACAGCCATCGAGCAAGCCGCCAAGAAGGGACACGTACGTGCCGTGTTCGAGCTAGGCTACATGTATGCGACCGGAACCGGAATGGCCGTCGACCGCGCACAGGCCAACGCGCTTTACGCCGCTGCGTCCGACAAGGGGGATCCCTACGGCATGACGTCGTGGGGTCGCGCCTTGTTCAATGGGTATGGCGTCAAGCCCGACACGGCCAAGGGCTTGGACCTGCTGCTCAAGGCAGCGGCGATGGGCCATACCTATGCAATGAACGATCTGGCCGCGATCTTCACCGAGGGCCGCAACGGCGTGACCGCTGACCAAGCCCGCGCCGTTGCGTTCCTGCAGGCCGGCGTCCAGCGGCAGGATATGTATTCTATGAACCTGCTCGGCCGCAATTACTTGTCTGGGCAGGGCGTTGAGAAGGATCCGAAGACGGCGCTGGCGCTGTTTCAGCAGGCAATCGATCTCGGCCAGCCCTATGCGCCCGGCAGCCTCGCACGCATGTATCGGGACGGTGTCGGTGTGGAACGGAGCCTCGCGGAAGCGCAGCGATTGTTCGAAATCGGGATCGCACGGGGTGACCCGTTCGCAGCTTACGATCGCGCGGCTCTCGAAATGCAAAAAGGCGACAAGGCCGATCAGGGTCATGTCGTGCGTTTCCTTGCGTTTGCGGCTGCGCTCGATGTGCGCAAGGAACTGCCGGACGCCCAAAGAGCGCTGGCAAAGTTCGGTCCGAAGCCAAAAACAGCGGCCTTGAAGCAGCTGCGCCAGGAACTGAAATCGAATTTTCCCCGGTCGGGTTCACTGGACACGCAACTGGTTAACGCGGCCAGACGGGCTTGGGAAGAAGCCAATCCGCGTCGGGACTTGTTTTGACTGAGGAGGAGGCAATGGCAGGCAGAGTATTGAAACAGGCAATACTTGGAACAGCGTTATCCGGCATCATGGTGGGCCTCATGGGTTGCACCTCCCTGGTCCCTAGGGTTGAACCGACGCCGCTGGTCGCCACGCCCGCGCCAAAGGTTCTTCGCAGAGTTCCCCCGCCAAAGGTCGTCCGCAGGGTTGCTCCGTCAAAGGTCGTCAAGCCTGCTCCCAGGAGGGCCGCCAAGAAAGTGATCATACCGGTTGAGGAGGAGCCTGTTCCTGCGCCTGTGTTCATTCCTCCTTCGGGCGGGAGCGGCGGGAGCGGTGGGAGCGGCGGGAGCGGCGGCGGGGGAGGCGGCTGGGGAGGATGATCAGCTCAAGTTGTGAGGGCCAAGAAGGATCGCAGAGCCCAGAAGACAAGCTGCCTTGTGTTTGGAAAATCTGCGACGGGTTGTTTTTCCCGTTCATCAAGGACGAAAGAAACGCGAAGGCTGGCATCTGATTGAGGGTCGGAAAAGCGCGGCGCGCCGGTTGTCGCACATCACTAGGCGGTCTCGAGCCGGCTGAACCGAACCGGAATGAGTTTCCGGGTCTCGAGCTGCCCTGCCGCATCCTTGTCGATGACAGTCAGAAACTGTGCTTCTTTAGATCCCAAAGGCAGTACCAGCCGTCCCCCCGGCTTGAGTTGCGTCAGAAAAGCCGGCGGTGTCTGCTCAGCCGCCGCCGTGACCAGGATTTTGTCGAATGGGGCGTGCTCGGGCCAGCCGCGAGACCCGTCTCCGACACGAATGCCGACATTGGACAAGCCGAGGTCATGCAGGAGAGCCTCCGCACGGCTTGCGAATTCCTCGATGATTTCTACGCTCCAAACTTGCCCGGCGAGTCCCGCGAGGATTGCGGTTTGGTAGCCCAGGCCGGTGCCGATCTCGAGCACCGCCTCGTGCTGTTGGGGAGCAAGAAGATCGATCATGAGGGCGACGATGAACGGTTGCGAGACGGTTTTATCGAAGCCGATCGGCAGCGGCATGTCCTGGTAGGCGTAAGGTGCAACCGAAGCTGGCACGAAGAGATGCCGCGGCAATCGCCGCATCGCTGCCATCACCCGTTCATCGAGCGCCGCCTTGCCGAGTTCTTCGCTTGCAAGGTCGGTATGGATTGCAATCATCTCGACCATGTGCCTGCGTAGGATGGCCAGGTGCTCTTCGTTCATAGGCTTCATGACGGTGGGACTTTCCTCAACCAGCTTGCTGCCAGAGAGCCTTATATCCTGTTCGTCACAGTAGCGCCCGCTATCGTTTCCAACACGGGTGTCCAGGGCAGGGGTGGGTGACCGTCTTGGCAGTCAAGGGCGCTGTGTAGTTCACGTCCCTGTCCGGGTTATCCTCGGAGAGAATGGCCGGGCGACTTGTGCTGAAAATTCATGGCGAGTGTCAGAAAAGGTTCGTCTTGCCGTGGGTCAACCGTAGTGAAGTTTCGGTTTGGGCTCGGTGCCGGTGAATTTGACGCCGATGCGGTCGTTGCGACGCCAACGAACTTCCGATCTATAGGCAACTCCATCGACCGACACGTAGAGCAAGAAGCGATCGGGAACCCGAGCTTCGGGCGCGACCTTCAGCTCGGCGCCCCCCTCATGCTGATTGCGCAAGGTGCAGCTGATCTCGGAATTCTGGATCCCGGTGATGATCGTCCCGCCCTTTAGCACACGTGGGCGGCGCTCGCGCCGATGCTCGTCGGAACTCTGATCAAGTGGATTGGCGGTGTTTGCCATCGATAAAATGCCAGATCTGCCGAAATTCACCCTTAAGTATAAAACACCGAACACAGACGCACAGCAATGGGCGATCATGTTGCTCAGGTATGTGGCATTCTAGGACATGCTCAGGTAATATCTAGCAAAGGTTCCGCGTTGCCGACGTGTCGATCAGCACGGTTTCCAAGCTTCTGGTCGACGCCGGCCCCGTAGCCGTCGAACTCCACCTCCTGAATCCAAGCATCGCCGTGGGGCGGCTTCTCGATCAGGGTCGGCATCAAGGCTCAATGAACTCTAGCCGGCCGGTGCTGGCGTGCGGTGCCAGACGCATCGACCATTCCGGGGCGCCTTACAGCTTCTACACAGCGGAATTGCCGCCACGTACTTCATTCGCATGTATCATTACATTAGATCTAGCTCATATACTTACAGTCAAGCGAGCACTCCCAAAGGCTCGCTGGTCAGGCCCAGCGGTCTACCCTCACCGCAAGCCGCTGGGCCGCTAGAACGAGCGCAACGGATGGCGCCGACTTCATGACGAGGATTAAAATCGGGGTCAATTGAATGTGTACGTTTGCTGCAAATGTTCCGGGCCGGAGCCCTTGCTCGTTCGAGGGTTCGAATGCTGGAGATGCAGGCGTGGCCAAGAAGCCGTCTATTGCCGGTTTAGCCAAAGACTTGTCTAATGTTGCGCTCACATTCAATTGTCCGAATTGCTCGCATCCGGCGGTAAGGAAAGGCTCTGCACTAAGAACGATTGCGCACTTCAGATGCCACGGGTGCAACGCCAAGGTGCGGATCACTTATCAGCAGAAGCTAGCAATCTTCGAAAAGCACAGGCTATCGGCCGCCCGAGGCGCGCTGCGACAACTCAACTCTGCTTTGCGGTAAGCCTAGCGGCTTCGCCCAACGTTATGTGCGGCACGGCGCTGTCACCCCAATCTGATCCCAAAAGTCCAGCCGCGAGGCGTTGCGTAGACCCTCGTCGCCGCGCAGTGCTTACGCGGCCAATCAGTCCCGGCTTGATCCATTGAGTGGCTGGGCGCTTCGTGCACTTTGGCGACGGCCCGGCATGCTCATGCACCCGTTTCCATAGCTCGCGGATCATTCGGGGTCGAATTAAGAGGCGAATGCGGGGCTTGCCAAGCTCGCGCTCAATGCCGAGCAGTTGGCCGAGCGCGGCCGCCGGACTTGTGCCCGTCGGGGCCAAAGAGCGCGCATATCAAATGGAGTGAAATCCTTAAGCGAGGGCCTTCATACGGGGAGCATCAGGCGGAGCTGCGTTGGAGTTCGCGCTGATCGCCCCTGTTCTGATAATGGTCTTGATCGGCGTCTTCGCATTCGGCTGGGCCTTGAATGCCATGTCCAGTGTTCGGTATACGCTGGAAACGTCCGCGCGTGCGCTGCAGATGAAGAACTCGCTGAGGCAGGCCGAGATATAAGCCATAGCCACGGCAAAATTGCTGACTTTGGGATTGAAAGACGTAGACGTAACAATAGCAATCGACGCCCCCAGCGGCAGCTTTCGAATGGCACATCTCACGGCCAGGTATGCTTTCGTCATCGAGTTCCCATATTTCGACCGGTATCCGATGAATTACGCTACGACAGTCACAGTTCCCTTGGTTGGAACTTAAGGCTCATTCTGGTCGCACGCCGCCGGTAGTTCTCAATAAAAAAAAACCTGCAGCGAAGCTCTTCCGTCGCGCGCTTTTCCTGGGCCGCCTAAGCAGGGCCGTTGCTCCCCCTGTTGTCGACGCGATGTAGTCGTGGATCATGATAACCCAGGGGCGCAAAGAGCAACGCCTCATGCTGGTGGGAGGATAAAAATGCGCCGCTTGTCATCGACGCGAAGCCTCAACCCATTTCAATTGATCCCGGTAGCGCTGCAGTTCTCGTCGTAGACGCAGCCGGCGCTTGCCGCTCTCTTTCGGCCCTGCGCACAAGGCTAGACTTGTTGTCAGGTGCATGATGCGAAACGTGAGATGCAGCGCCAGTTTTGGCGATGGCAGGCGCGCTGCATTGTTGATATCATCCGCACAGAACAGGCGCGCAAATGACATCGGATTCAGAGAAGGCTGAGGCGGTCGAGCAGCTGCTTGATACACCTGACCTTGCAACAGCACTCGAAAGCGAACAGTTCAAGAAATTCCTTGACCAGGTGCCGATCGCCATAGCCGTTTCGGACCTTGCCGGTGAAGAGCGCGTGGTCTACGCCAATCCGGAATTCGAGAAACTGTCAGGCCTGACGGCCGCCAGGCTCACCCGAGAAAACTGGGCGGCCCTTCTAGGCACAGGCCTCAATCAGCAAAAGGACAGGCCGCTAGCCGAGGCCGTGGTCGAGGGAACCGATCTGGTCGGCACCTTCAGGCTGGAGCGCAGCGAGGATAAGCCGGCGATCGTCGACGTTTATTCCAACGAGATAGAGGACGACAACGGCAAGGTCTGTTTCCGACTGGTGGCTCTGGTCGACGTATCGGCTCACGGCGAGGCGGGAGATCAGCGCTCGGCCGAGGAGCGTGTCAGCGAGAAAGACACACTGCTTCGCGAACTGCAGCACAGGGTGAAGAACAACCTGCAGATGATCACCGCACTGATCCGGCTGGAAAGCCGCAACGCGACCGAGGCCGACCGGAGACGGTTTGAGCGGCTCGCCGGTCGCGTCGACGCATTGGCGATCCTCTACCAGACGCTAACGGCCGACGAGCCGAAGGAGGAGGTCGACCTTGGTGTGTATCTCAGCCAGATCGCGTCCGCGGTCATGAGCTCGCATGCGGTCGAGGGGATCCGGCTGGATATGAAGGTGGATACATATCCGGTGTCAATAAACGTCGCCATGCCGGCGGGACTGGTCGTAAACGAATTGCTGACCAATTCGCTTAAGCATGCGTTCCGGGGCCGCGACGGCGGCACGATAATGCTGCACAGTGTCGTCGATGGCGATGGCTGCCGGGTTACGGTGGCGGACGACGGAATCGGCCTGCCGGAAGGCGAGATGTGGCCCAAGCCAGGCAAGCTCGGAGCGCTGATCGCGCGATCGCTGGCCGAGAACGCCAAGGCGCAGTTAGCTGTCGAGTCCAGCGCCAACAAAGGGACGAAGGTGACCATCGTTTTCAAGCGGTCGGCGGCAGCAAGCTGAACGATTGCCGTCCAACATAGCAGGCTGGAGGCTGGCTCACGTCGCGGCTTTGAGCAGGTGGCTGCAAACACGCCCCAGACGCCCTGGGGGGCGAGAAGGAGTATTGCGGCGCAACTCACCCAAACGTCGATCCGCCCGAACCCGCGACGATCGGGTGCCGGCCTTTCTCCGCTTGTTCGACTTGTGTTCGGGCGACTATCGATGGTTCTATGCATCGGTTCAAAGGCTCGGCGCGTTAGATAAGGCTCACCGCGCCGAAGCGCTTGCGCGGCCAGATGCATGTCATGGAGCCATTCAAAGCTGACGGCCGAATCGGTGATTATTTGGGCGTGAACCGACTGAGAGCTTTCAAGCGGATGCGCAGCTATCGTGGACACCAAGTCGCGAGGGCAGTGTTCTCTTCACCCGGCCCCGTCGCTCGGCGGGAGTGGCGAATTATTCTCCAGCAAGATCGAATATGCAGTGGAAGCCGCTATCCGCTGCCAGGGAGACGTTCATCCTGCGGCCAATCGGTTAGGCCTTCCCGGCTTGTTGTTCTGCGCCATCGGTATCATATGCCTGGAGACCACCAGGCAGGGAAACTTCTATTTCGCGTAGCTCGGCAGCGTTTAGAAATGCCTGGCGCGCTACCGCGATCTGTTTTCTCGCCCTGCAGGGTATCCATGAAAGCGCCGGAGTTCTGGGCTTCTTCGTGATGTTTCCCGCTATGTTCCTGGCGTCGGGACTGTTTGATCGAGGTTCAGGGCTTACTCCGCCGTGCTGGGCACGGTTCTGCTATATTTTGAGGTGAAACCAGCTGGTACCTTTCTACTGCCCGCGGGATTGGTGCTGCCAATGGTTATCTTCGTCGTGGTGGCATTGGGGCTGGCCGTCATTAGCGAAGGGCTACGTACGGCCTATCAGAGAGCGGCGGAAGCGGAACGCGCGAAGGATCTGCTCCTGCAAGAATTGTCGCATCGCACTAAGAACAACCTCGCGATGGTCAGCTCTCTGCTGTCGCTGCAAGCTCGGATGAAATCGAGTCCAGAGGCCCGCGAGGCACTGGGACTGTCAGGAATTCTGTGCGCGAGGCCATGATAATGGAAAGGAGAGAATCATCACATGGCTATTGAGAAGGAACTTCTGGACCAACTGCTTGCGGGTCGCGATCCGAATGAGGTTTTCGCCAGAGACGGGCTGCTCGACGATCTGAAGAAGGCGCTTTCGGAGCGGATTCTGAACGCCGAACTGGACGAGCACCTCGATGAGGAGCAGGCCGACGGCAACGCCAATCGCCGCAATGGCCATTCGCGGAAATGGGTGCTGACGGGCACATCGAAGATGACGCTGACTATCCCGCGCACCGTGCCGGAACCTTCGATCCGAAGCTGATCGCCAAATATCAGCGCCGCTTTCCAGACTTCGCGATGGACGCGTTCGAAACTGCGGCCAAGCATCTCGACAATGGCTATGACCGGCCGGCATTTGCTGCGGCGGCAGAGTAGCAGATGTCAGGCGTTCTCGATTTTCGCTTCCTTGGCGGCGGTCAGAAATGCCGCGCGGGCTACCTCCGGGGCGCTTCCACCGCCGAGCACCTTCATGCAGGCCATTCGTGCCTGGATGCGGCGCCCCGTCTCTCCAATGGGCCAATCATACAGCAGCATTTCGGCGGCCTCGCGGGTGCTCGAAACACTGACTTTGCCCGAGGACAGCAACAGGGTCACGGGCTTTTCGAACGTGCCGACGTCTCGTTCGCTGGTCATGTTCTGGTTTCCTTTCGCGGTGTCCCTACGACCCTACGGGCGAACACCACATTTCGCGTCACGATTGACCCGGTGCGCGAACATTCGGTGAGAAGCTCCTTGCGACTGCATGCCCTTGGGGCATTCCTGCCGGCATTGCCGAGGGGTGAGAATGTTAATCCTCGGCCTCGACATCGCATGCGCTTGGTATGAGCCCGGCTCATCGCTCTCGATCAAGACTGGGCTGATCAAAGCCATCGGCGAGAACGCCGAGGAGCAGGGGATCGCTCGGTTGCCAGCTTCGCGCCATGATCAAGGGCAACAGGCCCGACTTTGTGTCGATCGAGCAGCCGATGGCCAACGTGGTCTCATTCAAAACGTGGTCTCATTCAGGAAGACCGCCAGACGCTTACGCCCCCAGCGACGAGCAAACTGCTAACCCGATCGCCTTGCAGCGCGAGGGGCTGGCCTGCGCCGCTGCGGCCATCATCAGCGACGGCTACGGTATCCACTGGGAAACAATCCCTTTGTCGACGCAGCGGAAGCATTTCCTTGGCATGGGCTGCTCGCCCGGCTTTGACCACGCCATGTGGAAGCGCACTGCGGTCGAGCGCTGCCGGCTGCTCAAGACGAAGAATGCGGACGCCGCATAACGACGGCCAGCGAAGCGTGTCAGGGGTTCAAATTGCGAGAGCGCGTCACCTACATCGACTCGCCGCCGCCGAGGGGAGGGCTGCTCGTAAAGGCCGGTTGCGAATGCGCCATGTGCTGATTCCGGTAATGGAATGCGGCCTTGTCCGGATCCTAGACACGCTGCTCAATGTCGGCGCAAACAAAGGATTGGGCTGCATTTGCCGGCGTGTCATTGCCGACCTTGCCGTAGCTTCCAAGGACAGTCTTGACGAGCGCTTCTCGGTCGAGGACGTGTTCAGCGCCACGCGCAGATCGTTGTTGTTGTCAAAGGGCTGTCGCAGCGGGCTACCATATAGTAGTGCGCGCACCTGTGACTTGAAGGTAAGCTGCTGCGATAAGAGACATGGCTTGAGGCGGGCGTACGGGCACGGCCTGGCGCTTCCTCAAGGATTGAGATGATCGTTCATTTAGTAGACGGCACATACGAGTTGTTTCGCCACTTCTATGGCCAACGCCGGTTCAACAACGGCCAAGACAGGCCGTTTGGCGCCGTCGTTGGCGTGCTGAACACACTGCTGGAGATGATCGAGAATGGCGCCACACACATTGGGGTAGCGACAGATCATGTAATCGAGTCGTTCAGAAATCAGCTCTGGCCCGGCTACAAGACCGGGGATGGCATCGAGCCGGCATTGCTCGCGCAGTTCCATCCTCTTGAGAAAGCCCTGGCGGCCATGGGAGTGGCGGTCTGGCCGATGATCGACCTAGAAGCCGACGACGCGCTGGCATCCGCGGCACGGAGCGCGGCTGCCGATGAGCGCGTGCAGAAGGTATGCATCTGGACGCCGGACAAGGATCTCGCGCAGTGCGTGCGAGGTGACCATGTGGTCCAGGTAGACCGAAGGACCCAGAAAATTCGCGATGCCACCGGCGTACGCGAGAAGTTCGGAGTTGAGCCGGCCCTGATTCCAGATTTCCTAGCGCTCGTCGGTGATGCCGCGGATGGCTACCCGGGTCTCGAGGGCATCGGCCTGGTGTCGGCCGCCCGGCTGCTTGGCCGCTATGGCCCTCTTGAAAGCTTTCCGCCTGAAGCCCTCGGCCGGCGTAGAGAGCTCGCACTTTTGTTCAAGAATCTCGCCACGCTGCGTACGGACGCTCGGCTTTTTGAGAATGTCGAAGAGCTGCGCTGGCGCGGCCCGACCAATGCGTTCGAGACGTGCGTAATCCAGCTAAATGATGCCCGGCTCCTCGCACGTGCGCTTAAAGCTCCCCGTAACTGACTTCGGACGCGAGGTCTGGAAGCGGCCTTTGGAAGGCCAGCGCCGATTCCCCAATCGCACAGGGGCACGGTAGGCGCGGCAACAGTCTTGAAGAACTCAGCCCAACGTTCCGGCGGGTGACAGGCGCTCACGTAGCATCTGAGTTGTCGATTCACGTTCAATGGCAAAGCGTGTCACACCTACGCACCTACGACCTAGATACAAGGCGGTCGCGTCCGGGTCGTGCCCCGCTGAGTGGTATAGCTCGGCGGTGACGAAGCCGCTCGGTCGCTCCGTGGGCGCGCCCTCAGTAGGAGGGAGCAGCATCTGAACCCTGCTTTGCCTTTCCCGTGATGGGAAGATACAAGACAACCTCATATATGCTCGATAGGCCTGTAAGGTGACGGCCATCTAAGACCGTCATTGGCGCCAAGCGAAGTTGCAGCAGATGCACAGTAAGGCGCTAGGTTTTGCGCTCGTCCAAACGTGACTGTTTGTTGGCGGCATCGGCCGATCCGCCCAGCGTGTCCGCGACCGTGGCACCTCGCGCCCCCATCGGTTGCTGCGCACCTGTGGTGGTGTCCTTGACTGTCTGATGCTCCATCTCAGCATTCAGCTCCGCACCTACAATCAGGATGATCACGGAAATCCAGGTCCACATCATCAAGCCGATGACCGCCCCCAGGGCTCCGTAGGTCGCGTTGTAGTTAGCGAAGTTCTCAAGATAAAAAGAGAAACCCACCGAGACTGCGATCCAAACCACAGCCGAGAGGAATGCCCCCCATGTGGCCCATCGCCACTTTGCCTTTTCGCGGCTAGGGCCGTAGCGGTAGATCAGCGTAATTCCGATTCCGACCATGATCAGCAAAACCGGCCACCGCAAGATCCGCACAAGGGTTTCCGTCCAGCCGCCGAGGTTCACCAGCGCAAGCATTGCGGGTACGATCCCGACCGAGATGATAAGGCCGATGCCAATGAGGATGGCGCCAAGGGTGAATCCCAAGGCCAGGAGATTCAGATGGATAAAGCCGCGCTTTTCAGTCTCCTCGTAAGCGATGTTCATTGCTTCAAACAGCGTCTTGATGCCGCTGTTGGCGCTCCACAGTGCGACCGCGAGACCGAAGATAAACCCAAAGCTGAGCGTGCTAGTGTTCTGAGCGGCCAATGAGTTAAGTTGCGATCTGATAAGATCCAAACCGCCCGAAGGCAGTATGCCGCCAAGGAATGAAATGTGCTCGGCGACCGTCTGAGGATCGGCGACGAAGCCGTAAATGGACACGAAGGCGGCAAGCGCTGGAAACAGAGCAAGAAGCAGGTAGAACGTGGCTCCGGCCGCGATCAACATGACGCGGTCCTCCATTACCTCAGCGAACACCCGCCACAGTACATCCCTCCAGCCGCGGCCGGAAATTTGCGATGGCCGTTCGGCATTGCGTCCGCGGCCCTCTTTGTCTGCTTGTCCAGCCCGTCGCTCCAGTTGTATTTGGTTTTCGTTGAAATCTTCGGCTTTGTTGTTCGACATCACTGCAGTCCGTCACATCTTCCTCGACGGCAACGTTTAGGCGCGCCAATAGATGCAGGTGCAGACCTGCGCTCGCAAATAATCATCCGCCAGCTGCAGAAATACCGGCCATCTAACAACGACACTGCCCCGACTCTGACTCACGACCGCTTCCGAGGGCCGGAGTAGGGCTGTCCGGTCTCGCCTCGAGGGGCTATCTGACCACATCGTTCCGGCCGGTATCAGCACCGGCTGGCGTCATGTCCGGCGGCCTGTTCCACAGCAGCGACTTTGAAATCGTGGTCGCGTTTCCAGAACGTCATGACGCATGACGCACGAAGTCACGATCGCCATGCTGCAGGACCCTGGTTCGGCTGGCAAAGCAGACGAAAGTGAAACACGCGCCGGCCATGACGTGAAGGTCCTTCCGGTCTCAGGCGACAAGGACACGGGCAAACCTGACCCGCCCAGGTGAAGCTCTTGCGCGGCCGCTGGAACGAAACATCCCTCGATGAGGTCTGTTCGTTTCCGAATGGAAAATTTGACGATCAGGTCGATGTTTTCGCCGACGCTGCAAGCGAGCTCGCACTCGGATCGACCTTCACCCATGACAATATCTGACGGTCGAGATCACCGAAGCTGACTTTAATCAAAATGCTCTGGCAGGGCCTTCAACTGCTCGGTCGTCATTTGTGTGATAGCATGCACGGTGCCGTCTTCGTCCCGCATAAAATCGAGCTGAGTTGCATATAAGGCCACGCGCTTTGAGCCTATGCCGAGGAACCCACCAACATCGAAGACGACCTGCGCATGCTCGCCCGTTCCATGGATGTGGTCGACTGAACTGATTTCCTCATCGTCGCGACCGTAGATGGTGGCTCCCTCAACAACGTCTGCGCGCAGTTCAGAACTCGAAAGCCGTACGTGATTGGTGTGGTCCATTTTTGGAGGCTCCTCTCCGGTTGGACTGAGGTAACCCCCGACAGGGCCAACCGTTCCGAACCGTCGTTCACGAGTGTCGTTCGCGGATGGGCACCGAGCGGGGATATGGCAGGCGCCTTGGCTGTCGCCGATCCCCTAAACGAGCTGGCGTTGAGTTCGAGCATCCGGTTTGGGGTCGTCTGTCGTGGCGGTTCGACTTGCAAACACCGAAGTAGGTCGGCCTGCCTGCTTAACCGCCTGAAAAACGCGCCCGAGCCGCGGCGGCAACTGTGCGCTATTTTGACATTTCGACCTTGCGGTGTCGGATTATTTGCATGCGAACGAGTTTTGCGACACTATCCTCCCCCTTCTCCAACGTACCATTCTGGGAGGAATGCATGGCTCCCCATGAGCAACATGCCGTTGAAATCGTGAGGACGAAAGAGTGGTCGGTTCGCGTGACGGTCAACGGCGCTACGATCACGGTCCCTTTCACAGCTGAGAGCTACGCGCGCTCGTTTGCAGATGGTCAGGCGTTCCGCCTGGGCGTTCAGGTGGAGCTCAGGAAGCCGGCGTAGTCGCGCCGTTTTGTCGGTAACGTGTGGCTCCGACCAGCCCACTACATCCTACCGCGCGAGGTCAGATGAAAGACCCAGGCGGCGGCGGCCTGGCGGCCGCAATGGGGACCCCCAACTCGCAACCTGCATCGTGGCCCCGAACCGCTGAAGAAAGTCGCGGAGCCGGCCTTTTGATTACAGTGGCTTCGACTGCGGCCACAGCTGCGTGCTGTTTCGTCGCGTTCGTCAGGTACTCAGGAGTACGCTGGGACGAGCCTCGTTTCGCGTAATGGCAACGCCATAGTGAAACGCAGGCCGCCGGGATTGTAATGCATTTCGATTTTCGCATTGCATTGCACCGTAACGACCCTTTCCAGCAATGTCGTTCCAAAGCCTCGTCGACTCGGCGGCTGCACTATGGGACCATTCCGCTCCTGCCAATGGAGATGCAGGATCTGCTCACCTGCGGAATCCGCTATCCACCATTGCACATCAAGGCGGCCTTCCGGGCGCGACAAGGCGCCGAATTTTGCTGAGTTGGAGGCAAGTTCATGAAACGCCATGCCCACAGGTATCGCAAGGTCGGCGACGAGGGCCACATTGGGACCACGTAGTGATATTCGCGGCTCGCCATAGATCTCGTAGTGGCTCAGTTCCGTCTCAAGCAATCTCTGTAATGAGGCCGTCTGCCAATAGTCGTCTGTAAGCATTGAGTGCGTGTCGGCAAGGGACACGATTCTTGCGGAGAAATCACGCACGAAGCTGTCGACGCTATCGCTGGACCGGGCCGTCGCTCCCATCATCGCTCGCACATTGGCCAGGGTGTTTTTGACCCGGTGATGAAGCTCGAGGATCAACAGCTTTTGACGGTCAGCGACCTCCTGTTTTTGTTCGAGGTGGGACTTGACCTCGAGCTGGCGTGCACGCGCACGCAACGCCGACCTCACCGAATTGGCCAGACTTGAGGCCAGGAAAGGCCTTTCGAGAACGATGAGATACCGATCTAGAAACGCAAGACGCTTGTCGAATTCTGTTCCCCGCATGACCAGAAGAACCACTGGAAAATCGGACCACGCAGGTTGGTTGCGCAGCCAGGCGGCGAACTGGCTCCGGTCGGAATTGATGAGCGCCTCTTCGGCGACGACAAGGCAGTGTGCGCTGTCGAGAAACCCCAAAACCTCTTCCAGATTGGCACAGAGGCGTGTGGCGATCCCGTGTTTTCTAAGATCGAGGCCGCTAGCTGAGCGTCTCGACCAACCGGGGCGAGCACGAGTACGACGGGTTCTTTCGGCGTCATGGCTTCTTGTCAGCGAGCAGGTCGCTTTGTTTGCCCTCAAAAAAGGGCACGCCTGTAAGTATTCCCCTGAATTGGTCGAGCGGCTCGCCGACAGCTATGCCCTGGCTGCTGACCATGAATTCACGGATCGTGTCCTCGTGAGGACCAACCCGCCTCTTCACCACCGAAATCGCTCGCCGGATGCGACCGCCACTTTCGAAAAACCTCAGCAACATCACTGCATCAGACAGATAGGTCATGTCGATTGGGGCCGCCGTCTGGCCGATCAGCCCGTGATTGGCGAGCAGCAGGATCGTCACGATGCCCTTCTGGTTGAGGTAGGTGAGAATTTCATGCATCTGCAGCACAAGATGCTGCTCTTGGGACATCGAATTCAGATATCCCGTGAGGCTGTCGATCACTACGATCCGGGCATCAAACCGCTCGACTGCGAACTGGATCTTTGATGACAATTCGCCGGGTGAAAGATCCGCCGGGTCGATTTGTTCGAGCAGGAGCATTGCGTCTTGCAGGAAGGGCTTGAGATCCATACCGAGACCAGTTGCACGTCCCAGGAAAATGCGGTCAGTTTCATCGAACAGCAGAACCAGGGCGCGCTCACCGCGCCCGAGCGCTGCATGACAGTAGGAGCAGGCTATGGTCGACTTCCCCACACCCGAAGGGCCGATCAAGAGCGTGCTTGTGCCCCGATCGAGGCCGCCGCCGAGCAGAGCGTCCACGCCATTTCCGCTTAAGGCCGGCGACCCGTGCTCGGCTTCAGGGTGCTCGGCGGCGACCAGTCGCGGAAAGACCGTGATCCCGCCCGGTCGGATAACGAAGTCGTGGTAACCGCCACGTATTTGCACCCCACGCATCTTTATCACCCGCAAGCGCCGCCGCTCGCCACCGTATATCGGAGTCAATTGCTCCATGCGGATGACGCCATGGCTGATCGAATGCAGGTTGAGGTCATCCTGCTCGGCCGTGAGGTCGTCGAGTAACAAGACCGTCGCATGGTTGAGCAGAAAGAAGCTTTTCAGCGCCAGGACCTGCCTACGGTAGCGTAGTGAGCCCTGCGAGAGCAGCCGGATTTCGGAAAGCGAATCGAATACGACGCGCTGTGGCTTAATACGGTCGATCTCAGCCAAGGCCGCCTGCACGGTCTCTCCGAGTTCCAGGTCAGAAGAATGCACGAGTGTCTGCAACTGGGAGGGATCAAGGCTGAGTTCTGGAGGAACGAGTTCCAGAATTTCTATCCCGTCCAGAGTCCAGCCGTGCCTGCTTGCCACGGATATGAGTTCGCGCTTGCTTTCAGATAGCGTAATATAGAGGCAGTTTTCGCCTTGCGAGGCCCCCCGAGCGTGGTCTTGCCCGAACCAGGCCTTCCCTCAACGAGGTGTGACCGAAATTTGGCATAACCCCCGCGCAAAACATAGTCGAGGCCTTCTACCCCGGTCGCTAATGGTGAGGCGTCATCTTCGTTCACATTGCCCCTCATGTACGTCGCTGAACAGCGTAACGATTGTCAGTTTTGATGGTTCCAGAGGGCCGCAAGACGCTGGATAAGGGGACAAGAGCCTCACCTACAAACCGCTCACGACGTCATGTCAGCGAGAACAATTCTGCCGGAGCGCGCAAGGCGGCACAGGCGCTGCCGGCGATTGCTGGCGAGCGCGGGCTCGATATTCTGGCGGCGATCAATCTCGATGCGATCGCCGACGACCGTGACGGCAGCAAGGGTTGCGTCATCGCGCTTGGAACGCTCGGCAAGCTGCTTCCGACGGCCCACGAAGAGGCATGGCCATTGAGCCGCTTGCCGGGGCCGGCAATCGTCACCGGCTTCGGCCCTATCTGCCGACGAACCTTTCCGACAGGCCGGCAGCGGCGAGGTTGCGCACGATTGCCTTTGCACATCGCAGCCGGCGCAACCGCACGCTATGGCTCGGCGATCGGCTGTGCGGATTGTTTCGCCGGCATCTCGGATATGAGCTTCTTTGGCGAGGCTACCGCATCCGGTCTCGCGTGTCGCCCGCAATGAGCCGATGTGGCGGGACGGCATTCGCTGGCCGAAATCAGGCGGGCTGGCCAACATTCTTCCATCAGTATCGGCCCGTGGGGACGAGAGTACCATACCCGCTCGAGCGGCTTCACATCGGCTATGCTTTCGATGTCTTGCAGCAAGTCGTGAGCGATGTTTGTGCGGCGCTTCTTGCAAGGCAGGCCTAGCGCGCGGAAGCAGCAACTCGATACCTCGCCAAGACCAAATCTGGAAACCGAGCTTGCATGCCAGATCAGTCCCGAGGCATGCCGTCGCCGTGAAGAGAGTCTCAAGAACAGCTTCGCCAGCCCACCTCGAAAACCGGCTACCGCTATGACGAAGTGTTGGGAGGCTCGTCCGACTCCGGCAAACGATCGCGAATAGCTTGCTCCGTTTTGCTTGCCGTCTTTTTCACGACTTTCTCGACGCGGTCGACCAACGTCTCGGCGTCGCCACTGGAACCCTGTCGGTCAGCCTCTTCCTTTACAGTCTCATATGCTTCGGCGGCGACCTGCTTGGCTTGCTCGACGCCTTCC